>JBEEIS010000138.1:0-45687 GCA_041169755.1 Pseudomonadota bacterium | reverse complement strand
TGGCCCCACTCCTTCCCATCCCGAACAGGACAGTGAAACGCCTCTGCGCCGATGATAGTGCGGATTCCCGTGTGAAAGTAGGTCATCGCCAGGCTCTTACAGCCCTCAAAACCCCTCCCAGCAATCGCTCGGAGGGGTTTTGTTTTTCTAGGGCTTGGTTTACAAGCGCGGTTCGATCGGCGACTTGGAGGCCCGGGCTTTGCGCCTGGCCAAAACCCACGCGGTATTCAGGCCCGACAGCACCAAGATAGGCCACAGCAGCGTGGACATCGCCACCCAAAAGGCCCAGGCTCCCTTGTCGCAGATGGACCCGCTCGCTTCTGGCCGGTGAGGCCCCTCGTTGAAAAGGTGCCGATGGCTGAAGGTGGCGAGCCCAAAAACGCAACCCAAGCCAAGAAATGCCGCGATGTAGAGGTTCATATCGTCTCCAGTCCCAACAGGGATCGATGTAATCTTTGGAAGACGCCAAGTGGCGTCAATCGGGCGTGACGCCATTATCGAAGCACAGTCCTGTTGAGGGGGGTGGCTGACCCTACCACCAGAGGTGGAATATCTCGGCCCGTCTAGGCGTTCAAGAGCAGGCCGTCTACGCGCGATGCCGCACCCGCACCCACCAAGTCGTCTGCGAGGGCCTCCACCCAGTCCGCAGGATCGGTGTCGGGCTCCCAGCGACGCCGAATGATGTCCAAGTAGGCCGTGTGCATCGCCCATTGGTGCAGGGCCTGCGGCGTGAAGGCTTGCACCTCCAGCAGCTTGAACTTCAGCAAGACCTTGGCGGCGTGTCGCGCATGCTTGGACGGGGCGGCAATAAAGCCCGCGAGCCGTTTGCGGGCCAGCGCCAAGGCGCGATCAACCTGAACGAACACAGCGCCATGCCCAGGGATGACGCAGGCCGGCTCCATGGCTTCAATGAGATCGAGCGTGCGGCCCACTTCGTCGAAGGCCTGCTCGCCTTCAAGCTCCGGGAAGACCACGCCAAAGCCGCTCTCCCACAAGGCGTCGGCAGAAATCAGCGCACGGGAGTTCGGTTCAAACAACACGATGGAGTGCGGATCGTGACCCGCTGCGGCATGCACCTGCCAGGCGTGCGCGCCCAAATACACCACGCTGCCCGGACGCAAGGCCTCATCAACCTGAAAGCGGGGGCAGGATTGACCGGTGGGGACATAGGTCAGGGCGACGGTGTCCCATTCACGCACCTGCTGCAGGTGCCCGGGTGGGATCCAGGTGCGCACCGCCGGGTAAGCCGCTTGCAGGGCGGCGTTGCCACCGCAGTGGTCACTGTGCAGGTGTGTATTGAGCAACAGGTCTAAGGGGCGACCCTGCAAGGCCTGGCCGACCAGGGCCAGCGTTTGGGGCGCATGCGTGCAGTACCCGCTGTCGATCAGGGCGGTTGGCCCGTCTCCGGTCAGGAGGATGTTGTTGGCAGACAGCCAACCTCGCTCGAAAACCTGGACGCCGGCGGGTAATGCGATCGGGGTGCTCACCCCCGCATCCTACTTCCCGGCGCGCAGCTCACGCCGCAGGATCTTGCCCACATTGGTCTTGGGTAGTTCGTCGCGGAACTCGATGTACTTCGGTACTTTGTAGCCGGTGAAGTTCTCGCGGCAATAGCGTGCGACATCATCTTCGGTGAGCAAGGGGTCGTTCTTGACGACAAAGACCTTGATCGACTCCCCTTGCATCGCGTCGGGCACACCGACCGCCGCACATTCCACGACACCCGGGCACAGCGAGATCACATTCTCGAGCTCGTTGGGGAAGACGTTGAAGCCGCTGACGATGATCATGTCCTTCTTGCGGTCGATGATCTTGGTGAAGCCGCGGTCGTCCATGATCCCGATGTCACCCGTGCGCATGTAGCCGTCAGGCGTGAAGGCCTTGGCGGTTTCTTCAGGCTGCAGGTAGTAGCCCGTCATCACATTGGGGCCGCGGATGCAAATCTCGCCGGACTCCCCGAGCGCCAGGCTCTTACCCTCGTCGTCCTTGATGGCGACGTCGATCCCCGGAAGTGGCAGGCCAATGGAGCCCGAGAACTCGGTGGCGTTGACCGGGTTATTGGTGCCGATGGCGCAGGTCTCGCTCATGCCCCAGCCTTCGACCATCGCGCAGCCCGTGACCTTTTGCCACTGGCGCGCCGTACCCTCGGACGCGGCCATGCCGCCCGCTTGCGAGACGCACAGATGCGAGAAGTCGACCGATTTGAATTGCGGGTGCTGCAGCAGGGCGTTGAACAGGGTGTTGACAGCAGGCAAGAGGTGAAAGGGGCGCTGTTTGAGCACCTGTACGAACTTGCCGATGTCGCGCGGATTCGGGATCAGCGTCATGTGCGAGCCCCAGCGGATTCCGAGCAGGCACAGCGTGAGCGCGAAGATGTGATACAGCGGCAGCGCCGCGATGCTGTTCGTGCGACTGACATCGCCGATCTTGCCCAGTGCCGGCGTGAACCAGGCCTCGGCCTGCAAGATGGCGGCAACGATGTTGCGATGCGTGAGTACCGCACCCTTGGACAGGCCGGTGGTGCCGCCGGTGTATTGCAGGAAGGCGATCGCGTCCAGCGTCTGACCGCCCGGGCGCAGGGGGAGAGTCGAACCGCGCGCCAGCGCCTGCTTGAAGGGGGTGGCCACGCGATCCCCCGTGAGTGGCAGCTTGTAGGCCGGGACCAGCTTGGCCAGGTGACGTACCGCAAACGTGAGCCAGCGCCCGTACCAGAACCCGAGCAGATCGCCCAGGCCGGTGATGACGACTTCGCGCACCTGCGTCTTGTCGATGACGTCGGCGAGGGTGTGCGCGAAGTTTTCCAGGATGACGATGGCGGTCGCGCCCGAGTCACGCAGCTGGTGTTCGAGTTCGCGGGCGGTGTAGAGGGGGTTGACGTTGACGCAGGTGTAGCCGGCACGCAGGATGGCCGACATGGTCACGGCGAACTGGGGTAGGTTCGGCAGCATGATGGCCACGCGTGCGCCAGGCTCCAGGCCCCGCGACTGCAGGTAAGCACCGAGTGCGCTAGACAGGGCGTCCACCTGGCCATAGGTCATCCAGCGGTCCATGCAGACAGAGAACGGGCGGTCCTTGTTCTTGCGGAAGGACTCCTCCAGCAATGCCGTGAGTGAGTTGTAGTGCGTGACGTCGATGTCGTGCGGGACGCCGTTGGGGTAGCTCGCGAGCCAGTGCCTGTTCATGTGGTCTCCTTGGGTGGGCATTGTCTTCACCTGTGCTCCAACGGACCACCGGGCTTGTCCTAGGATGCACCCCGGCATACTCGGGGCATGCAGCCGCTGATGTCCTCCAACGCCCCCTCTTTTTCAGCGTTGGCGCGCTTGCAGCAGGTGTTGACGTTGTGGACCCTGGTTTGCGCTGTGACCTGGTTGGTGGGGTGGTGGCCCCTCTCGCCCGTTTGGGCGCTGGCCGGATTTTTCGTGGTCACGCTGGGCTACACGATCGTTCTGGCGCTGGAGTTCGTGCTCTTGTCACAGATCGCCCGCGACGATCCAGCGCCACAAGCGACACCCGGTCAGCTCGCGGGCGCCTGGGCTCGCGAGGTCGTGATGGCCTTTCGTGTCTTTGCCTGGCGCCAGCCCTTTCGTTGGCGCGCCATGCCCGATCAGCTCTCGGGCGAGCGGGTGACGGGTCGCCATGGGGTGGTGCTGGTGCACGGCTTCGTGTGCAACCGCGGTTTCTGGAACCCTTGGCTACGCCGCCTGCACGCCCAGGATCGGGCCTTTGTTGCAGTGAACCTGGAGCCGGTGTTTGGCTCCATCGATGCGTATACGCCTCTCGTGCAGGAGGCGGTGCAACGTGTGCACCAAGCGACAGGCCTGCCACCGGTGCTGGTGTGCCACAGCATGGGCGGGCTGGTGGCGCGTGCCTGGCTGCGCACGCAGGGGGATGTGCCGACCGTGGCGCATGTGGTGACGTTGGGCAGCCCGCACGCAGGAACCTGGCTGGCGCGATGGAGCCATTTCCCCAACGGGCGCCAGATGCGTCAGAACAGCGCGTGGATCCAGGCCTTGCGCCAGGACTGGACGCCCGCGCACGCCATGCGCTTTACCTGCTGGTATTCGAACTGCGACAACATCGTGATGCCGCCGTCCACCGCGACCCTACCTGGGGCGGACAACCGTTTGCTGCAGCGCGCAGCGCATGTGGACCTGGCATTTCGGCCCCAGGTGTTCGCGCACACCCAGGACTTGCTGGAGCGCCTGGACCAGGTCGTGGTCAGCCGCCGTGTCCCTTGATATAGGTTTCCAGGAACTTGATCTGATTGCCTTGAAGCTCGATCACGCTCTTGACCACGTCGCCGATCGACACCACGCCCACCACCTTCTTCTGGTCCACCACGGGCAGGTGTCGAATGTGTTTGTGCACCATGATGGCCATGCATTCATCCAGGCTGTTCGAGAGCGTGACCGTAAGGGGGTTGGCGGTCATGATGCTGGCGATCTGGGTGGTCTTGGGGTCGTGATTGGGCAGCAGCACCTTGATGGCGCAATCGCCTTGCGACACGATGCCAACCAGCACCCCGTCGTCCATCACGAGGATGGCCCGCACGCGGTTGTCTCGCATCAGCTGCAGGGCCGCTTCGGTGGAATCCGTGGACCGGACCGAGAAGATCGTCGCGGCTTTTTTCTCAATGCATTGTTTGACGGAGGTCATGTAGTCGTCCCTGGCGCAGTAGTTTGAAAAAGGGTGGGTGAATCAGCGTTCACGCGTCGTTGTTCTCTGAATCTTTGGCGTGAGACTTCAGGTCCCATTTGATGACCAGGGCAGAGATGGCCAGCAGGAGCACCGCACCGCTCTCGTAGATCAGGTCCACCGTGCTGATGCCCTTGCCTTGCAGGATGATCAGTCGGCAAAGGGCCGTGATGGCGATGAAGATGGGGATCGCAATCGGAATCTTGCTGTACTTGTAGAACGCCGCCACCATGCCCAGCACCTCGGCGTAAATGAACATCAGCAGCAAGTCGGTCAGCGTGATCTTGCCGGTCATGAGCACCGTGTACATCTCGGCGCCGACGCTGTAGATCGTGAACAAGGCGATCAGAACCAAGATGCCTTTTTCAGCGGTGGTAATCCATTTGTACATATACATGCGTCAGCGCCTTCGGGGTTACAGGGGGTCCAGCAGCCGGCGGTTGCCGTGCGCCGCGGGGTCGGCGCACCCATTGATTGCGCCGAGGCTGGATAGAAGCGGGGACCCAGAATAGCACCCCATGCGCAATGCCTCGCGCGGGGGCGGGATGACGAAGTAGGATGGTCGCCTAATGAAGTAATTTGGCTTAACGCGTGCCGCTCAGGCGGCTGGCAACACACCGCGGCGCATCTGGTCCAACTCCATGGATTCGAACAGTGCCTTGAAGTTGCCTTCGCCGAAGCCTTCATTGCCCTTGCGCTGGATGAATTCGAAGAAGATCGGGCCCAGCTGGTTCTCGCTGAAGATCTGCAGCAGCAGCTCCTGGGGCGTGCCGTCCACCAGGATGTTGCGTTGCTGCAGGGCCGCGATGTCCTCCTTCAGGCCGGGAATGCGCCGGGGCAGCAGCTCGTAGTAGGTCTCGCTGGTATTCAGTAGCTTCACGCCGGCCAGTTGCAGGGCGTCCACCGTGTCATGCAGGTGGGTGGAGGCCAGGGCGATGTGCTGGATGCCTTCGCCGTGGTAGCGGTCCAGGTATTCCTGGATCTGGCCGGCCTTGTCATTGCCCTCTTCGTTGATCGGGATGCGGATCTTGCCGCAGGGACTCGTCATGGCCTTGCTCTTGACGCCAGTGGCCTGGCCCTCGATGTCGAAGTAGCGGATTTCGCGGAAGTTGAAAAGGCGCTCGTAGAACTCGGCCCACTCGTTCATGCGGCCCCGGTGCACGTTGTGCGTGAGGTGGTCGATGGTGGTGAGGCCAAAGCCCGCAGGGTTGAGTGCGCCCGCGCCGCGCGCGCCGGCCAGGGGTTCGAAGTCGACGTCGTAGAAGCCGATGTTGCCGATGTCGCCGTCCTGCGCGCCGTTCTTGCCGCGCCAGCGGTCCACCAGGTAGATCAGGCTGTCGCCGATGCCCTTGATGGCCGGGATGTTCAACTCGCCCGGACCGGCCTGGCCCGCATAAGCCCAAGCGCCCAGCGAGATCGCGCGCTCCCAAGCAGCCTTGGCGTCCTGCACCCGCAGGGCAATGGCGCAGATGCTCGGGCCGTGCTGGCGCGCGAAGCGCTGCGCGAAAGAGTCGGGCTCGGCGTTGACGATGAAGTTGATGCCGCCCTGGCGGTACAGGGTGACGTTCTTGTGCCGGTGGCGGGCGATGGCCGTGAACCCCATGCGCTCGAAGAGGGTGCCCATGGCCTGCGGGTCGGGGGCGGCGTATTCGATGAACTCGAAGCCGTCGGTGCCCATGGGGTTCTCCCAGGGGGTGTGGGGGCGTGAGTCGGACATAGGTTGTCTCCGGAGCGATTGGGCTATCCTACGTGCGTTCCAACGACCGCATGTCCTGCACCCCCCGGCTGTGTCCGACCCGCACCCTGCGCGCGCGGCTTCCGAGAAGGAAGACAAGCGCACCTTCCTGCAGAAGCTCGCTGAATTCATCTATCCGGGCCCCGATTCGCGGGCCGAACTGATCGAAACCCTGGCCGACGCCGAAGACAAAGACGTCATCGGCCCCGAGTCCCGGGTCATGCTCGAAGGGGTGATCCGACTGGCCGACCTCACCGCGGGCGACGTGATGGTGGCGGCCCCGCGCATGGACCTGATCGACATCGACTCGCCCTACGAGGAGCTTCTGCACGGGGTGATCGAGACCGCACACTCGCGCTTTCCGGTCTATGAGGGCGACCGCGAGAACATCATCGGCATCCTGTTGGCCAAGGACCTGCTCAAACTCCAGCGCGCGCCCGAGCTCAATATCCGCGCACTGCTGCGACCCGCGGCGTTCGTCCCGGAAAGCAAAGGCCTGAACGACCTATTGCGCGAGTTCCGCGGCAACCGCAACCACCTGGCGGTGGTCGTTGACGAATTCGGCCGTATCGCGGGCCTCATCACGATCGAGGATGTGCTTGAACAGATCGTGGGCGAGATCGAGGACGAGTTCGATATCGATGAAGACGAGGGCGATATCTTCGCGCTGGCCGACCGCACTTACCGCGTGAGCGGCGACACCAGCATTGAGCGCGTGAACGAGGCCTTCAGCGTCACGCTGGCGCCCGAGGGCGCCGATGACGATGAACCGAAGTTCGAGACGGTGGGCGGCCTGATTGCGCATGCCATGGGCCATGTGCCCAAACGCGGCGAGCGTATCGCGCTGAGCGGCCTGCAGTTCGTGGTGCTGCATACCAAGGGCGGGGCGGTGCGCTGGTTCAAGGTATCACCCGCGCAGGACGGGAGCCAGGCCGCTTGAGACGGCGGTTCGCGCCGTACCGCGAGCCCTTTTCCTGGGCCCACGTGCTGCTGGCGCTGGTTGCCGGCGCGGCGCAGGCCCTGTCCATCGCTGCCCCTTGGAACGGACAGCCCCAAGGGTGGCTGCAGTGGCTCTCGCTGGCGGTGCTGGCGGGCCTGCTGCCCCGGCAGGCCACGGCCTGGCGCGCGGCACTCCTGGGCGGTGTGTTCGCGACAGCCTGGCTCGCAGGCACCTGGTGGTGGCTGTTCATCTCCATGCATGTCTACGGCGGTCTGGCTGCGCCGCTGGCGGTCATCGCCGTCCTGCTGCTCGCCGCGGCCCTGAGCCTGTACTACGCCCTGGCCTCGGCACTGGCCTGGTGGCTCGGGCGCGGCGCTGGCGCCTGGGGCGCGTGCGTGTTCGGTGCCGCATGGCTGCTCGCCGAGTTGATGCGCGGGGTCTGGTTCACCGGATTTCCCTGGGGCGCGGGCGGCTATGCGCATGTACAGGGCCCGCTGGCAGCGCTGGCGCCCTGGGTCGGGGTGTACGGCATCGGCTTCGTTGCGGCGGTGGCCGCCGGCCTGCTGGCCGAACTCGCGCGTGCCGCCACCGATCACGCGGCTCGCGGCCAGCCCGCGGCGCTGCTGCGCCTGGGCCTCGCCTGGGGTGCTGCCGGTGCCCTTGTGGGGGTGGCGTATGTCCTGCCTGCTGGCGATTCCGCGCCCACGGGTGAGCCGCTGTCCGTGGCCCTGCTTCAGGGGAATATTCCGCAGGACGAGAAATTCCAGAGCGGCTCGGGCATCCCGCAGGCGCTGCAAGGCTATGCACGCGCCCTGCGCGAAAGCACGGCCAGCCTCACCGTGGCGCCCGAGACGGCCATTCCCTTGCTGCCGGGGCAGCTGCCTGCGGGCTACCTCGAGGACCTCGCCACCCACCTGGGGCGCCAGCAGCAGGCGGCTCTGGTCGGCATTCCCCTGGGCAGCTTTGACGCGGGCTACACCAATTCGGTCATCGGCCTGGGACTGGCGGGCGCGCCTTATCGCTACGACAAGCATCACCTGGTGCCTTTCGGTGAATTCATTCCGCCGCTGTTTCGCTGGTTCACCGACCTGATGCAGATCCCGCTGGGCGATTTCAACCGGGGACGCGTGGACCAGGCTTCCTTTGAATGGCGCGACCAGCGGCTGGCACCCAACGTCTGCTATGAGGACCTCTTTGGCGAGGAACTCGCGCGGCGTTTTGCCGACCCGGCGCAGGCGCCCACCATCCTGGTGAACCTGAGCAACATCGCCTGGTTCGGCAACACCCTGGCGATCGACCAGCACCTGCAGATCAGCCGCATGCGGGCGCTGGAATTGCGCCGCCCCATGATTCGTGCCACGAACACCGGCGCGACGGCGCTGATCGACGCAGCGGGTGGGGTGCGCGAGCTGCTGCCCCGGCACACCCGTGGCGTCCTGCAGGGTCAGGTGCAGGGGCATGCGGGCCGGACCCCCTACGCTCGCTGGGCCTCGGCCTGGGGACTCGCGCCGGCCTGGGCCTTCGGGATCGTGATCGTTCTTGTTGCGATCGCCCTCGAGCGCGCTCGCCAGAGGGTCTGATCGAGCTCGTCTGCCCCCGTAAAATCGGGGGATGCTCACCTTCCAGCAAATCATCCTGACCCTGCAGTCCTATTGGGACCGCCAGGGTTGCGCCCTGCTGCAGCCCTATGACATGGAGGTGGGTGCCGGCACCTCGCATACCGCCACCTTCCTGCGCGCGCTCGGCCCCGAGCCCTGGCGAGCCGCCTATGTGCAGCCCAGTCGCCGCCCCAAGGACGGCCGCTACGGCGAGAACCCCAACCGACTTCAGCACTACTACCAGTACCAGGTGGTGCTCAAGCCCGCGCCGGCCAACATCCTGGAGCTGTATCTCGGCTCGCTGGAAGCCCTGGGCTTTGACTTGAAGAAGAACGACATCCGCTTCGTCGAGGACGACTGGGAGAACCCCACGCTCGGCGCCTGGGGCCTGGGCTGGGAGGTCTGGTTGAACGGCATGGAGGTGACGCAGTTCACCTACTTCCAGCAGGTGGGCGGTATCGATTGCAAGCCGATCACCGGCGAGATCACCTACGGCCTGGAGCGCCTGGCCATGTACCTGCAGGGCGTGGAGAACGTCTACGACCTGACCTGGAACGAAGGCCTCACCTACGGCGACGTGTACCTGCAGAACGAGAAGGAGCAGTCGGCCTACAACTTCGAGCACAGCGACGCCGATTTTCTCTTCACCGCCTTCGCGGCGCACGAGAAACAGGCCCAGCACCTGATGGCGCAGCAACTGGCCCTGCCGGCCTACGAGCAAGTGCTCAAGGCCGCCCACAGCTTCAACCTGCTGGATGCGCGCGGCGCGATCAGTGTGACGGAACGCGCGGCCTACATCGGGCGCATCCGTAACCTGGCGCGTGCCGTGGCCCAGAGTTATTACGACAGCCGCGAGCGCCTGGGCTTTCCCATGGCGCCGACCGAGTGGGTGGCCGATCTGCAGAAGAAGGCGGCCTGATTCCCATGACGCAAACGAACCCTCTGCTCGTCGAACTCTTCGTCGAAGAACTTCCGCCCAAGGCGTTGAAGAAGTTGGGCCAGGCCTTTGCCAGCGTGCTGCTGGAGCAGCTGCAGGCGCAAGGGCTGGCAACCACCGACTCGGTGCTGACCTCCTTCGCCTCGCCCCGGCGCCTGGCGGCGCATGTGACGGCCGTGGCCTCGCAAGCCGGCGACAAATCCATCTCGCAAAAGCTGATGCCCGTGAGCGTGGGCCTGGACGCCGCAGGCGCGCCCACGCCTGCCTTGGTGAAGAAGCTGCAGTCGCTGGGTGCAGACGCGTCCGCTGCCGCGTCGCTGCGCCGCGCGCCTGACGGCAAGGCCGAGGCTCTGTTCTATGACAGTGTGGCGCGTGGCGCCACACTGACCGAGGGCCTGCAGAAGGCGCTGGCGGAAGCCATCGCCAAGCTGCCGATCCCCAAGGTCATGACCTACCAGCTGGCTGATGGCTGGACCGACGTGAAGTTCGTTCGGCCTGCGCATTCGCTGCTGGCACTGCACGGTTCCACCGTCGTGCCGGTGCAGGCGCTGGGGCTCAGCGCGGGCAACACCACGGGCGGCCATCGCTTCGAGGCCACGTCGCCCGTGGTCACCGTGACCCATGCAGACGCCTACGCGGAGACCCTGGCACGTGATGGCGCCGTCATCGCCAGCTTCGAGGCGCGCCGCGCCGAGATCGTGCGCCAGCTGGCCGACACTGCCGCACGCGCGGGAGGCGGTGTGCGTCCGATCGACGACGACGCGCTGCTCGACGAAGTGACCGCGCTGGTCGAGCGTCCGCACGTGCTCCTGTGCCAGTTCGAAAAGCAGTTTCTCGACGTGCCGCAGGAATGCCTCATCCTCACGATGAAGGCCAACCAGAAATACTTCCCGCTGCTGGACGCCGCGGGTCGTCTCACCCACCAGTTCCTGGTGGTGAGCAACATCCGTCCGAAGGACGCCAGCGCGGTGGTCGGCGGCAACGAGCGCGTGGTGCGCCCGCGCCTGGCCGATGCCAAGTTCTTCTTTGACCAGGACCGCAAGAAGCCGCTGGCCTCGCGCGTGGCGGGCCTGGCCAAGGTGGTCTATCACAACAAGCTGGGCACGCAGGGCGAGCGTACCGAGCGCGTGCGCGCGCTGGCTCGCGTGATCGGCGCGCAACTGGGCGACGACGCGCTCGCCCAGCACGCCGACCAGGCCGCCACCCTGGCCAAGGCCGACCTCCTGACCGACATGGTGGGCGAGTTCCCCGAGCTGCAAGGCATCATGGGCCGCTACTACGCCCAGGCCGACGGACTGCCCGCGCCGATTGCCGACGCGATCGAGGACCACTACAAGCCGCGCTTTGCCGGCGACGCGCTGCCTCGCCACGCCACGGGCCTGGTTGTCGCCCTGGCCGACAAGCTCGAAACCCTGGCGGGCCTGTTCGCCATCGGGCAGCTGCCCACCGGCGACAAGGATCCCTTCGCCCTGCGCCGCCACGCGCTGGGCATCGTGCGCATGCTGATGGAGCGTGACCTGCCGTTGGCGCTGGGCGAGTTGCTCGGGGAGGCGATGGCGCTGTTCCCGCAGGCCGCGCCCGAGGCGCTGGGGCAGCTGTCCACCTTCGTCTACGAACGCCTGGCCGGCCTGCTGCGTGAGCAGGGCTACAGCGCGCAGGAGGTGGATGCCGTGCTGGCGCTGCAGCCGCAGCGTCTGGGCGACGTGGCCAAGCGCCTGGCGGCGGTGCGCGCTTTCGCGGCCTTGCCCGAGGCGCCCGCGCTGGCTGCGGCCAACAAGCGCATCGGCAACATCCTCAAGAAGGCCGATGGCCCAGTGGATGCCCATGTGAGCGAAGTGCTGCTGATAGAGCCCGCCGAGAAGGCTCTGCACGCTGCCATGCGCGAGTTGGCGCCGCAGGCGCAGGCCCGCTTCGAGGCTGGCGATTACACCGGCTCGCTCCAGACCCTGGCCGCCTTGCGCGCGCCGGTCGACGCGTTCTTCGACGGGGTGATGGTCAACGCCGAGGCTATGGACCTGCGCCTGAACCGCCTGGGGCTCTTGGCCACGCTCTACAAGGCGATGAACCAGGTGGCAGACCTCTCTCGCCTGGCGGCCTGAATTCCGCCACGCTGCACGCATGAAACTCGTCATCCTCGATCGCGACGGCACCATCAACGCCGACAGCGACGAATACATCAAGTCGGCGGCGGAGTGGGTGCCGCTGCCCGGCGCGATCGAAGCCATCGCCCGCCTGAATCACGCGGGCTGGCATGTGGTGGTGGCGTCCAACCAGGCGGGCCTGGGACGGGGGCTGTTTGATGTGGCCGCTCTCAACGCCATGAACGCCAAGATGCACAAGCTGCTGGCGACACAGGGCGGGCGCATTGATGCGGTGTTCTATTGCCCGCACACGCCGGACGACGCCTGCGCCTGCCGCAAGCCCTTGCCGGGCCTGTTCGAGCAGATCGGCGAGCGTTTCGGTGTGGACCTTCAAGGCGTGCCGGTCGTGGGCGACCAGCTGCGTGACCTGCAGGCGGGCGTGGCTGCCGGCTGCGAACCCCATCTGGTGCTCACGGGCAAAGGCGGGGCCTATCGCGGGCGCGCGCTGCCTGAGACGTTTCCCGGCGGTACCCAGGTGCATGAAGACCTGGGCGCCTTCGCGAACCACCTGATCGCCCGCGCCAGCGGCGCGCGCTAAGCATGCTGAATGTGCTTCGCTCTGTGGTGCATGGCCTCTGGATGGGGGCTTCGCTGATGGTGTGGGCGACGCTGGTGATCGTGGCGTCGGTCTTCACGCGCGGCGTACCCCTGTACTGGCTGGCCGTGTGGTGGCTGCGCGGCTGCGTCACGTCTGCGCGCTGGATCCTGGGCATGCGTGTGCGCGTGAGCGGCATGGAGAACCTGCCCTCTGGCGAAGGCAGCCCCGCCATCTTGCTGGTCAAGCATCAGTCGACATTCGAGACCTTCCTCATGCCGACCTTGATGCCGCATCCGCTGGCCTATGTATTCAAGCGCGAACTGATTCATGTGCCGTTCTTCGGCTGGGCGATGCGGCGCCTGGACATGGTGCATATCGACCGGAGCCAGCGCGCGCAGGCGTTTGCCAAGGTGGTCGACCAGGGCAAGCGGCTGCTGTCGCAAGGGATCTGGGTGATCATGTTTCCCGAGGGCACGCGCATCCCGCGCGGGGAGGTGGGCAGCTACAAGTCGGGCGGCACGCGCCTGGCCATTGCCACCGGGGTGCCGGTGATCCCCATCGCCGTGACCTCGGCCAAGTGCTGGCCGCGCAAAGCCCTGATCAAGCGGCCTGGCATCGTCGATGTGTCGATTGGCAAGCCGATTCCTTCCGAAGGCCGCGAGGCCGATGAATTGATGCGCGAAGTGCGCGACTGGATCGAGGCCGAAATGCGCCGCCTCGACCCCGAGGCTTACCCTACACGCCAGGCCGCGTCGCTGTCCGAAGCGCCCATGGAGGCGATCAGTGCAGAGGCCGTTCCCACGGTCGCTCTCGAGGCCCAGGCCGATGAACAGGTTCCTGCAACTCGCCCTTGACCTGTTCGACCCGCCGGCCCCCGCAGCGGCGCCGATCGCTGTCGCCGCACCGGAGGTGCTGGCGCCAGTCGGCGCTCCGGGCGTACCCGCCGAGTCCCTGGACCAGGTGTTGCCCCCTGCGAAGTTCGGCCACCCCCGTGGCAACCGCAGGACGATTCTCGGCACCACGCAGGTCGCCTATGAACTGCGTCGTGCGCGCCGGCGCAACATCGGCTTCATGGTGGGCCCCGAAGGCCTGACGGTCAGCGCACCGCAGTGGGTGCCGCTGTACGAGGTGGAAGCTGCGATCCAGTCCAAGTCGTCCTGGATCCTGAAGAAGCTCGACGAGATGCGGGTGCGCGGCGAGCGCATCGAGACCGCCCGCATCGAATGGAAGGACGGTGCGGCCTTTCCTTTCCTGGGCGAGACGGTCATCGTCGTACTCGATCCGCGCCATGGCTTCGAAGGGGGCGGCATGCTGCAGACCGACGACCAGGCCCTGCCGGGGGTGCCGCGTCTGACCCTGCACCTGGGGCTGTCGCACGCCGCGTCCGAGTCGCAGGTCCGCGACGCGGTGCAGGCCTGGCTGATGCGGCAAGCCAAACGCCTTTTCACCGAGCGCCTGGACCATTTCGCGCCGCGCCTGGGCGTGCAGTGGAAAAAGCTCAGTCTGAGCAGCGCCAGCACCCGCTGGGGCACGGCCAGCGCCGACGGCTCGATTCGCCTGAACTGGCGTCTGATTCACTTTCGCTTGCCCGTGATCGACTATGTGGTGGCCCATGAACTGAGTCACTTGCGGGTGATGGACCACAGCCCGCGCTTTTGGGACACGGTGCGCACGGTGGTGCCCGATTACGCGCAGCTGCGCGGCCAGCTCAAGGACGAGGCGCTGCCGACCTGGTAGGCCCCCGGGGAAACCCGGATTGTTGTACGGTTCGGTACATAAACAAAATCCAGCTATATGTACTGAAGCGTACATAAGCCACCTGGATTACCTTTGCTCCGCATCGTCCTTCATCGCCTGCTGGCATCCGTCCCTCTGGTCCTGGTGGTCACGCTGCTGGCATTCCTGCTCAACGCACTGGCCCCGGGTGACCTGGCCATGACCATTCTGGGGGCCGACGGCACCCGCGAGCAGTACGAGGCGCTTCGCACGCAGCTGGGCCTGGACAAGCCCCTCCTGTTGCAATACCTATCCTGGCTGGGTCGCGCCCTGCAGGGCGACCTGGGCGTGTCCTTCTTCACCCAGGAAAGCGTGGCCTCGCTGCTCAATGCGCGCCTGGCAGTGTCCCTGTCCATCATGGTGGGCGTCCTGCTGGTGTGCGTCAGTTGCGGCCTGCTGCTGGGGGTGGCCAGCGCCTTGCGCGGGGGCTGGGTGGGCCGCGCGATCGACGCGCTGTCCCTGCTGGGCCTGATCTTTCCTTCGTTCTGGCTGGCACTGGTCCTGATCTCGGTGTTCGCGGTGGGCCTGCAGTGGCTGCCTGCCACCGGCTACACCCGCTTTGCCGACAGCCCTGTGGAGTGGTTGCTGGGGCTGGTGCTGCCGGTGCTGTCGGTATCGATGTACTCCATCACCAGCATCGCCAAGCAGACGCGCGACGCGATGAGCGACGTGATGGGCCGCGACTTCATCCGCGCCCTGCGCGCCTCGGGCGTGCCCGAGCGGGTGGTGATCTGGAAGCATGGCCTGCGCAATGCAGCCCTGCCGGTGGTGACGGTGTTGGGGCTGGTCATGATCGCCGCGATCAGCGGCACGGTCTTCGTCGAGCGCGTGTTCGTGCTGCCGGGCCTGGGCAGCCTCGCGGTGAATGCCGCCGTGAACAAGGACGTGGTGCTGCTGCAAGGTATCACCCTGTACTTCACCCTCATCACCATCGTGATCAACCTGCTGGTGGACCTGAGTTATGGGTGGCTCAATCCGAAAGTGAGGGTGGCATGAACTCGCCGGCCTCGAGCCTCCCCACGCCGCAGGGCGTATGGCGCCGCTTGCTGCGGCGGCCGCTGGCTGTGGCCGCACTCGTGTGGCTGGTGTTCGTGCTGGCCTGTGCGGCCTTCGCGCCCCAGCTGGCCGCGCACGATCCGCTGGATCAGGAGCTGCTCTCGGTGAAGCAGCTGCCCAGCGCTACCTACTGGCTGGGGACCGATGCCCTCGGTCGGGATGTCGCCAGCCGCATGATTCATGGCGCGGCACCCACGCTCCTGGGCGTGCTCGAGGCGGTGCTCACGGCCGGGGTCTTGGGTATCAGCCTGGGCGTGAGCGCGGGCTACCTGGGCGGATGGTGGGACCGGGCGGTGCAACAGTACGTGAGCCTGGTGCAGTCCATGCCCCTGATCCTGATCCTGCTGGCGGTGCTGGCGGTATTCGGTCAGTCCATGCTGCCGGCCATGGTGACGCTGGGCGTGCTGGGATCTGCGGGCGTATCTCGCGTGCTGCGTAGCGTGACCTTGGCCGTACGTGAGGAGCTGTACATCGCTGCGGCGCGCATCTGCGGCCTGAGCGATCGCTACATCGTGATGCATCACGTGCTGCCCCGGATCGCGGGGCCGGTCATCGTGCAGCTGGCCCTGTTCTCGGCGATCGCGGTCATCGTGCAGACCGGCCTGAACTTCCTGGGCGCGGGCGTGAAGCCGCCGGCGCCCACCTGGGGCAGCATGATCTACGAGGCTTCGGCCAGCCTGAACGACTTTCCCTGGTTGCTGGTGCCCTCGGGCGTGATCGTGGCGCTGACCATCCTGTCCTTCGGCCTGTTGGGTGACAGCTTGCGTGACGCTTCGACGGAGACCTGGGCCCGACCCGCTGCGGCGCGCCGCCAGGCCGTGCGTGCCGCAGTCACCCCCATCGACGTGCCCGCCGGCAGCCGTCTCTCGCTGCGGGGCTTGCGTATTGTCGCGGGGGAACGGGTGCTGGTGGACGGTGTGGACTTTGACATCGCGCCCGGCGAGACCCTGGGAATCGTTGGCGAGTCGGGCAGCGGCAAGACCCTGAGCAGCCTGTCCCTGATCGGCCTGCTGCCTCCCGGCACGCGCGTGGCCGCTGGCACGCTGGTGATCGATGGCGAGGTCATCGACTTGAGCGACGAGCAGCGCCTGTCGGCGCTGCGCGGCGGAGCGATTGGCATGATCTTTCAGGAGCCGATGGCGGCTTTGGACCCCTGCTTCACCATCGGCCATCAGTTGGCGGAGGTGGTGCGGCTGAAGCATCCCGGGTCCTCGCGGGAGGTGCATGCGCGGGTGCTCGGCCTGCTCGAGGCGGTCAAGATCCCCCACCCGCAGGAGGTGGCGGCCCGCTACCCCCACCAGATCTCCGGTGGCATGGCACAGCGCGTGGGCATCGCCCGTGCCCTGGCGCGCGAGCCGCGTGTGCTCCTGGCCGACGAACCCACCACTGCGCTGGATGTGACCGTGCAAGCCGAGATCCTCGCACTGCTGCGGCAGATCGGCGCGCAGCGACGCATGGCGGTGGTCCTGGTCACGCACGACTGGGGTGTGGTGGCCGACCTGTGCGACCGCGCGCTGGTGATGCGTCATGGTCAGGTGCTGGAGTCTGCCGACGTCGTGCAACTGTTTCATCATCCACGCCACCCCTACACCCGCGCGCTGCTGGCGGCCAACCCCCACAGCGCCACCCCGGGCCAACCCTTGCCCACCGTGGGCGAAATGCTGCAGGACCCAGCGGCTGAAGGGGCGGTATGAGCGATCGCCAGCCGCTGCTGCAAATGCAGGACGTCAGCGTGGACTTCCCGCAAAAGGGCGGGCGCGTGTTTCAGGCCCTCAAGGGCGTGAGCCTGCATATCCAGGCAGGCGAGACCGTCGGCCTGGTGGGCGAGTCCGGCTCGGGCAAGACCACGCTGGGCCGCGTGATCCTGGGCCTGGCGACGCCCACCGCAGGGCGGGTGCTGTTTGAAGGTCAGGACATCACGCACGACGCCAAGGCACGCCGGCGCGTGATGGGCCGCGAGATTCAAGTGGTGTTCCAGGACCCCTACGGCTCCCTCAATCCGGCGCGCACCATCGGCGACACACTGGCCGAACCCCTGATCACCACGCCGGGCCTCGACCGCGCCGAGGTTCGCACGCGCATCGGTGAGATTCTGGAGCGGGTCGGCATGCCGGCCGACACCGCACAGCGCTATCCCGGCCAGTTCTCGGGCGGCCAGCGCCAGCGCATCGCCATCGCCCGCGCCGTGATCGCGCGGCCCCGCCTGGTGGTCTGCGATGAACCCGTGAGCGCGCTGGATCTGTCGGTGCAGGCGCAGGTGCTGAACCTGCTCAATGAGCTTCAAAAAAGCATGGGCCTGGCCATGCTGTTCATCTCGCATGACCTCACGGTGGTGCGCCATGTGTCGCACCGCACGGTGGTCCTGTATCGCGGCGACATCGTCGAACAGGGCGATGCTCGCCAGGTGCACGAGGCGCCCGTCCATCCCTACACCCGGGCGCTGCTGGCCGCAGCGCCAGTACCCGATCCCCTGCTGCAACGCGCCCGGCGCGCGGCGGCCGGGCCGTCTTGACCCCCCCTCGTTTCACTCCGGAGACCTCCATGACGCTTGACCCCCGTGACCCTCTTCTGATCGATCGTCGCCACCTGCTGGGTGGCGCTGCCGCCAGCCTGGCCCTCGGCGCAGGACTTTTCGGCGCGGACGCCCACGCCCAGAGCACGCGGGTTCTGACCGTGGGCAGCGCTTTTGTGCCACTGAGCATGGACCCGTCGATCAGCGGTAACGGCCGTGCCGGCGTGCACCTCTCACCGGCCTACGAGCCGCTGGTGCGTACGCAGGTCGATGGCAAGCTCGCGCCTGCCCTGGCCATTGCCTGGGAACTCTCGGCGGACAGCAAGGAGGCGACCTTCACGCTGCGCCAGAACGCGAAATTCAGCGATGGTGAACCGGTGACCGCCGAGGCTTGCAAGAAATCCATCGAGTACTGGGTGGGCAAGAAGGGCCCCTTCTCGGCCAACCTCGCCACCTTGACCGGCATCGAGGTCCTCGACCGGTTCAAGTTCAAGGTGAAGGTGTCGGTGCCGCAGCCGAGTCTGCTCACGCTGTTCGACGCCTATTGGCTGTGCGGTGACATCATCAGCCCCAAGGGCGTGGACAACGCGGCGCAATTGGGGACGCAGACCTTCGGCGCCGGCCCCTACAAGCTCGATCCCGCTGCCACCATCACCGGCAAGAGCTACACCTACGTACCCAATGAGCACTACTACGACAAGAGCCGCGTGAAGTGGGAGAAGGTGGTCATCACCGTCTTCGAGGACCAGAACGCCGGCATCCAGGCCATGAAGGCCGGCCAGCTCAAGCTGCTGGTGAGCGACCCTCTCACCGCGCAATCCAATGCGGGCAACCTGCCCAAGGACCTGCGTATCGTCTCTGACCCGGTGGGCTGGACCGGCCTGATCCTGATGGATCGCGAGGGCGCGGTGCAGCCTTACCTGAAGGATGTACGCGTGCGTCAAGCGATCAACCATGCCATCGACCGCAAGCTGATCACGCAGGCCCTCATGGGCAAATACGCCGAGCCCTCGGTGCAGCTTCAAAGCCGGGGCTTCATGGGGCATGACGCCGCCTTGGAGGCGCGCTACCCCTATGACGTGGCCAAGGCCAAGGCCCTGCTCGAGGCGGCGGGTTACAAGGATGGTTTCGAGTTGAAAGTCGGTTACGTGAACAACACCCTCAGCCGCTTTCTCACGCAGGCCATCGCCGGTCAGCTAAAGCGCGTGGGCATCAAGTTCGTGACCGAGGAGTACCAGGGCTTCGGGCCGCTGATCGCGGCGGGCCGTAACCGCACCTACAGCGCACTGGTTTTCAATAGCAATTCCAGCGCCCCCAACCTGGCCCGCTTCCAGACGCTGGACCCCAAAGGTAGTCTCAACGCCTATGGCAGTTCCGACGCCACCCTGACCCGCCTGATCAACGAGGCCGCAGTGCTGCCGGTGGCCAAGGCCGAGGCTGCATGGAAGAAGGTCTACGCCCATGTGAACGAGCTGGCGTGGTTCGCCACGGTGGCCGCAGTGCATGTGTGCTACTTCGCGTCCAACCAGGTGAAGATGCCGCAGGCTGGCCAGTCGCTGGTGGTGGACCTGATCGACGTGGTCCCGGCCAAGTAATGCGTACCCAAGGGAGACCATGACGCAAGCCACGACACCCTCACCCCTGGATCCCGCCATCGCCGACATGGAGCGGCGTTGGAAGGAGTCGGGCATTCCGGGTCTGTATGACGGCGGCAGCGGACCGGTGAGCCGGGAGCGTGCCAACAACATCCGCGCGCTGCTCTATCCCAAACCCAAGCTGCCGCAGGGGGCGATCGAGCCCCTGACCTTGCCTGGCCAGGGCGTGCAGGTACCGGCGCGTATCGTGCGCCCGGTGCAGGGCGAGCCGATCGGGACGCTGGTGTATTTCCACGGCGGAGGCTGGGTGGTGGGCGACCTCGACTCGCATGAGGCCCATGCCATCCGCCTGGCTAACGAGGCCGGCGTGGTGGTGCTGAACGTGGGCTACCGGCTTGCGCCGGAGCACAAGTTTCCGGCGGCCATCGACGACGCGCAATCAGCCATGGCCTGGGCTGCAGCCCATCTCGCGCAACTCGGTGGGGCGGATAAGCCCCTGGCCGTGGGAGGTGACAGTGCGGGGGGCAACCTGGCCGCCGTGATGGGCCTGCATTGCCGTGACCAGGGCATTGCGCTGGCCGCACAGTTGCTGATGTACCCGGCCACCGACACTACGGGTGTGGGCGAGCCAGCCATTCGCGACGGGTATTTCGGACCGGACCATGCCACGCTCTCGCGCGATTGGCGCGCCTCGCCCGCCCTGGCGCCGCGCCTGGCGGGCATGGCGCCGGTGATCCTGGGCGTGGGGCCCTACGACTTCCTGTACCAGGACAACCTGCGCTACGTCGCGCGCCTGCGAGAAGAAGGCGTGCCGGTGCTGCTGCGGGACTACCCCACGCTCAATCACGGCTTCTTCAGCTACACCGCGATCTCGCGTGACAGCGAGACCGCGGCCCTGCAACTGTGCGCGGACTTGCGTGCGCAGATGCTCGCGCGTCCCTGACGAGGGACCGCGATGGCGCCCATGGACCCGGTCATTCGCGACATCCTGGAGGTGGCGCTGTCAGAGTTCGCCAACTACGGATTCGAGGGCACCCGCATCGAGGCGATCACTGCTCGCACCCGCACCAGCAAGCGGATGATCTATTACCACTTCAACAGCAAGGAAAATCTCTACGCGCAGGTGCTCGACTACGCCTACCGTATCGTGCGCGACGGCCCCCCCGTTGAGCGGCTGGACGACCTGCCGCCGCTGCAGGCGCTGCTCACGTTCGCGGGTGACGCCTTCGACAACTTCAACCGCCATCCGGACTTCATCCGCCTGACCCTGCAGGAGAACCTGCAGGGCGCGCGCTTCCTCCAGTCCCGCTCCGAGATCGCCCGCCTGAATCAGGCGGGGCTGGCGATGGTCGAGCGCACGCTGCGCCGCGGCCAGGCCGATGGCACCCTGCGCGCTGACGTGAAAGCCCTGGACGTGTACATCACCTTCGTTGGCCTGTGCGCGTACCAGATCTCGGCACGTCCAAGTTTCAAGGCCCTGTTTGGCGTGGATTTCTTCGACCCCGAGGTGCGTGCTGCGCGCCGCGCCTCGATCTGCGACACCCTGCGCCGCTATGTCCAAGCCTGAGCCGGTCATTCCTCCCCTGCAGCCCCCCGCTACCGCACTGGCCTGGGAGGCGTGGGTCACGGTGTCTGCGCGTCAGGCCCTGGGCCGTTCGCCTTTGGGCGAGCGCTACATCATCCCGATCACCGGCGGGCGTTTCGAAGGCCCACGCGGCTTGAAGGGACGGGTGTTGCCCGGGGGCGCGGACCGGCAGTTGTGGCGGACCGACGGCGTGCGCGAGCTCGATGCGTTGTATGAAATGCAGCACGACGACGGGTCGGTCTTCACCATCCGCAACCGGGTCCTGATCCACGAGACCGTCCAGGGCGGGCGCTATGCCCTCTCGCAGGTGGCGGTCACGGCGCCGGAAGGGCCGCATGACTGGTTGAACCGTCGCATCTTCGTCGGCACGCTGCATCCACAGCCGCCCGAGCGACAGGAGGTCCTGATCCGGGTGTGGCGGGTGGAGGCGCGCTAGGCCGCGGCAAAGCGCCAGACGCCCTGCGCGTCCTTCTGCCGGCGCAGCTTGCCTGCGTGCCACAGCGTGTGCAGGTGTGCTACCGCCTCGCCCATGGCGAAAGTGGTCTGGTGCAGGTCCAGCGTGCGCTTGAACAGAACGGGCAGCATGTCCGCCGCCGAACCGGATCGCTCGGTACAGGCGGCCAGCACCTCGGCGAGGCGATCGCGGTGGTGTGCGTGCAACTGGTCGATGCGCAGGTGCAGCCCGATGAAAGGCTTGCCGTGCGAGGGCAGGACCCGCGTGTCCGCCGGCAAGACGCGCAGGTGGTCAAGGGAGTCGAGGAAGGCCGCTAGCGGATCGGCCTCGGGTTCGACGTCGTGCACGCTGACGTTGGTCGAGATCCGTGGCAGCACCATATCCCCCGAGATCAGTACCCCCAGCGCTTCGCAGTACAGGGCGATGTGCTCCGGCGAGTGGCCGTAGCCGGCGATGCAGCGCCAGGCGTGTCCGCCCACCACGAGCGAGCCGCCATCGAGCAGGCGGTGAAAGCGGTCGGGCACCGACGGCACCATGTCCGCGTAGTAGCCCGCCCGGGCGCGGACTTTGTCCAGCGATTCGGGATCGGTCAGGCCGTGCGAGGCGAAGAAACGCGATGCACCCTCGCCGCCGTAGCTGATGTCGCCGCGCGAGTTGATGCGGGCGGTGTAGTAGTCGGTGGCACTGATCCAGAGTCGGCACGGATGCTCGGGCGAGCTCCAGCGCTCGCACAGCCAGTGGGCCAGCCCGATATGGTCCGGGTGCATGTGCGTCACGACCACGCGCAGCACCGGCAGGCCCTCCAGCTGCGTGGTGAAGATCTGCTCCCATTGCGCCTTGGCTTCGTCGCGGGTGACGCAGCAATCGACCACCGTCCAACCCTCTCGGCCGTCGATCCGGTCCCGCAGCAACCACAGGTTGATGTGGTCCAGCGCGAAGGGCAGACCCATGCGGATCCAGCGCACCCCGGGCGCAACCTCCAGCGTGGCGCCGGCCGCAGGCAACTGCTCGCCCAGAGGGTAGTGGAGCTCGATGTCAAAGGGGTTCATGGCGTTGACGTTGACGTAAACGTCAGATGTAATGGCGCATTCTAGGCAGGGGCGGCAGGCTGCCCCTGTCGCGGGCGGCACACTCGCCCCCCGCTTGCCATCCACCTGCTGTTGCACCTGATTTCCATGGCTTCTGCGCACACCTACTCCATCAGCGACCTGGCGAAGGAATTCGACCTCACCACGCGGGCCATGCGCTTTTACGAAGACATGGGCCTGCTGCAGCCCCAGCGCACCGGCCCCGGCGGCCGCAACCGCACCTACACCGCCCGCGACCGCACCCGCCTGAAGCTCACGCTGCGGGCCAAGCGGCTGGGGCTGTCGCTGTCCGAGGCGCGGGAGATCATCGACATGTACGACAGCCCGCGTGACACCGGGCCGCAGCTGCGGCGCTTCCTGGACGTCCTGGGGCAACACAGGCACCAGCTCGAGGAGCAACTGGCCGACCTGCAGGCCAACCTCGAGGAGGTCAAGGCCCACGAGCGCGAGGCCCGCGCCCTCCTGGCTCGCGCCGGCAAGTCACCGCGCGCGCGGGTTCGCGCGGCATAATTGACGTTTACGTAAACGTCAATCATCCACCCCTTCCGAGCCGCCGTCCCATGCCCCCCGTCTTCGAGCCCCGCGATCCCGATTTCGCCACCCGCGTGCGCGCCAGCTTCGGGCGGCAAGCCGCCATGGACACCCTGGGCGCCACGCTCGACACCGTCGAAACAGGACGCGTGGTCATCGGCCTGCCCTTTTCCACGCGGCTCACGCAGCAGCACGGTTTTCTGCATGCGGGCATGGTGGCTACCGCGCTCGATTCCGCCTGTGGTTATGCCGCTGCCACGCTCATGTCCGCCGACGCCGGTGTGCTGACCATCGAATTCAAGATCAACCTCATAGCGCCGGCGGAAGGCCAGCGCTTTCGCCTGGTCGGCCAGGTGGTGAAGCCGGGCCGCACAGTTACCTTCACCGAAGGCCAGGCCTGGGCCATCGATGCCCAAGGCAACGAAAAGCTCATCGCCACCATGGGGGCCACCCTCATGGCCGTGACCGGCCGCGAAGGTATCCGGCACTGACCCCATCCACTTTCTCCGGGAGAAACGCATGAACCTGCCAGGCCTGAACTTTCAGCTCGGTGAAGACATCGATGCACTGCGCGACGCGGTGCGCGACTTCGCCCAGACCGAGATCGCACCGCGCGCCGCCGAGATCGATCGCAGCGACCAGTTCCCGATGGACCTCTGGCAGAAGATGGGCCAGCTGGGCGTGCTGGGCATCACCGTTTCCGAGGAATACGGCGGCGCCAACATGGGCTACCTCGCGCACATGATTGCCATGGAGGAAATCTCGCGTGCTTCGGCGTCGGTGGGTCTGTCCTATGGGGCGCACTCCAATCTGTGCGTCAACCAGATCAAGCGCAATGGCACCGCCGCCCAGAAGGACAAGTACCTGCCGCGGCTGATTTCCGGCGAACACGTGGGCGCCCTCGCCATGAGCGAGCCCGGCGCGGGCTCCGACGTCATCTCCATGAAGCTCAAGGCCGAGGACAAAGGCGGCTATTACGTCCTCAATGGCAGCAAGATGTGGATCACCAACGGCCCCGACGCCGACACGCTGGTGGTCTACGCCAAGACCGAGCCCGAGCTGGGCGCGCGCGGCGTCACCGCCTTCCTGGTGGAAAAGGGCATGAAAGGCTTTTCCATCGCGCAGAAGCTGGACAAGCTGGGTATGCGGGGCAGCCACACCGGCGAGCTGGTGTTCCAGAACGTCGAAGTGCCGACCGCCAACGTGCTGGGCGCGCTCAATGGGGGCGCCAAGGTGCTGATGTCGGGCCTGGACTACGAGCGCGCGGTGCTGGCTGCTGGGCCCATCGGCATCATGCAGGCTGTCATGGACAACGTGGTTCCGTACATCCACGACCGAAAGCAGTTCGGCCAGAGCATCGGCGAGTTCCAGTTGATCCAGGGCAAGGTGGCCGACATGTATACCGTGCTGCAGGCCGCGCGCGCCTTCTGCTACACGGTCGGCAAGAACCTGGACATGCTGGGTACCGAACACGTGCGCCAGGTACGCAAGGACTGCGCCTCGGTCATCCTCTGGTGCGCTGAAAAAGCCACCTGGATGGCCGGTGAAGGCATTCAGGTTTTTGGTGGCAATGGCTACATCAACGACTACCCGCTGGGCCGCCTCTGGCGCGATGCCAAGCTCTACGAGATTGGCGCCGGGACCAGCGAGATCCGCCGCATGCTGATTGGCCGCGAGCTGTTCGCCGAGACGATGTAAACGCCGCGTCGATACGCCCCTCTTGAACCTCCCCGCCATGACCCGCGAACTCGATCATCTTTTCGCCCACAACCGCGCCTGGGCCGCGCAGATGGAGCGCGAGCGCCCCGGTTTCTTCACCGCGCTCAAGGCGCAGCAAGAGCCGCGCTACATGTGGATCGGCTGCAGCGACTCACGCGTGCCGGCCAACCAGATCACAGGCCTGGAACCTGGCGAGGTCTTCGTGCACCGCAACGTAGCCAACGTGGTGGTACCTACTGACCTCAATTGCTTGTCCACCATCCAGTACGCGGTGGATATGCTCAAGGTCGAACACCTCATGGTGGTGGGCCACTATGGCTGCGGCGGCGTGCAGGCGGCCCTGCACGGCACGCGCGTGGGCCTGGCCGACAACTGGCTGCGGCACATCAAGGACGTGGCCAACCGCCACCAGCCGCTGCTCGAGGCCACGGCGGCCGCCCACCGGCTGGATGTCCTGTGCGAGCTCAATGTCATCGAGCAGGTGGTCAATGTGGCACAGACCACGGTGGTCCAGGACGCCTGGAGTCGCGGGCAGGCGCTCACGCTGCATGGTTGGATCTACGGCATCTCGGATGGCCTGCTCAAGGACCTGCGTATGACCGCAGGCGGACAGGGCGACCTCCAGCGCGTGTACCGCGAGGCGGTGCAGGCCCTGGGCGCCAGCCGCCGCGCTTGATCCCGTCTTCCCTGGAGTACGCCTGCGATGTTTCCCCAGCAGCTCGATTCCCCGCTGGCCTACGACATCGCCAAGGCGATGATGGACGGCTTCAACCGGCACTACCGTCTGTTTCGGACGGAATCCGCCCGCGCCAAGCACCGTTTCGAGACCGCAGACTGGCACGGGCAGCAGCGCGCGCAGCGCGAACGCATCGAGTTCTACGACCTGCGGGTGAAGGAAGCGTCGGTACGCCTTGAAAAGGAATTCCGCGCCCACGAACAGCCCATGGAAGTGTGGCAGCAGGTCAAGCTGCATTACATCGGGCTGCTGATCGACCACCACCAGCCGGAACTGGCCGAGACCTTCTTCAACTCGGTCACGACCAAGATCCTGCACCGCACCTACTTTCACAACGACTTCATTTTCGTGCGGCCGGCTGTCAGTACCGAGTACATCGAGAACGAGGAACCCGCGGCAAAGCCCACATACCGGGCCTACTACCCGGGGCGCGACACGCTGCACGAGACGATGGTGCGCATCATCGAAAACTTCCAGCTGCAGCGGCCCTTCCAGGACCTGCCGCGCGATGCCCGCCGGGTGGTGCAGGCCTTCGGCGCACGCCTGGCGCAGATGACGCTGCGCGCCAATTTTCAAGTGCAGGTGCTGTCGTCCCTGTTCTACCGAAACAAGGGCGCGTATGTGGTGGGCAAGATCATCAACGGCTTTAATGAAGTTCCGTTCGCGCTACCCATCCTGCACGGCGATGACGGCCAGCTGGTGGTTGACGCCTGCCTCTTTGGCGAGGACGACCTGTTGATGCTGTTCTCGTTCGCGCGGGCTTACTTCATGGTCGACATGGAGGTGCCCTCGGCCTATGTGCAGTTCTTGCGCTCGCTCATGCCGCGCAAGCCGCGCGCCGAGATCTACAACGCGCTGGGTCTGGCCAAGCAGGGCAAGACCCTGTTCTATCGCGACTTCCTCTATCACCTGCGTCACTCCAGCGACAAGCTGCGCATTGCACCCGGCATCAAGGGCATGGTGATGCTGGTGTTCGACCTTCCGTCGTTTCCTTATGTGTTCAAGATCATCAAGGACTACTACCCGCCGCAGAAGGACACCACGCGCGAACAGATCAAGGGCAAGTACCTGCTGGTCAAGCAGCATGACCGTGTGGGTCGCATGGCCGACACGCTGGAGTACAGCGAGGTGGCCTTCTCTCGAGACCGCTTCGAGGACGACCTGATCGAAGAAATCCGCAAGTTCGCCCCCAGCCAGCTCGAAATCTCCGACCGCGATGGCGACGGCCAGGAGGAGGTGATCATCAAGCACCTGTACATCGAGCGGCGCATGATCCCTCTGAACCTCTACCTGCAGGAGGCCTTCGATGCTGGCGCCACCGAGCAGGTCGAACGCGCGGTGGTCGAATACGGCAACGCCATCAAGGATCTGGTGGCCGCCAACATCTTCCCGGGCGACATGCTGTGGAAGAACTTCGGCGTGACCCGCAACGGCAAGGTGGTGTTCTACGACTACGACGAGATCGAATACATCACCGACTGCAACTTCCGCCGTGTGCCGCCCCCGCGCAACGAGGACGACGAGATGTCCGGCGAGATCTGGTACGCGGTGGGGCCACGCGATGTCTTTCCTGAGACCTTCGGTCCCTTTCTGCTGGGCAATCCCGCGGTGCGCGAGGTATTCATGCGCCACCATCCCGACCTGCTCGATGCCGCGTTCTGGCAAAGCCACAAGGAACGCATCGAATCGGGCTATGTCTTTGATGTGTTTCCCTACGACCCCGAAAAGCGCTTCGTGGGCTCCCCCGTAACTTCGTGAAAGGACACCCCCATGCCTGAATCCATCGTCATCGTCAGCGCCGCCCGCACGCCCATGGGCGCGTTCCAGGGCGACTTCTCGGCGCTGTCGGCCCACGATCTGGGCGGCGTCGCCATCCAGGCCGCCGTCGAGCGTGCCGGCATCTCGCCTGACGCCGTGGGCGAAGTGCTGTTTGGCAACTGCCTGATGGCGGGTCAAGGTCAGGCGCCTGCACGCCAGGCCGCCTTCAAGGGCGGCCTGCCCAAGTCGGCCGGCGCGGTCACCCTGTCCAAGATGTGCGGCTCGGGCATGCGTGCAGCCATGTTCGCTCATGACATGTTGCTGGCGGGCAGCCACGACGTGCTGGTGGCCGGCGGCATGGAGAGCATGACCAACGCGCCCTATCTGCTGCTCAAGGGGCGCGGCGGTTACCGCATGGGTCACGATCGCGTCTACGACCACATGATGCTGGACGGCCTGGAAGACGCCTATGAGGCCGGTCGCTCCATGGGCACCTTCGGTGAGGACTGCGCCGCCAAATTCAAGTTCAGTCGCGAGGCGCAAGACCACTTCGCCACCACCAGCGTGCAGCGCGCCAAGGCCGCCACCGAGTCCGGTGCGTTTGCCAAGGAGATTGCGCCCGTCACGGTCAAGAGCCGCGCCGGTGACGTGGTGGTCTCCATCGACGAGGGGCCAGGCAAGGTCAAGCTGGACAAGATCCCAACCCTCAAGCCCGCCTTCAAGAAAGACGGCACCATCACCGCCGCTTCGTCCTCTTCGATCAACGACGGCGCCGCCGCCCTGGTCATGATGACCGAGTCCACGGCCCAGCGTCTGGGCTGCAAGCCGCTGGCGCGGGTGGTGGCCCATGGCACCCATGCCCAGGAACCTGAGTGGTTCACGACCGCACCGGTGGGCGCCACCCAGAAGGCCCTGGCCAAGGCCGGCTGGAAGGTGGCCGATGTCGACCTGTGGGAAGTCAACGAGGCCTTCGCCGTGGTGCCCATGGCGCTGATGCACGAGTTGAAGGTGCCTCACGAGATCGTGAACGTCAACGGCGGTGCCTGCGCCTTGGGCCACCCGATCGGCGCTTCGGGCGCGCGCATCCTGGTCACCTTGATCCATGCCTTGCAGGCGCGAGGCAAGAAGCGCGGTTTGGCCACGCTGTGTATCGGGGGCGGCGAAGGCACGGCGATGGCGATCGAGCTGTTGTGAGGCTGGCGCGTTTTCCCAAGGATCTCCCATGCTGCTGACCCCCGACCAGGAAATGATCCGTGACGCGGTGCAGGCCTACGCGCAGGAGCAGTTGTGGCCTCATGCTGCGCGCTGGGACCGCGAGCACGTCTTTCCGCGCGAGGCGCACCAGGGCCTGGCGGCTCTGGGCGCCTACGGCATCTGCGTACCCGAGACGTATGGCGGTGCCCAACTCGATTACGTGAGCCTGGCTCTGGTGCTCGAGGAAGTGGCGGCCGGTGACGGCGGCACCAGCACTGCCATCAGCGTGACCAACTGCCCGGTGAACGCCATCTTGATGCGCTACGGCAGCGAGGCGCAAAAGCGCCGCTGGCTCACGCCGCTGGCGCGCGGCGAGATGCTCGGTGCCTTCTGCCTGACCGAGCCCCATGTGGGCAGCGACGCGTCAGCCCTACGCACCACGGCGGCCAAGCAAGGCGACGACTATGTGATCAACGGCGTCAAGCAGTTCATCACCTCGGGTAAGAACGGTCATGTGGCCATCGTCATCGCCGTCACCGACAAGGGCGCAGGCAAGAAGGGTATGAGCGCCTTTCTGGTGCCCACCGATACGCCAGGCTACACAGTGGCGCGGCTGGAGGACAAGGTGGGCCAGCGCTCCAGCGACACCGCACAAATCAATTTCGACAACTGCCGCATCCCTGCCGAGTACCGCATCGGCGAAGAAGGCGAGGGCTATCGCATCGCGCTGTCGGCACTGGAGGGCGGTCGCATTGGTATCGCGGCGCAGAGCGTGGGCATGGCCCGCAGTGCCTACGAGGTGGCTCTGGCCTATGCCAAGGAGCGACAGAGTTTCGGCGCTGCCATCATCAACCACCAGGCGGTAGGCCATCGCCTGGCCGAATGCGCCACGCAGCTCGAAGCGGCCCGCCAATTGGTGTGGCACGCCGCCAGCCTGCGCGATGCCGACCGGCCTTGCCTCAAGGAGGCCGCCATGGCCAAGCTCTTTGCCAGCGAGATCGCCGAGCAGGTCTGCAGCGCCGCGATCCAGACCTTGGGGGGCTATGGATATGTGAGCGATTTCCCCGTCGAGCGTATCTGGCGTGACGTGCGCGTGTGCCAGATCTACGAAGGAACGTCCGACGTGCAAAAGATCATCATCCAGCGCGCGCTGTGACAGCCTCTCCTGCACGCCTGGGCCGTTTCGACGCCGTCCTCTTCGACTGCGACGGTGTGCTGGTCGACAGCGAGCCGATCACCCATGGCGTCCTGCGTGACATGCTCGAAGAGGCAGGCTGGCGGCTTACGCCCCAGGAGTGCATGCGCCTGTTCGTCGGCAAGGCCGTGAAGGACGAACGCGCCCGCATCGAGGCCCATACCGGCCAGCCCCTGACCGAGGCCTGGCTGGCCACTTTTCGCGAGCGGCGCAACCAGCAGCTGATCGCCCGCCTGGAACCGATACGCCATGCGCCCGAGGCCGTGGCCGCAGTCCATGCCGCCGTCGCAGGTCGTATTGCCTGCGCCTCGGGGGCAGACTTTTTCAAGGTCAAGTTGCAGCTGGAAAAGACCGGCATGCTGCAGTGGTTCGAGGGTCGTGTCTTCAGCGGTCACGACCTGCCGCGGTCCAAGCCGCATCCCGATGTGTACCTGGCCGCCGCCGCGGCGCTGTCCGTCGATCCGCGTCGCTGCGCGGTGGTCGAGGACACGGTGACCGGCGTGACGGCGGGGGTCGCGGCCGGGTCCACCGTGTTCGGCTACAGCCCGTCCGAGATGGGCCATGACGCACCCGCCGCCCTGCGCGACGCAGGCGCTGTTGCGATCTTCAGCGACATGGCCGACCTGCCGCGCCTACTCGCGACCTGGGCATGAGACGCGCCCCTGGCGCCTAGGGTCCCTTCGACGACGAATCTTTGCGCCTCAGTCGCGGCCTGCTGGCGGTTCGGATGTCGCGCTCGCGCTGTCGGTCGGGCCATAACGCAGCTTCATGGCCAGCACCGCCAGAGCCAGCGCCAGGGTGATGGCATTGGCCAGCGTGATCGGCACGTTGCCCAGCGCCAATCCGTAGGCCAGCCACAGCGCCACGCCTGTCGTGAACAGCGCGTACATGCCCAGCGAGATACCGCTCACGTCGCGCGAACGAAACGTCTTCCAGGCCTGGGGCACGAAAGACAAGGTGGTCAGCGTCGCCGCGATGTAGCCAATGAGGTCGTGGATTTCCATGGATGGGCGCCATTGTCCCAGACAGCGGCACAATGCCCACCGCCGCAACGACTCTCCGGAAAGTCCGTTCATGAAATTCAAGATGGCCCCCAACTCGGTGTTCGCGATCCTGCTGCGCAAGCCGTGGTGGATCAGCCTCGTGTTGGCTTCTGTGTGGGTGCTGGTGGCCTCGGCGCTGCTGCCCGAGGACCTGCGTGTGGTGGGGGCGCTCGGGGCGATTCCCTTTTTCGTGATCAGCGGCGTGGCCTGCGTGCGCCAATGGCGGGCACCGAGCGCGCGCGAGGTCGAGACGATCACGCAGGCGGTATCGGCCATGGGTTGGGCCGAGTTTTCCAAGGCGCTCACGCAGGCCTATACTGCGCAGGGTCAGGCGGTGCGTGCCGCCGATGGCGGCGCCGACTTGCGGATCGAGGGCGGCGGGCGCACCGTCCTGGTGGCGGCGCGACGCTGGAAGGCGGCCCGTCACGGTGAGGAGGCGCTGCAAGCCCTGGTGGACGCTGTGGCCCGCGAGGACGCCAGCGAAGGCCACTATCTGGCCCTGGGCGAACTCAGCGCCAATGCGCAGCGCCTGGTGCGCCAGCACCGCGTGCAGCTGGTGCAGGCCGATGAACTCGCTCGGTTGCTGCGGGGCGTCGTGTCCTCAGGGCGTTGAGTCGACTCGCGCAAGCCTTATGCCTGTAGCCGACGGCGGTAGTCGGCGGGCGAGGTGCCGGTCCAACTGCGGAAGGCGCGGATAAAGCTTTTCTCGTTACGAAAGCCGACGGCGGCGGCCACCTGCTTGACGGGTCGGGCGCTGCGTTGCAGCAGCTCGCGCGCGCGGGTGCTACGCACTTCATCTTTGAGCTGCTGCAGGCTGGCGCCTTCTTCCTTGAGCTGGCGGTGCAGGGTACGCACCGAGAGGTTCAAGGCTTGTGCGATCCCTGCGGCGTCGCGTGCGTCGCCTTCCTGTGTTGACAGCACTTGTCGCACCTGTTGCACCAGCAGTCGGTCGCGGCGGTACTGGTGCACTGTCAGCGGCAGCGCGCGCTGCAGCATCTGGCGCAGGGCGGCTTCGTCGCGGCGCAGGGGCAGGGCGAGGTAGCGGGCGTCGAAGCGGATTTCGGCCTGTGCTGCATCGAAATGCAGCGGTCCCGGGAACATGTGGCTGTAGGCCGCTGCGTGGGCAGGTCTGGTGAAGGGAAATGCCGCGCCCTGCAGCGGGATGCGCGAATCCACGAACCAGGATGACAGACCCAGGATGTTGCGCAACACGTGCACCAGGCTGAACTCGCGCCGGCCCGCCTCCAGGGCGGCGTGGCGGGCGGTCTCCTCGATGCCGATGGCGGCGGTCGCGCCCCGCGTGACCAGCCGCAGCCGGATGTCGTCGGTGATCAGGCCGTGGTGGCGGCACCAGCGCTGGATCGCCAGGCCCAACTCGGGCGCGCTGAGCGAGGCGCGTGCCAGCATGCCGTAGCTGCCCCAGGGCAGGCGCCGGCTGAAGGCGCCCAGGGCCTCGTCGTCCAGCGCTTGCATGGCGGCGCCTGAGAGCCATTCCATCTGCAGGGCGCTGATGCGGCCCTGGGGGCGCTGCAATTCGGTTGGCGTGATCTGTGCCAGCTGCAAAGCCAGCTCGGGCGATAGGCCAGCACGCCGCATGGCGCCGGTGATGACTCGGGCGAAGGCCATGGGGGTGGCCTGCAGGACGGGGGGTGCCAGGGTGCGGGCGGGCATAGCCCAGTGTCCCGAAAAATGGCAGGATTTGCAACCTCACTGGCGCCACAGACCCCCCGGCAGTGCCTAAGCTCGCTCGCAGCCCGGACGACCCGCCTCGAGGATTTTCATGACCCCCATCGCGTCGCAACTCAATTCACGTTCCGCTGACTTCCAGGCCAATGCCGCCGCCATGCGCGCCCTGGTCGACGACCTGCGCGCGCAGGTCGCCCAGGCCGCGTCGGGCGGCGGCGAAGCTGCCCGCGCCAAGCACACCGCGCGCGGCAAGCTGCTGCCCCGCGAGCGGGTGCAGATGCTGCTGGATCCCGGCACCCCCTTCCTGGAGCTGGCGCCCCTGGCGGCGCACGGCATGTACAACGGCGACGCGCCCTGCGCGGGTCTCGTGACCGGAATCGGTCGGGTCAGTGGTGTCGATTGCATGATCGTGTGCAACGACGCCACGGTGAAGGGCGGCACCTACTACCCGATGACAGTCAAGAAGCACCTGCGGGCCCAGGAGGTGGCGCAGCAGAACATGATCCCGTGCCTCTACCTGGTCGATTCGGGCGGCGCCAACCTGCCCAATCAGGACGAGGTCTTCCCCGACCGCGACCACTTCGGCCGCATCTTCTACAACCAGGCCAATATGTCGGCGCTGGGCATCCCTCAGGTGGCGGTCGTCATGGGCTCGTGCACCGCCGGCGGCGCCTATGTGCCGGCCATGAGCGACGAAACCATCATCGTCAAGAACCAGGGCACCATCTTCCTGGGCGGCCCGCCCCTGGTGAAGGCTGCCACCGGCGAGGTGGTCAGCGCCGAGGATCTCGGCGGCGGCGATGTGCACACCCGCCTGTCAGGCGTGGCCGATCACCTGGCGCAAAACGATCTGCATGCCCTGTCGCTGGCGCGCCAGATCGCGGCCACCTTCAACCGGCCCAAGTCACCCGCCACCGCACTGCTCGCGCCGCGCCCGCCCCAGTACGACCCTGCGGAGCTCTATGGCGTGGTGCCGGTAGATACACGCAAGCCCTTCGATGTGCGGGAAATCATCGCCCGCATCGTCGACGGCTCCGAGTTCCATGAGTTCAAGGCGCGCTTCGGTGCCACGCTGGTGTGCGGCTTTGCGCACATCGAGGGTATGCCGGTGGGGATCATCGCCAACAACGGCATCCTGTTCGGCGAGTCGGCGCAAAAAGGTGCGCACTTCATCGAACTGTGCTGCCAGCGCAAGGTGCCGCTCGTCTTCCTGCAGAACATCACCGGCTTCATGGTGGGCCGCAAGTACGAGAACGAGGGCATCGCCCGACATGGCGCCAAGATGGTCACCGCCGTGGCCACCGCCAATGTGCCCAAGTTCACGGTCATCATCGGTGGCAGCTACGGCGCGGGCAACTACGGCATGTGCGGTCGGGCCTACTCGCCGCGCTTTCTCTGGATGTGGCCCAACGCACGCATCTCTGTGATGGGCGGCGAGCAGGCCGCCAGCGTGATGGCCACCGTGCGCCGCGACGGCATCGAGGCCAAGGGCGGCCAGTGGAGCGCACAGGAAGAAGCTGCCTTCAAGCAGCCCCTGCTGGATCAATTTGCCCACCAGTCGCATCCCTACTACGCCAGCGCCCGACTTTGGGACGACGGCGTGATCGACCCGGCCGATACGCGCCGCGTGCTGGCGCTGGGGTTGTCGGCGTCCCTCAACGCGCCGATTCCTGACTCGCGGTTTGGCTTGTTCCGCATGTGAGGCCCAGGATGTGTACAGATCATCGCCACGTTCTGCATCGACCGTGGCAACGCCCTGCTGCATCGTGACCGCGACTTCGACGCTTTTGAGCCGTGGCGCGGCCTGCGCGCCTGGAATCCCTGACCCCGGACGCGAAGCCGTCCGGCCCCTGAATCCTTCCCGGAGTACCTCATGAAGCATCTGGACCTGCGGTTTGACGCGGGCGTGTCCACCGTCACGCTCCATCGCCCCGACGTGCGCAACGCCTTCAACGAGGAAGTGATCGCCGAGCTCACCGCCGTCTTCCTCGAGCTGGGCCGCCGCCCCGAGGTGCGCTGCATCGTGCTGGCCGCCAGCGGAACCGCCTTCTGCGCGGGTGCCGACCTGAACTGGATGAAACGCATGGCCGCCTACTCGCACGACGAGAACCTGGCCGACGCCACCGCCCTGGCGCGCATGCTCGAGGTGATCTACGAATGCCCCAAGCCCACGATCGCTCGGGTGCAGGGCGATGTGTACGCTGGCGGCCTCGGCCTGGTCGCGGCCTGCGATATCGCCTTGGCGGCCGACACCGCGCATTACTGCGTGAGCGAGGTCCGCATCGGCCTGATTCCCGCCACCATCAGCCCCTATCTGATCCGCGTCATGGGCGCGCGGGCCGCGCACCGCTGGTTCCTGACCGCCGAGCGTTTCGGCGCGGCCCAGGCGGTGCATTGCGGACTGGTGCATGAGGCCGTGCCAGCGGCCGAACTCGACGCCCGCGTGGCCGCCGTCGCCCAGTCCCTGGTGCAGGCAGGTCCCGCCGCGGTCAAGGCCTGCAAGCAGCTGCTGCACGACGTGGCCGGCCAGGAAATGACCGACAGCCTGCTGGAAGACACCGCCGAGCGCATCGCCGACATCCGCGCCACGCCCGAGGGGCGCGAGGGCATCACGGCTTTCCTGGACAAACGCAAGCCGAACTGGCTCGGCGGGGAAGGGAGCTGAACATGTTTCAAAAGATCCTGATCGCCAATCGGGGTGAAATCGCCTGCCGGGTGGCCGCGACCGCGCGCCGCATGGCGGTGCGCACCGTTGCCGTCTACTCCGACGCCGACGCCAACGCCAAGCATGTGGCCGCCTGCGACGAGGCTGTCCACATCGGCGGTAACGCACCCGCCGACAGCTATCTGCGTTGGGAGCGCATCCTCGAAGCCGCACGTGCGACCGGCGCACAGGCCATCCATCCGGGCTACGGCTTTCTCAGCGAGAACGAAGAGTTCGCCCAGGCCTGCGCCGACGCGGGCCTGGTCTTCATCGGCCCGCCGCCGTCCGCGATTCAGGCCATGGGCCTGAAAGCCGAATCCAAGCAGTTGATGGAAAAAGCCGGCGTGCCCCTGGTGCCCGGTTACCACGGCAGCCGCCAGGAGCCCGAGTTCCTGAAAGGCCAGGCCGAGACGATCGGCTACCCGGTCCTGATCAAAGCCAGTGCCGGCGGTGGCGGCAAGGGCATGCGCGCGGTGGACAAGGCGGCTGATTTCGACGCGGCGCTCGCTTCGTGCAAGCGCGAAGCCGCCAACAGCTTCGGCGACGACGCGGTCCTGATCGAGAAATACGTCCAGCGCCCACGCCATATCGAGATCCAGGTTTTTGGCGACACGCAGGGCCACTACGTCTGGCTGTTCGAGCGCGATTGCTCGGTGCAGCGGCGTCACCAGAAGGTGCTCGAGGAGGCGCCTGCGCCGGGCCTGTCTCCCAGCCTGCGCCGGCAGATGGGCGAGGCTGCGGTGGCCGCCGCGCGCGCGGTGAACTACGTGGGTGCCGGCACTGTCGAATTCATCGTGGAGCAGAAGCCTTCGGGCGAGATGACCTTCTTCTTCATGGAGATGAACACCCGCCTGCAGGTCGAACACCCGGTGACCGAGGCCATCACCGGCCTGGATCTGGTGGAGTGGCAGCTGCGCGTCGCCAGCGGCGAGCCCTTGCCCTTGTCGCAAGACCAGCTGCACCTGGACGGCCATGCCATCGAGGCACGCATCTGCGCCGAAAACCCGGACAACCAGTTCCTGCCCGCCACCGGCAGGCTACAGGTCTATCGCAAGCCCGCCTGCAGCAGCTTCACTCGCGCCCCGGTGCGGGTGGACGACGGCGTGCGCGAGGGCGACGCCATCTCGCCCTACTATGACTCGATGATCGCCAAGCTGATCGTGCACGGTGCCACACGCGAAGAGGCCCTGGCTCGCCTGGACGAGGCGTTGGCGCAGACGCAGATCGTGGGCCTGTCAACCAATGTGCAGTTCCTGCGGCACGTGGTGCGCAGCGAGTCGTTCGCGAAGGCCAACCTGGACACCGCGCTGATTCCGCGCGAGTCGGCCGCCCTGTTCCACCAGCAGACCGTGCCCCTGTCCCTGGCGGCTGCGGCGGCGGTGGCGCGTACCCTCCTGGACGAAGGTGCGCTGGCCGCCAACGACCCCTTCAGCCGCCGCGACGGCTGGCGTTCGCATGGCGAGACGGTGCGCCGCTTCGCCTTCGAGTTTGGCGGTGAGCGTGTCGAGGCCCGCCTGACCTACCGCCACGACGGTGGTCTGCACCTGACGGTGGGCGCGGCGGCCAGCGACCTGGCTTTCGCGTCGCAGGGCGACGCAGGGATCGACCTGCGCTTTGCCGGCCTGCGCGAGCGCGTCACCGTCCACACCCAGGGTGAGACCGACCATGTGTTCACCGCACGCGGCGCCACCGCCATCGTCTCGCTGGACCTGCTGGCCCATGCCGGCGAGGGCGAAGCCGAGGGCGGGCGTCTGACCGCACCCATGCCGGGCAAGGTGGTCTCCATCGCGGTCAAGGCGGGCGACCGTGTGGCCAAAGGCCAGGCCCTGGCCGTCATGGAAGCCATGAAGATGGAGCACACCATTGCCGCGCCGGCCGACGGCACGGTGGCCGAGGTGCTGTACGCGCCGGGCGACCAGGTGACTGAAGGGGCTGAGCTCCTCACGCTCGAAGCAGCGGCCTGAGTGGCGCGCACCCGGGAATGACCGCAGCGGGCGCGGACCGGGGCCATCTGGGGAACAATCGAGGGATGCGCATCGCCGTCTGCCTCACCGATCAACGCGCCGAGCCCTGGGTCGAGGGCCTGCGCGCCGCCTTGCCGGGCGTGGAGATCTTTGCCTGGACACCGGGCGCCCCCCCCGCCGACCATGCGGTGGTCTGGACCCCGCCGCAGTCCTTCATCGACGAGCAGCCCGGGCTGCACACCCTGTTCAATATTGGCGCGGGCGTCGACGCGCTCCTGAAGCTGCGGCTGCCGCCGTCCCTGAAGGTCGTGCGCGTCGAGGACGCCGGCATGGCGGTGCAAATGGCCGAATACGTGTGCCACGCCCTGGTGCGCCATTTCCGCGAGTTCGATGCCTACGAGACCGACGCCGCGCAGTCGCACTGGTCCTACCGCAAGCCACGCGCCCGCGCCGAGTTCCCGGTGGGCATCCTGGGGCTGGGCGTGCTGGGTCAGCGGGTGGCCCAGGCCGTCGCCGGTTTTGATTTCCCTGTGCGGGGCTGGAGCCGCACGCCGCGCCAGGTGCCAGGCGTCACCAGCTACGCGGGCGATGCGCAGCTGCCAGCTTTCCTGGCGGCCACGCGCGTCCTGGTGTGCCTGCTGCCCCTGTCTCCCGCAACCCAGGGCATCCTGCGGCGCGAGACGCTGTCGCAGCTGCAGCCCGGTGGCTACGTGATCAACGTCGCGCGCGGCGCGCACCTGGTCGAGGACGACCTGCTGGCGCTGCTCGAAAGCGGTCACCTGGCGGGCGCGACGCTGGACGTGTTCCAGGTCGAACCGCTGCCGCCGGAGCACCCCTTCTGGCGGCACCCCCGCATCACCGTCACCCCCCATGCCTCGGCGCGCACCTTGCGCGAAGAGAGCATCGCGCAGATCGCGGGCAAGGTCCGCGCCCTGCAGCGTGGCGAACCCATCACCGGGGTCGTGGACCCCACCCTCGGCTACTGAAGACCCTCCCATGAAACTTCCTTCACGCGTCGTGCTCGTCGACGTCGGCCCCCGCGACGGGCTGCAAAACGAGAAGCAACCCGTCCCCGCCGAGATCAAGATCGGTCTGGTGCATCGCCTGCAGGATGCGGGCCTGAAAGAGATCGAGGTCACCAGCTTCGTGAGCCCCAAGTGGGTACCGCAGATGGGTGACAACGCGCAGGTCATGGCCGGCATCCAGCGCCGCCCGGGCGTGCGCTATGCGGTGCTCACGCCGAACCTGCGGGGCCTGGAGGGCGCTCTGGAAAGCGGCGCCGACGAGGTCGTGGTCTTCGGCGCGGCCAGCGAGGCCTTCAGCCAGAAGAACATCAATTGCAGCATCGCCGAGAGCATCGAACGTTTCGCGCCGGTGGTCGAGGCCGCGCGTGCCAAGGGGTTGGTGGTGCGCGGCGCGATTTCCTGCGCGGTCGGCTGCCCCTACGAGGGCGAGGTCGCGCCCGAGCGGGTCGAGCTCGTGGCGCGCCTGATGAAGCAGATCGGCGTGCAGCACATGGGCGTGGCCGACACCATCGGGGTGGGCACGCCGCTGAAGGTTCAGCGCGCGCTCGAGGCGGCCCTGAAGCACTACAGCGTGGACGACATCTCCGGCCATTTCCACGACACCTACGGCCAGGCCCTGGGCAACACCCTCGCCGCGCTGGAGATGGGCGTGTGGCGCTACGACACCTCGGTCGCCGGCCTGGGCGGATGCCCCTATGCCAAGGGCGCGACCGGGAATGTGGCCACCGAGGACGTGGTGTACATGCTGCATGGCATGGGCATCGAAACGGGTATCGACCTGGACAAGCTGGTCGACGCGGGCCACTACATCAGCGAGTTCCTGCAACGCAAGCCGAACTCGCGTGCGGCCACGGCCATCCTGAACAAGCGCGCCGGATGAACGAGAACTCTGCGATGTGCGGCGCCGAACTCCATGCCCTGCCTGAAGGTGTGCAGCGCGTCGCGCGCGTGCTGCAAGCGCAGGGCCATCCCCACCTGCCGGTGATGCTCGATGGCGCCGCCCGCACGGCGCAGGAAGCGGCCGACGCCCTGGGCATCGCGCTGGGCCAGATCGCCAAGAGCATCATCTTTCGGCGCAAGTCGGACGAGGCGCCAGTGCTGGTGATCACCTCGGGCGACCGCCGGGTCGACGAGAAGAAGGTTGACGCCCTGGTGGGCAAGACCGGCCGCGCCGATGCGGACTTCGTGAAGGCACGCACCGGCTTTTCCATCGGTGGCGTCTCGCCCCTGGGGCATGTACAGGCGCCGGTGACGCTGATCGACCGCGAGTTGTTTCGCTTCGAAGAGATCTGGGCCGCAGCGGGGCATCCGCATGCGGTGTTCAAGTTGCGCCCTCATGACCTGGAGCGACTGACCGGTGCGCCGGTGGCCGACGTGGTGCAGGCATGACCGACCACCGTCTCGCCCTGATCGAACAGGCCCGTAGCGTGCTGCAGGCCCCGCCCGGCCCGGTGCGTTCGCCCTGCGTGTCGGTGTGCCGCATGGACGCAGACACCGACCTGTGCGAGGGCTGCCTGCGCACGCTCGGCGAGATCGCTGGCTGGGCCGACATGAACACCGCGGACCGCCTGGACGTGTGGCAGCGGATCGCCCAGCGTGCACAAGGCGTGATGGAATGAAGCGCATCACCTGCTACCTGGACGTGATCTCGCCCTACGCCTACCTGGCGTTCGAGCACCTGCCCCAGGCGCTGCAGGGACTGAGCTACGAGGTCGACTACGTGCCCGTGCTGTTCGCGGGCATGCTGCAGCACCACGGACAGCTCGGGCCCGCGGAGATCACCCCCAAGCGCGCCTGGACCTATCGCCAGGTGCTGTGGATCGCGCGCCAGCACAGCATCCCCATGGACCTGCCGGCGGCCCACCCTTTCAACCCGCTGGGCCTGCTGCGCCTGGCCCTGGCCTGCCCGCCGGAGGAGGCCCAGGCCGGCGCGCGCGCGGGCCGGGTGAACCGCCATGTGTGCGAGACCGTGCTGCGCCACGTCTGGCGCGGTGGCGCCGACGCGGCCGATACCACTCGCCTGCAGGCCTTGACCGAGGCCTTGCAGCCCGCGCGCGATCCCGCCAGTGACGCGGTGAAGGCGCAACTCAAGGCCAACACCGCCGAGGCGATCGCGCGCGGCGTGTTTGGCGTGCCCACCTTCGCAGTGGACGACAGGCTGTTCTGGGGCTTCGATGCCTTGCCCATGCTGCGCGCCTGGCTCATGGGGGAGGCGTGGTTCGACGGACCCGATTGGGCGGCGCCAGACCAGATGCCGGTGGGCATTTCGCGCCCCGGCGCCAGGACCTGAGTCAACCGGAGCCTCTCCCGCGCCTTCCCTCAGCGCGGTCCCAGCCAGGCGTGGCGTCCTGCATAGCGCTGCACCGCCCGCCATGAGCCGCACTCGCGGGCCACCTGCGGCCAGATGCGTTGCAGCAGGTCACATTCGGCCATCACGTCTGCCGTCGCTTCATGGCGCGCCATGCAATCGATATGGAAGTGCGCAAGCCAGTCGTCCAGCGCGCGCGCCTTGACCTGTGGGTGGGCCACGGTGCACAGGTGCGCGATGTCCAGCCACGCTCCGTCCAGCGACCGACCCAGATGCTCGCGTGCGTAGCGTTGCAGCAAGGTGCGATCGAAGCTGGCATGAAAGGCCACGAGGCGGGCACCCTGCGCCCAGTCCGCAAAAGCGCGCATCGCCTGTGCGGGGTCCATGCCTTGGCGCTGCAACCCCACCCCGATGCCATGCACCAGGATGTTGGCCTTGTCCGAGACCTGTGTCGGGCGCAGTGTGACGGTCAGGCTGTCCGCCGGTTGCAGTGCGATGCGCCGCGTCGTCCAGTCCACGCGCACGCCCAGCGCTGCGATCGCCAGCAGCTGGTCGCGGTGCGCGTCCAGGCCGGTGGTCTCGACGTCCAGCACCAGCCAGCGTTCGGTGGCTGGTGCCGTGTCGTCATTGCGGTGTGGCCACCAGCGCTCCAGCCACGGCCTCATCGCGCGTAATCCAGTTCGAGTCGCTGCTGCAGGCGCCGCGCCTCGCGCAGGCTGGTGGCCAGAATACGGCGGTCGATGCCGCTCAGGGCCTTGAGCGTGAGGCGGTTCGGATGCTCCGAGCGTGCGACGTCGGGCTCCAGCTGAAGCCGCAGGCGCAGGCTTTGCACGAATTCGAAGGCGCCGACCCAGCTCTCGTACTCCGCCGGTCTCAGACCCAGCGCCTCACCCGTAAGCAGCAGCCGCTCTCGGGTGGAGGTGGCGGTGATGCCGTGGGCCAGGCCCAGGATGCGGGCGGCATCGACGAACAGCGCCGCCCCCTGAAGCTTGAGGTCCACCCTGCCGGCCTCGTCGAGTTCGACATGCCCGAACCAATTCAGGGGAGAGCGGTGGCTCAGGGCATTGATCGCCAGCTGGTGCAGGAAGCGCGGCGTTTCGCGGATGCGTTCAGCCACGCGCTCGGCCAGGGGCTGCACCAGGGCGACGTTGCCCGCGATGGCACGCATGTCGAAGTAGATGCTCGCGTGCAGCAGGTCTTCGGGGCTGCCATGCTCGATCCAGTGCGAAAAGCGCGCCAGCCACTCGGACTGCCGCAGGCAGCAGGCGGGCTGGCCGGCCATGATGCCGCCCTTGCACAGCGGGTAGCCACAGGCGTCCAGGGCCTGGTTGATACCGTCGGCCCAGGCGCGCAGGCGTTCGCGTTCGGCGTCGGATGTATCGTCTGGCAGCAGCAGCGCGTTGTCCTGGTCGGTGGCAATGGTCTGCTCGGCCCGCCCTTCGGAGCCCAGTGCGAGCCAGCACAGGCGCTGCAGGTCCACGTCGTGGTCCTGGGCCTGCAGCACCAGCAAGCGCCGGGTCAGCAGGTCATTGAGATGGCTGATCAACTCGGTCAGCTGCCGCGACTGCACCCCCTGCACCAGCAGGCTGCGCGCCAGCTCGCGGATGTCCGCCGCCGCAGCCTTCAGGGCGTCCAGGTCTTGCGCCCGGTGAATGCGCGCACTGACCTGTTGCAGGCTGGCGCGTTGCAGGGCGAAGAGGTCGCGCTCCGACACCATGCCGATCACTTGGCCACCGCGCGTCACGGGCACATGGCGGATGGCGTATTCGCTCATGACCAGGGCCGCATCCTGGGCGGTGTGTTGGTCGGTCAGGCTGCGCACCGGCGACTGCATGACACGGCCGATGGCCGTCTCCAGGCTGAAGCGGGGGTCGAGCACCAGATGCAGGAGGTCGTGGCGGGTGAGGATGCCGCGCAGGCTGCCACTTGTATCGATGACGAGCATGGAGCCGATGTGGCGCGCGTGCATGGTCTGCAGCGCCTCGCGCAAGGGGGTCTCGGGCAGGCAATGCGCCGGCGACTGCACGGCCAGCTGCGCCAGCGGGGTTTCCATCGTCTGCTGGGACAGCACCCGGCTGCTGTATTCCTGTCGCAGGGCCTGCTGCGATTTCTCCAGCAGGGCGGACACGCGCCGGTTCAGGAAGTCGGAGAACACCGGGCAGCGCCCGGCCAGGGCCTCGACCTGCGCGGCCGGGATGGCCAGCACGAAAACGTCATCGACCGCGGCATAGGTGGACATCACCGCGCGGCGAGCCAGCGCCGCAGCGACCGGCAGCATCTCCCCCGCCTCGTAGGCGAACACGCGCGACTGGCCCAGCGGCCCCTGCTCGCTGCGGACCGTGCCCTGGCGAATGAGGAACACAGTGTCCACCGGGCCCTGCGAAGGCGAGAGCAGGACCTCGCCAGGCTCGAGGTAGCGCTGCTCCGCCCGGGTCAGTAATTCGTCTACATCTGCAGCGGGCATGTCCATGAATGGCGGCCACTGCTGCAGCAGCGTGCGGTAATGCCCGAGCAGGGGGGTGGAGGGGCTCGATAGCGTGGGGGCAGATTCCATGGCTCATGAGGTCAGTGTTAACCCTCGCTCGGGCGCTGCGGGGATCGCTATGTAAGAGAGGGGTAAGTTGAAATTTCAACAGTGGCGCACTTCATTCCTAACTGGAACATGCTGACTGCGCTGGTCCTTGTCAAGCTCGTGGCGGAAATCGCCCTGATGGCCCTCTTGGGCCGTTGGGTGTTGGGTCTGTTGGCGGGCCAGAAGCGAGACAGCAACCTTTTCTACCAACTCCTGGACATGGCCGTACGCCCTTTCGTCTGGTCCGCGCGCCGCGTCGCACCTCGGGTGGTGCTGGACCGCCATGTGCCACTGGTGGCGTTCGGCCTGTTGTCCGTCACCTGGGTCGTGGTCACGCTCTGGCGCATCCAGATTTGCGTCGAGATCGGGGTGCACCTGTGTCGTTGACCGCCCGCCTGCAGCTGCAGTGGCTCAAGTTACTGGGCCGCGTGGCCCTGACCCTGGGCCAGCGTGAGGACGCGCTGCGTTACTTCGAGGCCATGAGCGCGCTGGATGCGGGCCATCCCTACGCCCTGGCCAGCCGGGCCCAGGTGGAAGACCAATTGGGCCGCTCGGCCCGTGCGATCGCGCTGCAGCGCGAGCTCACCCAATGTACGCCGACCCAGGCCAGCGCTTGGTTCAATCTGGGCTTCATGCTTGAGAAGGCCGGCGACCTCGACGGCGCCCTGGCCGCTTTCCGCGAGGCGACCCGTCTGTCGCCCACCCTCGACCGAGCCTGGTACGGCCTGGGCCTGGTGTTGATCCGGCTGCGCCGGTTCGACGAGGCGGTCGAGGCCTTGCGGAAAAACACCGAACTGCAACCCATGAGCCCGTACGGCTGGTACCAGCTGGCCCGGGTTCATGTCGATCGGCAAGAGCCCGATGAGGCGGCGAAGATCATTCGCCACCTCAAGGGGTTTGAGCCGAAGGTGGCTGCCCAGCTGGAACGTGAGACCGGTCTGCGCCCTGCGCAGGCCGCCTGACGGACCGGGCAGCCAGCCGCGCCGGACTCGGGCCGGGCGGATAGAGAGCCGTGACCGGAGGCAGTCTTGCGGGTAACCGCAGGGGTCATGATCCGCCCGCCGGGCGAAAAGGATAGAGAGGATAGAGGCAGGAGACTATGGAAGTTTCAGAGAACCACCGCCAGTACTGGCAGAAAAACCTGAACATCACCGCCGTATTGCTTGCAATCTGGTTCGTGGTGACCTTCGTCGTGAGCTATTTCGCGCGCGACCTGAGCTTCAACTTCTTTGGCTGGCCGTTCAGTTTCTGGATGGGCGCCCAAGGCTCGTTGATCGTGTATTGCCTGATCATCTGGTTCTACGCCCGCTACATGGGCAAGCTGGATATCGAGCACGGTGTCGCCGAGGAGGAATAAGACATGGCTGGAATGTTTGGTGATGATGCCGGCGGCGAAAACAACGCGGCATCCAATAAAGCTTTCAAGCAGAACCTGAACAAGGTCTACACCTGGTACATCGGCGGCTTCATCATCTTCGTGGTCGCCCTGGCGATCCTGGAGCAGATGGGCCTGTCGCGTGCCTGGATTGGCTACATCTTCCTGCTGGCCACCATCGGCCTGTACGCAGGCATCGGCTTCATGAGCCGTACCAGTGATGCGGCCGAATACTACGTGGCCGGCCGCCGCGTGCCTGCCGTCTACAACGGCATGGCCACCGGCGCCGACTGGATGTCTGCGGCTTCGTTCATCGGCATGGCCGGAACGCTTTACCTGACCGGCTACTCGGGCCTGGCCTTCATCATGGGCTGGACCGGCGGCTACTGCCTGGTGGCGCTGTTCCTGGCGCCCTACCTGCGCAAGTTCGGTCAGTTCACCATTCCCGACTTCCTCGGCGCCCGCTATGAGGGCAACGCGGCTCGGTTTGTGGGTATCCTGATCGCCATCCTGGTGTCGTTCGTGTACGTGGTGGCCCAGATCTACGGTGTGGGCCTGATCACCACGCGCCTGACCGGGTTGGCCTTCGAGATCGGCGTGTTCGTCGGTCTGGGCGGCATCCTGGTGTGCTCCTTCCTGGGGGGCATGCGGGCCGTCACGTGGACGCAGGTGGCGCAGTACATCATCCTGATCATTGCCTACATGATCCCGGTGGTGTGGCTGTCGGTGAAGCAAACGGGCGTGCCTATTCCGCAAGCCATCTACGGCGCTCAGCTGGCCAAGGTGACCGAGCGTGAGAAGCAACTCATCGCCGACCCGAAGGAGCAGGAAGTCCGTGCCATCTTCAAGGCGCAGTCTGACGCTCTGGCTGCCAAGCTGAAGGACGTGCCGGCTGCCCTGGCTGCCGACCGTGCTGCCGCGCAGAAGAAGGTGGAAGAGCTCAAGGCCGCCAGCGCTCCGCTGGCTGAGGTGCAGGCCGCCGAGAAGGCGCTGGCAGCCGTGCCGGCGAACGAGGAGGCTGCCAAGAAGGCTTGGACAGCATCCAAGGCGGGTGCTGACGCACGTACCGGCCCGCTGGCTGGTATGCCGCGCCATGCGCAGCAGTTTGCGGGTGACCCGAACGGTGACGAAAAGGCCAAGGCCGCTTTCGACACCTCGCGCCGCAACTTCCTGGGCCTGGTGTTCTGCCTGATGGTGGGTACGGCTGCGCTGCCGCACATCCTGATG
>JBEEIS010000137.1:0-4033 GCA_041169755.1 Pseudomonadota bacterium | reverse complement strand
CGCGGTGGAAATGCATGGTGCCCTTGGGCTTGCCCGTGGTGCCGCTGGTGAAGGCGATCAGGCACACGTCGTCGCGGCTGGTGGGGTGCGGCGTCCAGCCGCCGGGTTGGCGCTGCATGCGATGCTCCAGGCCCTCGCCATCGGCGCTCCTGAACGCCATGCACTGGCGCAAAGCTGGCGCACGGTGCACATGGCCCGGAGTCATGCAGTGCTGCAGTTCCTCCAGCAGCAAGCTGTCGCACAGCGCGGCGCTCACCTGCGCCTTGTCGATGATCTGCGCCAGCTCGGCGGCGCGCAGCAGCGGCATCGTCGGTACGACCACCAGGCCGGCCTGGATGGCCGCCAGAAAGCAGGCGGCCATCATGGGGCTGTTGCCACCCCGAAGCAGCAGGCGGTTGCCGGGCACCAGCCCCATGTCACGCGTGAGCACTTGGGCGATGCGGTGCACCTGGTCCTGCAGCTGCGCGTAGGTCCAGGAATAGGGCTCTCCACCGCCCGGCGCCGTGGTGCCGTGCAGCGCGATACGGCCGCCACGCCCCTCACGCACATGGCGGTCCACCAGTTCGACCGCGCAGTTGATTTGTTCGGGGTAGCGCACCTCGGGCCGGTCGAACACGAACAGCGGCCACTGCGCCGGCGGCGGCAGGCGGTCGCGGGCGAAGGTATCGACATGGCTGCTCGGGGCCAGGGACAAATCGCTCATGGCTTGCTCCTCCTCCAACGACGCCGCGGGGTTAACCGCGCAACAAATCCTTGCCGATGATCAATTGCTGCACCTCGGTCGCGCCCTCGTAGATCCGCAGCGCGCGGATCTCGCGGTACAAGGACTCGACGATGCAACCCTTCTTCACCCCCATGCCCCCGTGCATCTGCACCGCCATGTCGATGATCTGCTGCGCGTTCTCGGTGGCGGTCATCTTGGCCATGGCGGCCTCACGGGTGATGCGCTGGCCCTGGTCCCGCAGCCAGGCAGCGCGGTAGGTCAGGAGCGTGGCGGCATCGAGCATCGTCGCCATCTGGGCGATCTTGCTCTGGGTGATCTGGAAGTCAGCCAGGCTCTGCCCGAACATCTTGCGTGAACGCGCCCAGGCCACCGATTCGTGCAGCGCGCGTCGCGCGAAGCCCAGGGCAGCAGCGGCCACCGAGGTGCGGAATACGTCCAGGGTGGCCATGGCCACCTTGAAACCCTCGCCCGCCTCGCCGATGCGGCGGCTGGCCGGCACCTGCACCTTGTCAAAGCGCAGGGTGGCCAGCGGGTGCGGCGCGACAACGTCGATGCGCTCCTCGATGGACAGGCCCAGGCTGTCGGCGTCGACGATGAAGGCGGTGATGCCCCGCGCACCTGGCGCCTCGCCGGTGCGGGCGAAGACCACGTAAAAGCCGGCAATCCCGCCGTTGGAGATCCAGGTCTTGCGGCCATTGAGTTCATAGCCGGTGGCAGTGGGCGTGGCGGCGCACTGCATGGCGGCCACGTCGGAACCCGCTTCGGGTTCGCTCAGAGCAAAGGCCGCCAGGGCCTGGCCGCTTACCACGCGGGGCAGGTAGGCCTGCTTCTGTTCGGGCGTGCCACGCAGACTGATCGCACCCGAGCCCAGGCCCTGCATGGCGAAGGCGAAATCGGCCAGGCCGTTGTGAAAGGCCAGGGTCTCGCGCAGCAGACACAGCTGGCGGGTGTCGATGTGATCGGCCGCCCCGCCCTGCGCAGTGCCCGCCACCGCATGACGCAGCCAGCCGCCCTGCCCGAGCAGGGCCACCAGACGTTGGCATTCGGCGTCGACCGCGGCGCGCGATTCAGCATGCGCACCGTGGGCCAGTTGCTGATGGCACCAAGCTTCCAGGCGCTGCTTGAAGTCGCGGTGGGCGGGGTCGAAGAAGGGCCAGTCCAATTCGGGCGGTGCGGTGCCGGCCGTGGCGGCAGGAGCGACAGCGGACATCGTTCAGTCTCCTGCGAACACCGGCGTCTGCTTGGCCACAAAGGCGTGGTAGGCGCGGTGGAAGTCATTGGTGGCCATGCAGATCGCCTGGGCCTGGGCTTCGGCCTCGATGGCCTCGTCCACACCCATATTCCATTCCTGGTGCAGCATCTTCTTGGTGATGCCATTCGCAAAGGTCGGACCGGCCACCAGTTGCGCCGCCAGCGCCTGGGCCTGGGCCAGCACCTCCTCGGGCGTGCACACCCGGTTGTAGAAGCCCCAGCGCTCGGCTTCCTCGGCGCCCAGGCCGCGGCCCGTGAACAGGAGTTCGCTGGCGCGGCCCTGGCCGATGATGCGCGGGAGGATGGCGCAGGCGCCCATGTCGCAGCCGGCCAGGCCCACCTTGTTGAACAGGAAATAGACCTTGCTGCGGCTGGAGCCATAGCGCAGGTCCGAGGCCATGGCCAAGATGGCGCCCGCACCGGCGCACACGCCATCGACCGCGGCGACGATGGGCTGCGGGCAGGCACGCATGGCCTTGACCAGGTCGCCCGTCATGCGGGTGAACGTGAGCAGGCCCGGCATGTCCAGCGTCGTGAGTGGCCCGATGATCTCGTGCACATCACCGCCGGAGCAGAAGTTGCCACCCGCACCCGTGATCACCACCGCTTTCACGTCGGGCGCATAGGCCAGAGCCCGGAAGAAATCGCGCAGCTCGGCGTAGGAATCGAAGGACAGCGGGTTCTTGCGTTCAGGCCGGTTCAGGGTGACGGTGGCCACACCGTCCTTCACCTGCAACAGGAAATGCTCGGGCTGGTAGGCCGACATCGGCTGGTGGTGACGGGGCAGCGTGTGGGGCTGGCCAGGCAGGTGGCGGGTGGTGTTCATGGCGCCTCGTGAAATGGAGAGGATGAAGAAGGGGAAGAGGCCAGGCCGCCCTTGAGGGCGCCCAGCAGGCGATACAGCTGTTCTTGCTGGCGCTCGCTCAGGGGCGAGAGCAAGTCGACGATCCAGGCTTCATGGTCGCGGGCCATGGCGGCAAAGGCGCGGCGGCCGGCGGGCGTGAGGCGCACGGTGTAGGAGCGGCGATCGCCGGCATGGGCCTGGCGCTGCACCAACTGTTCGCTCTCCAACTGGGCGACGATGGCGGTCACATTGCCACCGGTGACCATCATGCGGCGCGATAGCTCGCCCATGGCCAGTCCCTGGGGCTCGCGTTCGAGCTGCGCCATCAGGTCAAAGCGCGGAAGCGTGAGGCCGAAGTGCTCGCGCAGGCGCTGACGGACCGTGTCCTCGATACGGGTGGTGCAGGACAGCAGACGCAGCCACAGGCGCAGAGACGCATGGTGGTCCTCGTGCGCGCGCACCTCCATGTCGGTGGGGGTGTGCGCGGTGGCGGCGGTGCTGGCCATGTTGGTGCGACGGCGTCCGTGGCGGCTTCAGTCGCCCCGGCCGGCGGTCTGCAGCGCGCGTTCGCGGGCGAACGTGGCTTCCATCTGCGGCTTGCCCGATTGATACGGCTTGGGCCAGGCCATGCCGGTGTAGCCGATGCGGGCGGCTTCCTGCAACGTCCAGGCCGGGTTGGCCAGGTGCGGACGGGCCACCGCACACAGGTCGGCACGGCCTGCGGCAATCACGCTGTTCACATGGTCGGCTTCGCTGATCGCCCCCACCGCGATGGTGGCGATGCCCGCCTCCTGGCGCACCCGGTCAGCAAACGGCGTCTGGTACATGCGGCCATACGTCGGCTTCTGGTGCGGGCTCACCTGCCCCGAGGAGCAGTCGATCATGTCGGCGCCAGCGGCCTTGAAGGCGCGGGCGATCTGCACCGCGTCGGCCGGCGTGATGCCGCCTTCCACCCAGTCGTGCGCCGAGATGCGCACCGACATCGGCAGGTGCTCGGGCCATACCGCACGCACCGCCTGGAATACTTCCAGCGGATAGCGCAGGCGATTCTCCAGACTGCCGCCGTAGTCGTCGCTGCGACGATTCGTGAGTGGCGAGATGAAGGTGGACAGCAGGTAGCCGTGGGCGCAGTGCAGCTCCAACCAGTCAAAGCCCGCCTGCGCGGCGCGGCGCGCAGCGTTCACGAACTCGGTCTTGACGGCGTCCATGTCGCG
>JBEEIS010000136.1:0-4551 GCA_041169755.1 Pseudomonadota bacterium | reverse complement strand
TTGGTGAGGAAGATGCCGGTGGCTTCGACCACGATGTCGGCGCCGACCTCGGCCCACTTCAATTCCGCCGGGTCCTTCACCGCGGTCAGGCGGATCTTCTTGCCATTGACCACCAGGGTGTTGCCCTCGACGCTCACCTCGCCCTCGAAACGGCCATGCACGCTGTCGTACTTGAGCATGTAGGCCAGGTAATCCGGCTCGAGCAGGTCGTTGATCGCGACGACCTCGATGTCCTTGAAGTTTTGCACCGCGGCGCGAAACACCATGCGGCCGATGCGGCCGAAGCCGTTGATACCGATCTTGAGAGCCATGTGAGTGATCCCCTGAGGAGTTGAAGAATCAGTGACCGAGAACCGCGCGGACCGTGTCCGCCACGTTCTCGGGGGTGAAGCCGAAGTGCTTGAACAGTACCGGCGCGGGCGCCGATTCGCCGTAGGTGTCGATGCCGACCACGGCGGCACACCCGTACTTCCACCAGAAGTCCGTCACGCCCATTTCCACCGCGACACGCGGCACGCCACGGGGCAGCACCTGCTCCTTGTAGGCGCGGTCCTGGCGGTCGAAGGTGGTGGTGGAGGGCATGGACACCACGCGCACCGCGACGCCCTGCGCGGCGAGTTGTTCCTGCGCCTTCAGCGCGAGTTGCACCTCGGAGCCGGTGGCGATGATCACCGCTTGCGCCTTGCGCTTCATGCCGACCTCGGAGGGCTCAGCCAGCACATAGGCGCCGCGGCTGATTTCATCCAGACCCGCCTTGGGCGCATAGGGCAGGTTCTGGCGCGAGAGCAGCAGCGCGCTCGGGCGTGTGGCGTTCTGCAGGGCCACCGCCCAGGCGACGGCGGTCTCAGCGGTGTCGCAGGGACGCCAGACGTCCAGATTGGGAATGATGCGCAGGCTGGCCGCGTGCTCGATCGACTGGTGCGTCGGGCCGTCTTCACCCAGGCCGATGGAGTCGTGCGTGAACACATGGATCACGCGCTGCTTCATCAAGGCCGCCATGCGGATCGCGTTGCGGCTGTAGTCGCTGAAGGTCAGGAAAGTGCCGCCATAGGGGATGTAGCCACCATGCAGGGCCACGCCGTTCATGATGGCAGCCATGCCGAACTCACGCACGCCGTAGTTGATGTGGCGGCCCGTCTGGCCCGCTTCATCGCGCTGGATGGCGCCATCGGCAGCGATGCGCAGGGCGGGCGTGCTCTTGGTGTTCGTGAGGTTGGAGCCGGTCAGGTCGGCCGAGCCTCCGAGCAGCTCGGGCAGGGCGGCGGTGAAGGCCTCCAGCGCGATCTGCGAGGCCTTGCGCGAGGCCACGGTCTCGGCCTTGGCCTGGGCCGCGATGGCAGCATCGACTGCCACCTGTGCAAAGTGCTTGGGCAGCTCGCCCTTCATGCGACGGGTGAACTCGGCTGCCTGTGCGGGGAAAGCTTTTTTGTAGACAGCGAAGCGCTCGCTCCATTCGGCCTGGACCTTCTTGCCCGCAGCCTTGGCGTCCCAATCGGCATAGACCTCGCGGGGAATCGCGAAAGGCTCATGCGACCAACCCAGGGCCTCGCGCGTGAGCTTGATCTCGTCGGCCCCCAGGGGCTCGCCGTGGGCCTTGGCGGTGTTGGCGCGGTTGGGGCTGCCCTTGCCGATATGGGTCTTGGCGACGATCAGCGTGGGCTTGTCGGTGCTGCGGCGCGCCTGCGTGAGGGCGGCGTCGACCGCGTCGACATCGTGGCCGTCGACCGGGCCAATGACGTTCCAGCCGTAGGCGCGGAAACGCGCGGGCGTGTCGTCCACGAACCAGGGCGCCACCTGGCCGTCGATGGAGATGCCGTTGTCGTCATAGACCGCGATCAGCTTGTTCAACTTCCAGGCGCCGGCGAGGGCGCAGGCCTCGTGGCTGATGCCTTCCATCAGGCAGCCATCGCCCAGGAACGCATAGGTACGGTGGTCGACGATGGCATGGCCGTCGCGGTTGAATTCGGCGGCCAGCAGCTTTTCGGCCAGCGCCATGCCCACCGCGTTGGTGATGCCCTGGCCCAGCGGGCCGGTGGTGGTCTCGACACCGGGGGTGATGCCCACTTCGGGGTGGCCGGCGGTCTTGCTGTGAAGTTGGCGGAAGTTTTTCAACTCGCCGATCGGCAGGTCATAACCCGTGAGATGCAGCAGCGAATAAATCAGCATGGACCCGTGGCCGTTGGACAGCACGAAGCGGTCGCGGTCGGCCCAGTGCGGGTCGGTGGGGTTGTGTTTGAGGTGGCGGGCCCACAGGGCCACGGCGATGTCGGCCATGCCCATGGGCGCACCCGGGTGTCCCGAATTGGCTTGTTGCACGGCATCCATGGACAAGGCGCGGATTGCGCTTGCCATCATCTGGGGGTTGGCCATCGGGGGAAACTCCGGGAAAAGACGGGGGACACAAGGCACCACCGGGCACCTCAGGGTAACCCCGGATTTTAGCGGGCACGCCGGCCGCGACCCCGTGCGCGAACCATCGACTACAGTGCCGCCATGCCCGTAGACACCCTCGCCACGGCCATCGTGCTGGCCGCCGGTCGCGGCGAACGCATGCGGCCCCTGACCGACACCTGCCCCAAGCCCCTGCTGCCCGTCAAAGGCAAGCCCCTGATGCAGTGGCACCTGGAGGCCCTGGCACGCGCGGACCATTCCCACGCGATGGTCAACACCGCCTGGCTCGGCGAGCAGATCGAGCAGACCTGCGGCGCCGCCCCGGCCTGGGGCCCGCGCATCACCTACTCGCACGAAGGCCGCGACTTCGGCGGCGCCCTGGAGACCGCCGGCGGCATCGCACGCGCGCTGCCGCACTTGGCGAACGTGTTCTGGGTGGTGGCCGGCGATGTGTACGTGCCGGGGTTTGCGTTCGACCGCGCCGCGATGGAGCGCTTCGCCGCTGGCAACGCCCTGGCCCACATCTACCTGGTCCCCAATCCGCCGCACAACCCGCGTGGCGACTTCGGCCTGACCGACGCAGGCCTGGCCCTGAACGACGCACCGCAGCGGTACACCTATTCGACGGTGGGCCTGTACCGCCACGCCCTGTTCGACGGCCTGCCCGCCGGCAACCCGCAGGGCCTGAAGGCCCCGCTTGCACCGTTGTTGCGTGCCGCGATGGACAATGGGCGCGTGACCGCCGAACTCTGGCGCGGCCCCTGGACCGACGTGGGCACGCCCGAACGACTCGCGCAACTGAACGAAGCATGACCACCACGCCCTACGCCACCCGCCGCGCGCGTGTCGCCCAGGCCCTCGGGCCCCGCGGCATCGCCCTGATTCCCACCGCCCCCGAGCGCCCCCGCAACCGGGACAGCGACTTCCTGTACCGGCACGACAGCTACTTCCATTACCTCACCGGCTTTGCCGAGCCCAACGCCTTCCTCGTGATCACCGGCGACGGGCACAGCACACTGTTTTGCGCGCCCAAGGACCTCGAGCGCGAGATCTGGGACGGCTACCGCCTCGGCCCTGACGCCGCGCCCGCCGCCCTGGGCCTGGACGCCGCGATGTCCATCGGCGAGCTGGAGTCGCAGCTGCCGCGCCTCTTGGAAAACCGCGACGCGGTCTGGTTCCCCTTCGCGATCCATGAGGGCCTGGAAGCCCGCGTGGGCGACTGGCTCACGAGGGTCCGCGCCCGCGTGCGTTATGGCGCGCTGTGCCCCGAGCGGCAGGTGGACCTGTGCGGCGTGCTCGATGAAATGCGCCTGATCAAGGACACCCACGAGCAAGACACCATGCGCCGCGCCGCCGCCATCAGCGCCCGCGCCCATATCCGCGCGATGCAGACCAGCGCGCGCATGCTGCGGGACGGCCAGGACGTTCGCGAGTACCACCTGGACGCCGAACTGCTGCATGAATTCCGCCGCGGGGGCTCGCAGTACCCCGCGTATGGCTCGATCGTGGCCGCCGGTGCCAACGCCTGCGTCCTGCATTACCGCGCCGACGCCGCGCCCGTGAAGTCGGGCGACCTGGTCCTGATCGACGCCGGTTGCGAGCTCGATGGCTACGCCAGCGACATCACCCGCACCTTCCCCGCCAACGGCACCTTCACCGGCCCGCAGCGCGCCCTGTACGACCTGGTGCTGGCCTCTCAGGAGGCCGCAGCAGCAGCTACCCGCCCGGGCGCCCGCTTCACCGACCCGCACGACGCAGCGGTCAAGGTGCTGGCCCAGGGCATGCTCGATGTCGGCCTGCTCGATCGCAACAAGGTCGGTGGCCTGGACGACGTGATCGCGCAGCGCGCCTACTTCCGCTTCTACATGCACCGCACCGGCCACTGGCTGGGGATGGACGTGCACGACTGCGGCAGCTATGTGGAACCCGGCGAGGTGGGCCAGGTGAGTGAACGCAAGGACCCGCTGTCCGGAGAGACCATCCTGGACCGGCCCAGCCGGATCTTGCGCCCGGGCATGGTCCTGACGATCGAGCCCGGCCTGTACGTGCGGCCCGCCGCCGACGTGCCTGCGCAGTTTCACGACATCGGCATCCGCATCGAGGACGACGCGATCGTGACCGACGGCGGCTGCGACCTCATCACCCGCGGCGTGCCGGTGA
>JBEEIS010000135.1:0-77529 GCA_041169755.1 Pseudomonadota bacterium | reverse complement strand
TCAGGCGGCGAGCTTGTCATGTTCGAGCGGGCGCGGCGGCGCGGGAATCTTGGCCATGATCTGCGTGATCAGGGCGTCGGGGTCCAGGCCCTCGGACAGCGCCTCGTAGGACAGCACCAGTCGATGGCGCAGGACATCGGCGACGAGATCGGTCATGTCCTCGGGCAGGGCGTACCCGCGTCCGCGCATCAGGGCCAAGGCGCGTGCGCCCTCGGTGAGGTTGATGGTGGCTCGCGGGCTGGCGCCATAGGTGATGAAGCGGGCCAGGTCGGTCAAGCCGTGGCGTGCCGGGTCGCGCGTGGCCGACACCAGCTTGACCGCGTACTGCACCAGCGACGGGTCGACATACACGCCGCGGCATTCGCGTTGCAGGGCCGCCAGCTGCTCGGTGCTGGCCACTGGCGACACGTTGACGGCCGGCCCCGTCACCCGCTCGACGATGACGTACTCCTCTTCGTCGGTCGGGTAGTCCACCAGCACCTTCATCATGAAGCGGTCCACCTGCGCCTCGGGCAGAGGGTAGGTGCCTTCGGTCTCGATCGGGTTCTGGGTGGCCATCACGAGGAAGGGACTGGGCACGCGGTGGGTCTCGCCCGCGATCGTGACCTGGCGTTCCTGCATTACCTCCAGCAGGGCGCTCTGCACCTTGGCGGGCGCGCGGTTGATCTCGTCGGCCAGCAGCAGGTTGGTGAACACCGGCCCCAGCGTGGTGGTGAAGTCGCCCGTGCGCTGGTTGTAGATGCGGGTGCCGACCAGGTCCGCTGGCACGAGGTCGGGCGTGAACTGGATCCGCTTGAACTGCCCGCGTACCGTGCTGGCCAGCGTCTTGACGGTGAGCGTCTTGGCCAGTCCGGGCACGCCCTCGACCAGCAGGTGGCCCTGGGCCAGCATGGCCACCATGACGCGTTCGAGAAAGCGGTCCTGGCCGACGACCACGCGCTTGACCTCGTAGAGGATTTGTTCCATCAGCTTGGCGGTGGCGGGATCCGGTGTGGGCAATGTGGCAGTCATGGGCGCAAGGTCCTGTGGGAAGGCAAGTGGGGGCAGGGTCTTTCGGAAGGGGGGGTCCGTCAGAAGGGGGGCAGTCCGACGGCCGAGGCCGCGCTCTCGATCGGCACGGCAAAGCCGATGCCCAGGAAGGTGCGTGCGGGGGTGGGATTGAGGATGGCGGTGACGATGCCCACCACCTCGCCGTCCATGGTGACCAGCGGTCCGCCGGAGTTACCGGGGTTGGCCGCCGCGTCGAACTGGATCAGGTTCTTCATGTCCTGCTGGCCCTGTGGCGAGCGAAAGACCCGTCCCAGGCCCGAAACAATGCCGGCCGAGGCCGAGGGGCCGATGCCGAAGGGAAAGCCCACGGCCATCACCTTGTCGCCGGGGGCCAGGTCCTTGGTGGACCGCATGGTGGCGGCGATCAGATCGTCGGGAATCTTCTCGGCCTGCAGCACGGCCAGGTCGTTTTCGGCCTGCACCGATCGCACGTAGGCCGAGGCGACCAGCCCGTCCTGGAAGGTGACTTCGATGCGCTGAGCCCCAGCCACCACGTGCAGGTTGGTCAGGATGATGCCCTTGTCCACGATCACGACACCCGTGCCCACGCCGTACTCGACTTCTTCGTCTCCGGCTGGCGTGCTGTCGGGTGCATTTGCGGGCATCTTGGAGCGCGGCGTGGCGCTGGCGGCGGGCCGGCTGCCCGGTGCCGGCTTGAGGCTGCTCGCACGCACATAGCCCACCACCCGAACCACCGAGGGACGGATGTTTTCATAGGCCCGTGCGTATTCAGAGGGCAGGTTCTGGGTGGACAGGGTCTTGAGGACCGCGGCGTCGATGTCCTGCTGGGTCAGGCGCCGCTGCCTGGGTGCGAGGTTCATGGACAGGCTCCAGACCAGCAGGCCCGCGAGAAGCAGCATCGCCATCCACAGCCAGCCAGTGGTGGAGGGGCGCCGCAGGCGCAGCCGCGAGGCGCGCGCGGGGGGCGCGGCTTGCGCCGCTGCGCCTGGGTCGGAGGATTTCTGCGCGCCCGCCTCGCCGTGCACGTCCTGCGGACGGGCCGGTGCCGCAGCGACGGGCTCACTGCGGCGGCTGGAACTGTATAGGGCTTGCCTGCGCATCCGACACCTCGAAAAACTGCGGAGAGCGGAAAAAAAACCTGGAAAGCACGGTATCACGGATCGCCGGCTGGCGCAGCCGCTTGCGGCATCATCGGACGATGTCGGCCTGGTTCGATACCCACTGCCATCTCGATGCGCCCGAGTTTGATGCCGACCGCTTCGCAGTGCGCGAACGCGCCAGCCGGGCGGGGGTGGTGCATTGCGTGCTGCCCGCCGTGTCGGCCGCGCACTTCGAGGGCATCCGCGCGCTGGCCCACCAGGTCGGGTACAGCTATGCCCTGGGCATCCATCCCCTGCTCACGCCCGGCGCCTGCGAGGCGGACCTCGAACGCCTGGACCAGGCGCTCACGGCCCGGCGCGACGACCCGCGCCTGGTGGCCGTGGGCGAGATCGGACTCGATCACTTTGTCCCCGAGCTGGATCGTGAGCGGCAGCAATTCTTCTACATCGAGCAGCTGCGTCTCGCGCGGCACCACGGACTGCCGGTGATCCTGCATGTGCGCCGCTCCGCCGACGCCTTGCTGCGCGAGTTGCGCCGAATGCCGGTGACGGGTATCGCGCATGCCTTCAACGGCAGCCTGCAACAGGCCCGCGCCTTCCTGGATCAGGGCTTTCGGCTCGGGTTCGGCGGCACGGTCACGTACGAGCGCTCGCACCAGATCCGGCGCCTGGCCACCGATCTGCCCCTGTCGGCCCTGGTTCTCGAGACCGACGCGCCGGACATCCCGCCGCACTGGCTCTATCGGACGGCGCAGGCACGTGCCCAGGGCGCGCCGCAGGGCCGCAACGAGCCCGGACAGCTACCCGCGATTGGCGCCGTGCTCGCTGGACTGCGTGGTCTCGCGCCCGAGGAACTGGCTGCAGCCACCTGTGAGAACGCACTCGCGGCGCTGCCCCGCCTGGCGGCCCTGCTGGCCCGGGGTGGGGGCGTGCGCTAAAGTCGCCAGCCTTGTGATCACCCGCCGCCCCTCTGCACCTTTGCCCGACGTCAATTTCTCTGACTACGGCAACCTGCGTTACCTGCACCTGGGGACCGAATGGGTGCAGGGGTCGATGCGCCTGGATGCACCCTACGACCTCGACCTGGAGTACGTGCAGCGCATGATGGCGTGGCTGCTCTTGGTCGACCCGGCCTCGGTGGCTGGCCGCCACGCCATGCAACTGGGCCTGGGCGCCGGCGCGCTCACCAAGTTCTGCCGCAAGCGACTGCGCATGATGACCACCGCGATCGAGCTCAATCCCCGCGTGGTCGCCGCCTGCCGCTTGTGGTTCAAGTTGCCCCCCGACGATGCTCGCCTGTCGGTGGTGCTTGGCGACGCCGCGCAGGTGGTGGCCTCGTCGCACTGGCAGGGGCGTATCGACGCCCTGCAGGTCGATCTGTACGACCACGAGGCCGCTGCGCCGGTTCTGGACAGCGAGGCGTTCTACAGCGACTGCCGCAGCCTCCTGACCGAGGACGGCACCATGACGGTGAACCTGTTCGGGCGTTCTTCCAGCTACGAACGCAGCCTCGAGAAGATTGGGCGGGCCTTCGGGCCTGGCGCGCTTTGGGCCTTCAAGCCCACCCGGGAAGGCAATACCGTGGTCCTCGCGCAGCGCACCCCGACACGCCCGACCCGCGTGCAACTGGCCGCGCAGGCAGACACCATCCAGGAGCGGTGGGGGCTGCCAGCCCCCAAATGGGTGCGTGTTTTTCGGCCCGTGCTGCCTTGAACCTAGGGTGATCCCTTAGATGGCAGGCCTGGGGTAGGTGAAACCCACATCGCCGATACCGCGCGTTGCCCGGAGAATGCCGGATCGCATTGCGCATTGAGGAGATAACGCGTGAAGATCAAAAGCGAGCGGGACTTCGTTTCCGGGCTCATGTTCATCATCATTGGCATCGCCTTCGCCTGGGGCGCGACCAAGTACAACGTCGGCCAGGCGGCCCGTATGGGTCCCGGCTACTTCCCGCTGATGTTGGGGATCGTGCTCGCCATCCTGGGCTCGATCGTCCTGTTCGAGTCCATGGTGGTCGAAACTGAAGACGGCGAGAAGATCGGCAAGATCGCCTGGCGCCCGCTCGGCTTCATCGTCGGCTCGAACGTCATCTTCGGCATCCTGCTCGGTGGCGTGCCGGCTCTGGGCATTCCGGCCATGGGCCTGATCGTCGCCACCTACGGTGTGGTGCTGGTCGCTTCGCAGGCCGGCAATCAGTTCAAGCTCAAGGAGGTCCTGGCCCTGGCCACCGTCCTGGCGGCTCTGAGCTACCTGGCTTTCATCAAGGTGCTCAAGCTGCAATTCCCCGTCTGGCCTTCCTTCATCGCCGGCTAAAGGGGCGCTTACATCATGGACCTGATTACCAACCTCTCCATCGGCTTCGGCGCGGCCTTCACCCTGCAGAACCTCGCCTATGCCTTCATCGGCTGCCTTCTGGGCACCCTGATCGGCGTGCTTCCTGGCATCGGCCCAGTGGCCACCATCGCGATGCTGCTGCCCGCCACCTACGCGCTGCCCCCGCTGGCGGCGCTGATCATGCTGGCCGGTATCTACTACGGCGCCCAGTACGGCGGATCCACCACCGCCATCCTGGTGAACTTGCCGGGTGAGTCGTCCTCGGTGGTGACCACCATCGACGGCTACCAGATGGCCCGTCAGGGCCGAGCGGGTCCCGCGCTGGCCGCTGCCGGCCTGGGGTCGTTCTTCGCGGGCTGCGTGGGCACCTTGATCCTGGCGGCCTTTGCCGCGCCCCTCACCGAGGTGGCTTTCAAGTTCGGCCCTGCCGAATACTTCTCGCTCATGATCCTGGGCCTCGTGGGTGCCGTGGTGCTGGCCTCGGGCTCGCTGGTCAAGGCAGTCGCGATGATCGTGATGGGCCTGCTCCTGGGCCTGGTCGGCACCGACGTGAACTCCGGCGTTGCGCGCTTCTCGTTCGACATCCCCGAGCTGACCGACGGCATCGGCTTCATCGTGATCGCCATGGGCGTGTTCGGCTACGGCGAGATCATCATGAACCTGTCCAAGCCGGAGGACCAGCGTGAGGTGTTCACTGCCAAGGTGCAGGGCCTGTTCCCCACCGCCGAGGACTTCAAGCGCATGGCGCCTGCCGTCCTGCGTGGTACGACCATCGGTTCGACCCTGGGCATCCTGCCCGGTGGCGGTGCGCTGCTGGCGGCCTTCGCGGCCTACACCATCGAGAAGAAGATCAAGCTCAAACAGGGTGAGGTCACCTTCGGTAAGGGCAACATCCGGGGTGTGGCCGGCCCCGAGGCCGCCAACAACGCCGGTGCCCAGACCTCTTTCATCCCTCTGCTCACGCTGGGCATCCCGCCCAACGCCGTGATGGCGCTGATGGTCGGTGCGATGACCATCCACAACATCCAGCCGGGACCGCAGGTCATGACCAGCAACCCGCAGCTGTTCTGGGGCCTGATCGCCTCGATGTGGATCGGTAACCTGATGCTGATCATTCTGAACCTGCCCCTGATCGGGATGTGGATCAAGCTGCTCACGATCCCCTATCGCTGGCTGTTCCCCGCCATCGTGCTGTTTTGCGCGATCGGCGTGTATTCGACCAACAACAACACCTTCGACATCTGGATGGTGGCCCTGTTCGGTGTGATCGGCTACACCTTCCTCAAGCTCGGTTGCGAACCCGCGCCCCTGCTACTCGGGTTCATCCTGGGCCCGATGATGGAAGAAAACCTGCGCCGTGCGCTGTTGCTTTCGCGTGGCGACTGGAGCGTCTTCGCCACGCGGCCCCTGTCGGCCAGCCTGCTCGCCGCCGCCTTGCTGCTGCTGGTGGTCGTGCTGCTGCCTTCGGTGCGGCGCAAGCGAGAGGACGTCTTCCAGGAAGAAGACTGACCTGAGCGATTCCCTCAGGCAAAACGGCACCTTCGGGTGCCGTTTTTCGTTGCAGTGCCACAATTCATGCACGCATGACCCAACCCGCCCGCCAACCGGGAGCGGCACGCCTGAAAGGCTCCTAGGCGGACCACGCACCGTACGGGCCCCGCCGAGCGCGCGGGCCGGTGCTTTGAACTTTACTTCGACGACACAGACATCATGGACATGGGAATCAAGAACCGCTGGGCGCTCGTTTGCGGGGCCAGCAAGGGATTGGGCCTGGGCTGCGCGCGTGCCCTGGCCTTGGAAGGCGTGCACCTGGTCATGGTGGCGCGTGGCGGGCAGGCCCTGGAGCAGGCCGCTGCGGCTCTGCGCGCCGAAGCTGCGCTACCGGCCGGCACGCAGGTGCTGACAGTGGCAGCCGACATCACCACGCCCGAGGGCCGCGCCGCCGCCTTCGCGGCGCATGCCGACTACGACATCGTCGTGACCAACGCCGGCGGCCCGCCGCCCGGCGACTTCCGCGACTGGGACCGCGAGGCCTGGATCAAGGCGGTGGATGCCAACATGCTCACGCCCATCGAGTTGATCAAGGCCACGGTGGACGGCATGGCTTCGCGCGGTTTCGGGCGCATCGTGAACATCACCTCCAGCGCAGTGAAGGCACCGATCGACATCCTGGGGTTGTCCAACGGCGCACGCAGCGGCCTGACCGGCTTCGTAGCGGGCGCGGCGCGGGCACAGCGCCTGGCCGCTGCCAATGTCACGATCAACAACCTGCTGCCGGGGGCCTTTGACACCGATCGCCTCAAGGGCACGCTGGAAGGCGCTGCGAAGAAGACCGGCCAGCCCCTGGAGGCCGTGACCGAGGCGCGCCGCAAAGGCATTCCAGCTCAGCGCTTCGGTCACCCGGACGAATTCGGTGCCACTTGCGCCTTCCTGTGCAGCGTGCACGCCAGCTACATCACCGCGCAAAACGTGTTGATCGACGGCGGCGCCTACCCGGGCACGTACTGAGTGCGCGTCTGGCGCACGGGCTGCCCGCTCACTGCTTGCGCTGCACGATCAGGTTGCGTCGCGCGTCCTCGGGGTAGGCGAAGGTCACTGCGCCGTTCTTGACCTGCCCCATCACCAGCATGTTGGCGCTGACCGCGTCCTTGTCCTGCGCGCTGAAGGGGCGTTCGTAGGTGGAGACCACGCCGTAGTAAGGGCGCTGCATGTTCTCCAGGGCCTGTTTGATCGCGGGTCCGGCCAATTCGCCGTTGCGGATCCCGAACAGGGCATACAGCAGCAGGTAGGTCGTGTCATAGGCCTGCGCCGCCGCCATGGGGACCGGGATCTTGCGCACCTTGAACTTGCGTGCATACGCCGAGAGGAAGGCCGCACGGCGTTCGTTGCTCGGCTCGGCGATGAAGGTCTGCGCCATCAGCGCCCCCTCGGCCGCTTCGCGCGCGCCCTCGATGAAGAAGGGAAACGACAGCGGCCAGCCGCCAACCTGTGGCACGTTCCAGCGCAGCGCCTGCCGTCCGAGCGCGATCGCGGCGTTCTCCTTGCCCACCGTGTAGCTGAAGATCACGTTCGCCCCGGCGGCGCGAGCCGCCTTGAGCGATTCAGTCATGTCCTGGGTGCCCAACGCGAAGCGCGCCACGTGAACAGGCTCGAGCTGGCGTGCGGCCAGTGCCTTGCGCACATCGCCCAGGCCCGCCTCGCCATAGCCCGAGGTGTCGGCGAAGATCGCGACCCGTGTCCATCCGCGTTTGACCAGGTCGGCGACCACGAAGTCCGCCTGTAAGCCATCACGCGCCGAGGTTCGAAAGACGTAGCTTTCACGGGCCGGGAAGCGTGCCGTCACCGGGCTGCCGGCGGCGCAGGGCACGATCAGGGGTATCCGTTGCTGCTGGAAGATGTCCAGGGCTGCCATCGCCACGCCGGTGTTGCAAAAACCGATCGTGGCCGCTACCCGCTCATTGGCCAGCGCGCGGGCCTGGGCCAGGCCGGTGGGTGGGTCGGCCTTGTCGTCCTTGATCACGAGCTCGATGGGTCGACCCAGATAACCGCCCACAGCGTTGATTTCCTCGACCGCCAGCTCGACGCCATGCAGCATGGGCAGACCGAAGTCGGATGATCCGCCGCTGAAGGGTCCGATCACTCCGATGCGGACCGGGGTCTGTGCGGGTTGGGCCGCAGCGGCCAGGCTCAGGGCGGCCAGCCACACACCCACAAGCAATTTGCGCATTGTTTTTCTCCCAAAAAGTAAAACAATGGTATTCGCATGAGGTCGGCGCGGCAATCGCCGAAGTCAGCGGGGCGGGCCGGGTCAGCGCCCCTGGCGCGACGACACGACGATGCCGCTGACGATCAGGCCGAAGGCCACGATGTGATGCACCTGCGGCGGCTCGCCCAGGAAGGCGGCCGACATCAATGCCGCAAACAGCGGCGTGAGATTGCTGAAGATTCCGGCGATCGCCGGTCCTACGCGCTGTACGCCCAGGCCCCAGGCCCGGTAGGCCAGGACGGCGGGGCCGATGGCTACGAAGGCCAGGGCGGCCGCTAGAGGACCGCCCCACTGGATGGCAGGTGGGTCGGCCATCATCCATTCAGCGCCCGCGAACAGGCCGGCCCAGGCCAGCCCAGGTGCCATCTGCACCATCAGGAAGGCGGCCCAGTCGGCGCGCAGGCCCGCCGGATCTTCGCTCGCGCGTGTCAGGAGCCAGCTGTACCAGGCCCACAGGCCGGTGGCCACCAGCATGTACAGGTCGCCCGGCACGAAGCGCACCTGCGCCAACCGCCACAGATCGCCATGCGAGAGCACCACCAGCACGCCCACGATCGACAGCGTAGCCCCGAGCAGTGCGCGCGCAGCCAGAGCCTGGCGAAAGAACATCACCCCCAGCAACAGCGTAAAGGCCGGCATGCTGGCACCCACCAGCGTCACGTTCATGGGCGTGGAAGTGCGCAGCGCGAGGTACTGCATGGCGTTGTAGACCCCCACGCTCAGAAGGCCCAGCAAGGTGTATCGGCGCCAGTGCGTCCACAGCGGCGCGCCGGGCCGCAGCACCCAGGCGGCCAGGGGCAGCAGCATCAGGAATGCGATGGCCCAACGCAGGAAATTGAGCGTGAGGGGCGGCACCAGCGGGGCCACCAGGCGGCCCACGACCGCATTGCCTGCCCACATCAGGGGCGGCACCAAGAGGACAGCGGCCGTGCGCAGGGTGAGGGGGGAATTCATGGGAAGGCGCACTGTAGCCCACTGCGCCACCGGCTCTCTGGGGGCGGGCCGGCAGGCTGGTTCGATTCATGGCAGGATCAGCCGCTTCGAGAATCAGGAGACAGACATGATCCAAGCGATACGCCTGCGCCAGCACGGTGGCCCCGAGCAGATGGAACTGGTGGATGTCGAGGTCGGCCAGCCCGGTCCCGGCGAGATCCGCATCCGCCACCACGCCGTCGGCCTGAACTTCATCGACGTCTACCAGCGCACCGGCCTGTACCCGATGTCCCTGCCTGCCACCCTGGGCATGGAAGGCGCCGGTATCGTTGAAGCGGTGGGCGAGGGCGTCACCCACTTGAAGGCGGGTGACCGCGCCGCCTACGCCAGCCACCCCCCGGGCGCCTACAGCCAGGCCCGCGTGATGCCCGCCAAGTGCGTGTGCAAATTGCCCGATGTAATCGACTTCGAGACCGGCGCCGCCATGATGCTCAAGGGCCTGACCGCCCAATACCTGCTCAAGCGCGTACTGCCCCAAGAGGGCCTCGCGCGCGGTGACTTCGTGCTCTTTCACGCCGTAGCAGGTGGCGTGGGCCTGATCGCCACACAGTGGGCCAAGCATCTGGGCTTGCAGCTGATTGGCACCGCAGGCAGCGACGAGAAATGCGCGCTGGCCAAGTCGATGGGCGCAGCCCACGTGATCAACTACCAGCGCGAGGACTTCGCCGCACGCGTCAAGGAGATCACCGGCGGACAGGGCGTGAAGGTCGTTTACGACTCGGTGGGCAAGGACACCTGGGACAAATCGCTGGACTGCCTGCGACCCTTTGGCCTGATGGCGTCTTTCGGCAACGCCTCGGGTCCGGTGCCGCCCTTTGCGCCCGGCATGCTGGGGCCCAAGGGTTCGATCTATGTCACGCGCCAGACGCTGTTCTCCCACATCGCCACGCGCGAGACCACCCAGGCCATGGCCGACGACCTGTTCTCGGTGGTGGCCAGCGGCGCGGTCAAGATCCGCATCGACCAGCGCTACCCGCTCGCCCAGGTGGCCCAGGCCCATCGCGACCTGGAAGCGCGCAAGACCACGGGCTGCACCATCTTGCTGCCTTGATCCACGTGCGGGCGCTGCTCTTTCAGCGCCCGCGCCGTACCCGCCGCAGTTCGTCCAGGATCATGCCGATGGCGCCGGCCGTGATCGCCGCATCGGCTACGTTGAAGGCGGGAAACGCCCATCCCGCGTAGTGCAGCTGCACGAAGTCGATCACGTAGCCATGCAGCAGGCGATCGACCACATTGCCCACCGCTCCCCCGAGCAGGCAGGTCATCGAGAACGCGAACAGGCGCTGCTGATGGTGCGAGCGCAGTAGCCACACGATGAAAAGCGCAGCGCCGATGCCCAGCGCAGTGAAGAACCACCGCTGCCAGCCCGAGGCCGAGGCCAGGAAGGAAAAGGCTGCGCCCGTGTTGTGCACCCGCACGATGTTGAAGAACGACGTGACGTAAGTCGAATCGCCCAGTTCATAGGCGCCCAGGATCAGGAGCTTGGTGAACTGGTCGGCCAGGAACAGCAGCAGGGCCAGCCCTAGCCAAGGCAGCATGCCGCCACGCGCTGCGCCCGAGCGGGTCATCAGGCGTGGGCCCGGGTCTCGCCCGCGCCGTACAGGTTGGACGTGCAGCGCCCGCAGATCGTCGGGTGGGCGGCGTCGCGGCCCACGTCGTCGCGCCAGTGCCAGCAACGCTCGCACTTCACGGCCTGCGAGGATGTGGCCTTCACCGCCAGCGCATCGCCGGCCTGCAGTGCAATCGCCGAGGTAATGAACACAAACTTCAGATCCTCGCCCAGACTCGCCAGAAGGGCGTGGTCGGCGGATGGCGCGACCAGAGTGAGGTCGGCCTGGAGGGATGAACCCACTTCACCTTTCTCGCGCAGGGCCTCGACCTCCTTGTTTGCGACATCGCGGATCTCGCGGATGCGGTTCCACTTCGCCAGCAGTGCCTCGTCGGCACCGCCGATTTCGGCATAGGTCTCGAAGAAGATCGAGTCGGAGGTGCCAAACAGCTTCCACGCCTCTTCGGCGGTGAAGCTGAGAAAGGGCGCCATCCAGCGCAGCATCGCATGCGTGATGTTCCACAGCGCAGTCTGCGCGCTACGCCTCGCGTGCGACTTCGGGCCGGTGGTGTAGAGGCGGTCCTTCAGGATGTCCAGGTAGAACGCACCCAGGTCCTCCGAGCAATACACCTGCAGCTTGGCCACTACTGGGTGGAACTCGTACACCTCATAGTGGGCCAGCACCTCGGCCTGGAACTGCGCTGCGCGGCTCATGGCGTAGCGGTCGATCTCCAGCATCTCGGACAGCGGCAGGGCGTCCTTCGCGGGGTCGAAGTCGCTCACGTTTGCGAGCAGGAAGCGCAGGGTATTGCGGATGCGGCGGTAGGCATCCACTACGCGGGCCAGGATCTTGTCGTCGCCCGCGATGTCGCCCGAATAGTCGGAAGCGGCCACCCACAGTCGGATGATCTCGGCGCCGAGCTTCTCGCTGGTCTTTTGCGGATCCACGCCGTTTCCGAGCGACTTGGACATCTTGCGGCCTTGGCTGTCCACGGTGAAGCCGTGCGTGAGCAGGCCCCGGTAAGGCGCGCGCCCGTACATCGCGCAGGCCGTGAGCAGCGAGCTGTGGAACCAGCCGCGATGCTGGTCGTGGCCTTCGAGGTAGAGATCGGCCTCCGGTCCGCTCTCGTGGCCGCTGCCGGCGTGCGATCCCTTGAGGACGGTGGTGTGCGTGGTGCCAGAGTCGAACCACACCTCCAGGATGTCGGTGCTCTTGGTGTAGCTTGGCGCGTCGGCGCCTGCGCCCACCTTGGCCAGGATGTCCTCGGTAGCGGCCTTGGACCAGGCCTCGATACCGCCGGCTTCCACCAGCTGCGCCGCGATGTCCAGGATCTCGGGCGTTCGGGGGTGCAGCTCGCCCGAGTCCCTGTGCAGGAAGAAGGGCAGGGGAACGCCCCAGCTACGCTGGCGCGAGATGCACCAGTCGGGGCGTCCCGCGATCATGTCGCGCAGGCGGGCTTTGCCGTTTTCCGGATAGAACTGCGTCTGCTCGATGGCCGCCAGGGCCATCTGGCGCAGCGTGGCGGGCGCCTTGTCCTTCGTGAACACGCCCTCGCCTTCGTCCATGCGGATGAACCACTGCGCCGCGGCGCGGTAGATCACCGGTGACTTGTGGCGCCAGCAATGCGGGTAGCTGTGGGTGATGGTCTCGGTGGCGAACAGGCGCCCGGCTTCGCGCAGGGTCTCGATCACCACCGGCGCGGCCTTCCAGATGTTCTGCCCGCCAAAGAGGGCCAGGTCGGGCGTGTAGCTGCCGTGCCCCAGCACCGGGTTGAGGATGTCGTCGTAGGTGACACCATTCGCGACGCAGCTGTTGAAGTCCTCCACGCCATAAGCCGGCGAGGAGTGCACGATGCCGGTGCCATCGTCGGCGGTGGCGTAGTCGGCCAGGTAGACGGGCGACAGACGCCGATAGGCCGGGTCCACATCGTGCAGGGGATGGCGAAAGTTCAGGCCGCCCAGTTTCTCGCCGGGGGTGGTGGCCAGCACCTGGCCCTCCAGGGCGTAGCGGGCCAGGCATTTCTCCACCAGCGACTCGGCCACCACGATCAAACCGCGCGGGGTATCCACCATCGCGTAGACGATTTCGGGGTTCAGGTTCAGGGCCTGGTTGGCGGGCAGCGTCCAGGCGGTGGTGGTCCAGATCACGGCATACGCTGGCTTGGTCAGCGCCGGGAGGCCGAAGGCCGCCGCCAGCTGGGCCGGGTTGTCGCTCTCGAAGCCCACGTCCAGCGTCTGTGATTTCTTGTCGGCGTATTCGATCTCGAATTCGGCCAGGGACGAACCGCAGTCGAAGCACCAGTACACAGGCTTGAGCCCCCGGTACACGAAGCCGCGCTCCATCACGCGCTTGAAGGCACGGATCTCGTCAGCCTCGTTGCGCGGCGTCATGGTTTGGTAGGGGTGGTCCCAGTCGCCCAGCACACCCAGTCGCTTGAAGTCGGCCATTTGCAGGCCGATCTGCTCGGTGGCGAAAGCGCGGCTCTTGGCCTGCATCTCGTCGCGCGGCAGGTTGCGACCGTGCTTCTTTTCGATCGCGTTCTCGATCGGCAGGCCGTGGCAGTCCCAGCCCGGGATATAGGCTGCATCCAGTCCTTTGAGCTGACGCGACTTGACGATCATGTCCTTGAGGATCTTGTTGACCGCGTGTCCCATGTGGATCTGCCCGTTGGCATAGGGCGGGCCGTCGTGCAGCACGAACTTCTCGTGGCCGCAGCGGGCTTCGCGCAGGCGCTTGTACAGGCCCTTGTCTTCCCACTCGGCCACCCAGCCCGGCTCGCGCTTGGGCAGGTCGCCCCGCATGGGGAAGGGCGTGTCGGGCAGATTCAGCGTGGCGCGGTAATCGGTCGCCGGGGCGGTGTTCTTCGGGTCGGACATGGCGTTGCGTTTCGGGGGCTTCGACAAGCTCAGCCCGAACGGGACGGGGAGGGCGGGCGCACTGGCGGCGGGATCTTGCAGCCGTCCGCCCTGAGCCTGTCGAGGGGCAGCGAACGGTTGCCAGGCCGTTAAATTCGATCGCGCGTGGTCTGGCGGCGGGTGGATGCGAAGAAGGCGCGGGCCGCATCGCAGTCGCGTGCGATGCCGGCCGTGAGGGCCTCGAGGCTCTCGTACTTCAGCTCGTCGTGCAGTTTGTGCAGCAGGTCCACCCGGATGATTTTACCGTAGGCCCCCTCGCGCCCGAGGTGGGCCGGCCAGTCCAGGCAATGGGTTTCCAGCAGCACCCGCCCGCCATTGACGTCGTCCGGGTCCAGCGAGGGGCGAATGCCCAGGTTGGCCACCCCCGCCAGGGGCCTCGCGTCCAGCCCGTGCACCTGCACCGCGAAGATCCCGCTGGCGGCGGGTTTCCAGTGCGAAAAGCGCAGGTTCAAGGTGCGAAAGCCCTCAGCCCGCTCGGGTCCGCGGCCCAGTTCACGCCCGAGCTTGCGTCCGTGCACCACATGGCCGCTGATGCTGTAGGGGCGCCCGAGCAGGGTGGCGGCGGCCTGCATGTCGCCTCGGGCCAGAGCCTCGCGTACCGCGGAACTGGACACGCGCAGGGTGTGCACCTCGTAGCTATTCATGCGCGCCACGTCGAAGCCGCCAGCCGTCCCGGCCGCATCCAGCATCGCGTAGTCGCCCGCGCGCTTCGCGCCGAAGCGAAAGTCGTCGCCTACCAGCACGTAGCGCGCGCCCAGCCCGCGCACCAGCACCTGGTGGATGAAGTCCTGCGGCTGCTGGCCGGACAGGCGGGCGTCGAAAGGCATCACCACGCACTGGTCCACGCCGCAGGCCGCCAGTTCGGTCAGCTTGTCTCGCAAGGTGGCGATGCGCGCGGGCGCCAGTTCGGGCTTGCGCAGCGCGCCGGCGAAGTAGTCGCGCGGATGCGGCTCGAAGGTCAGCACGCAACTGGGCACCCTGCGGTGGCGGGCCTCGTTGTTCAAGAGGGCCAGCATGGCCTGGTGACCCCGGTGCACGCCATCGAAGTTGCCGATGGTCAGGGCGCAGGCCGGTGCGATGTCCGGATGGTTAAAGCCGCGAAAGATCTTCATCGCGCGATGGGTGCATGTCGTTTGAATAGCGTGCTGCGTCGGGCCCCGCAGGCGGTTTCAGGTCATTGAAAGAGGTTATATTGTGAGGGCTAACTTGTTCAGTGATTCGCGTCGTTCAAGGAGGTCACTCTTGAAGGTGTTGAAGCTGTCTGCCCAGGGCCTGCCGCAGTCCTGGATTTCTCTCGAGCAGGCCGTGCTGCATTACGCCGCCGACCAGGTCCGGTGGGAAGTGGGTGCGGAGGTGGCGGTTTTTCGCGGTGGCCACAACGCCGTCACCGGCGAGCAATCGGTCATCGCCGTGAGCAGCATCATCGGCACCAAGGGCGTTCCCAACGTCAACCCCTTTGACCTCAAGCCGGGCCTGACCAATGGAAAGCTTTTCGCCCGCGATCGCAACACCTGCGCCTACTGCGGCCGCCAGCACCACGAAACTGAACTCACGCGCGAGCACATCATCCCCTTCGCGCAGAACGGCCGCGACCACTGGATGAACGTCGTCACAGCCTGCCGTGCCTGCAACCACCGCAAAAGCAGCCGTACCCCCGAGCAGGCCAACATGCCCCTGCTGTATGCGCCCTATGTTCCCAGCCTCTGGGAAGACTTCATCCTGCGTAACCGACGCATCCTGGCCGACCAGATGGAGTTCCTGATGGCGCACCTGCCACGGACCTCACGCCTGTACGCCTGAAACCTGGTCGTGGGCCGCCGCGGAACCGAGCCGCTGGCGGCGCCCCCTGGGGGAGGCGGCCGCAGGCCGCTTCGGGGGGAGGAAAGCTATGCAAACACCCCCGCCGTCTCCTTCATCCGCGCCGACACCTCGCCCAAATGGTGCAGGCTGTCGCCGAAGCTCAATTCGAGCTGGGTGAGTTTCTTGAAATAGTGGCTGCCGATGTATTCATCGGTCACCGCGATGCCCCCGTGCAATTGCACCGCGTTCTGGCCGACGAAGCGCATTGCCACCCCCAGCTGGTACTTGGCTCGCGCCAGTGCCATGCGGCGTTCCTCGGGCGGTGCGTTCAGCTTCAGGCTGGCGTAGTAGCTCATGGAGCGACCGAGCTCCTGCTGCATCTTCATGTCCGCCATGCGATGGCGCAGGGCCTGGAAGCTGGCGATGGGCACGCCGAACTGCTTGCGCGTGTTCAGGTAGCCGGCGGTGAGCTCCATGGTTTTGTCCATCACACCCACGCCCTCCGCGCACACGGCGGCGATGCCGATATCCACCGCGTGCTCCAGGGCGACCAGGCCTTCGCGCGTGAGCAGCACCGCGGGCGCGTCAGCCAGTACGACCTCGGCGGCGCGGCTCCCGTCTTGAGTGACGTAGGCGCGCGTGGTGACACCCGGGGCCTGGCGTTCGACCAGCCACAGCGCCATCGCGCCGTCGGCCATCGCGGGCACCAGGAAAGCGTCGGCCTGGTCACCTGCCGGCACGATGCTCTTGGTGCCGCTAACGCGCCAGCCATCACCGGCCTTGGCAGCCCGGGCTTCGCAACGATCCAGATGCCAGCGCGCCGAGCGCTCCTGGTGGGCGAGGACCACCAGCGCTTCGCCGCTCGCGATGCGGGGCAGCCACTGCGCCTGCACCGCTTGCGGCGCGTAGCCCGCGATCACGCCACCGGCGATGAGGGTCTGGCCCAGGGGCTCGAGCACCATCCCGCGCCCGAGTTCCTCCATCACCACCATGCCCTCGACCGGGCCCATGCCCATGCCGCCATGGACTTCTGGGATGTACAAGCCGGTCAGGCCCAGTTCGGCCAGTTCTCGGTAGGCCGCGATGTCGAAGCCGCCCGCGCGCACCGCGGCACGACGGCGTTCAAAGCCGTAGCTGCGATCCACCCACTTACGTACCGCGTCGCGCAGTTGTTCCTGGTCGTCGGAGAAATCGAAGTCCATGTTCAGATCCTGTTGATGCGTTCCACCCGGATCAACCGAGCACCGTTTGGGCCACGATATTGCGTTGCACCTCGTTGGAGCCGCCGTAGATCGTGGTCTTGCGCATGTTGAAGTAGGTGGCTGCCAGGGGAGCCAGTCCGGTGGCGCCGCCGGGGAAGTCGCCCTGCCAGCCAGCCTCCATTGCCTCGCGGATGAAGGGCAGGGCGTAGGGGCCAGCTGCCAGCATCATGAGTTCGCAATAGCGCTGCTGGATCTCGCTGCCGCGAATCTTGAGCAGGCCGGCGATATCCAGCGAGTTCTTGCCCAATTTTTCTGCCGAGAGCACACGCAGCACCATCATCTCCAGGGCGACGATGTCCACTTCCAGCTTCGCGATTTCGTCCCGAAAGCGCGTGTCGTCCCAGACACCCTCGGCCCGAGCGATGCGCTTGAGGCGTTCAAGTTCGCGCTTGGCGCGGTTCACGTCGGCGATGTTGGTGCGCTCGTGCGACAGCAGGTACTTGGCGTAGGTCCAGCCCTTGTTCTCTTCGCCCACCAGGTTCTGCGCCGGCACTTCCACGTTGTCGAACCACACCTCGTTCACCTCGTGGCCGCCATCGAGCATGATGATGGGTCGCACCTGAATGCCCGGCGACTTCATGTCGATCAACAGGAAGGAGATGCCGGTCTGCGGCTTGCCCGAGCTATCGGTGCGTACCAGGCAGAAGATCCAGTCGCCGTACTGGCCCAGGGTGGTCCAGGTCTTCTGGCCGTTGACGATGTACTTGTCGCCCACGCGCTCGGCGCGGGTCTTCAGGGACGCCAGATCCGAGCCCGATCCGGGTTCGCTGTAGCCCTGACTCCACCATACCTCACCCGAGGCGATGCCGGGCAGGAAGCGCTGTTGCTGCTCGGGCGAGCCGAAGGCCATGATCACTGGCGCCACCATCACCGGGCCGAAGGGCACGATGCGCGGCGCACCGGCCAGCGCGCACTCCTCCTCAAACAGGTGCCTCTGCACCGCGTTCCAGCCGGGCCCACCGAAGGACTGGGGCCAGCCGTACCCCAGCCAGCCCTTCTTGCCCAGAATGCGCGCCCAGCGCTGCATGTCCTCGCGCGTGAGGTGCAGGTTGTGGTGGACCTTGTGTGCGATGTCCTGCGGCAGGTTCTCTCCGACCCACGCGCGTACGGTCTCGCGGAAGGACTGTTCTTCAGGGGTAAAAGCCAAATCCATGGGGTGTCTCCGGTATCGCGCAGGTTGTAGCACGCGCGTGCTTTTCCGCGTGTCCGAGGGGTGACAAAGTGGTGTGTCGCTCGTGCTGGGGATAATCGGGGTCTTCATGAAGAACCTCGTGATCCTGATCTCCTCGGGCGGCTCCAACATGGCCGCAATCGCGCGTGCCGCGCGCCGAGACGACTGGGAGCGGCGACTGGACGCGCGCATCGCCGCCGTGATCAGTAACCGGCCGCAGGCCCCTGGGCTGGTCCTCGCCCGCGAGCTGGGCTTGCCTGCCGAGGTTCTCGACCACCAGCCCTTCACGGACCGTGAAGCGTTCGACGCTGAGCTTGCGCGTGCCATCGACCGCCACGACCCCGCGCTCGTGGTGCTGGCCGGCTTCATGCGCATCCTCACCCCCGCTTTCGTCGGGCGCTACGCCGGCCGTCTCCTCAATATCCATCCCTCGCTGCTGCCGGCCTTTCCCGGCCTGCACACCCACGCTCGTGCTCTCGAAGCCGGTTGCCGTTTCGCGGGTGCGACCGTGCACCGGGTCACCGCCGACCTCGATCACGGGCCCATCCTGGACCAGGCCATGGTGCCAGTGATGCCGGGCGACACGCCCGAGACCCTCGCCGCCCGCGTCCTCACCCAGGAACACGTCATCTATCCCCGGGCTATCGCCCGCCTGCTGCGTCCCGCGTAGCGACTCTGCCTCTTTCCATGCACCCCAAAGCTCTGCTCGAGGCCTGCGCCGAACTCGTCGGCCTGGCCCTGAAACTCGAACATCCGGCCGATGCCGTGGTCTCGCGCTACTTCCGCGACCACCGCGCCCTGGGTCCGCGCGAGCGCGCGACCCTGGCCGAAACCGTCTACACCGTGCTGCGCGACAAACTGCGCTACGACCACTTCGCACCCTCGGGCAGTGGCCCGCGCGAGCGTCGCATGGCCATCCTGGGCTTTGCCGGCCCGCGCGATTTCCTCAAGAGCGCCTTGTCCGATACCGAAAAGGTCTGGCTCGATGCCTGTGATGCGGTCTCCGAGAGCGACCTCCTGGAACGCCATCGCCACAACCTGCCCGAGTGGATCGTGCAACCCTTGAAGGAGCAGGTCGGCGAGGATTTCTGGCCGCTGGCCGAGAGCTTGCTGCGCCCCGCGCCTCTGGACCTGCGGGTGAATACCCTGGCCGACAAGCGCGAAGATGTGCGCAAGGAGCTCTCGAGTGCGGGCATCGATGCCCGGCCCACGCCGTATTCCCCCTGGGGCTTGCGCCTGACTGCCAAGCCCGCGCTCACCAAGCTGGACGCCTTCACGCGCGGCGCCATCGAGGTGCAGGACGAAGGCTCCCAGCTCCTGGCGGCCTTGCTCGACGCCCGCCGGGGCGAGATGGTGGTGGACTTCTGCGCCGGCGCGGGAGGCAAGACGCTCGCCGTCGGCGCGTCCATGCGCAACACCGGGCGCCTGTACGCCTTTGACACCTCCGCCCATCGCCTGGACGCTCTCAAGCCCCGGCTGGCGCGCAGCGGCCTGTCCAACGTCCACCCCGCCGCCATCGCGCATGAGCGCGATGACCGCATCAAGCGCCTGGCCGGCAAGATCGATCGGGTGCTGGTCGACGCCCCGTGTTCGGGCCTGGGCACCCTGCGGCGCAACCCGGACCTCAAGTGGCGGCAGGCGCCTGAAGGCGTGCGCGAGATGGCGGCCAAGCAATTGGCCATCCTGCGCAGCGCTGCCCGCCTGCTCAAGCCCGGGGGCCGGCTGGTCTACGCCACCTGCAGCCTGCTGCGGGAGGAAAACGAGGCGGTCGCCCAGGCCTTTGGCGACCAGGAAAGTGGCTGGCGGATCCTGCCTGCCGCAGAGGCCCTCGCCCCCCTGAAGCTGGCCGACGCCCAGGCCCTGTGCAGCGGCGACTACCTGCGCCTGTGGCCCCACCGGCACCAGACGGACGGTTTTTTTGCCGCAGTTTGGGTGCGCGTTTAACCCGAATTAGCTTGAGATGAGTCAAAAAGAGCTCAAATTGTTGGGGTCCATCGGGCTCTCGGCCGTAGAATCCTGCCATCCCACTTTGGATTTCATTTCTTCGTTCTATGCTGCTACCTGATTGGGCCGTCCTCGACGCGGCGATCGACTTCATCGCGCACGGCTTGTGGCGCCTATCCTGGTGGCAAGTGGTGATCTTCACCCTGGTGGTGACGCACATCACCATCGCCTCGGTCACCATCTTCCTGCACCGCACCCAGGCGCACCGCTCGATGGACCTGGGGCCCATCCCCTCGCATTTCTTCCGTTTCTGGCTGTGGCTCACCACCGGCATGGTGACCAAGGAATGGGTCGCCATCCACCGCAAACACCACGCCAAGTGCGAGACGCCTGACGACCCCCACAGCCCCCAGACCCGTGGCATCGAGACCGTCTTCTGGCAGGGCGCTGAGCTCTATCGGGCCGAGGCCAAGAACAAGGAAACCCTGGCCAAGTTTGGCCACAGCACGCCGGACGACTGGATCGAGCGCAACCTCTACACCCGTTTCAGTTGGCAAGGCGTGGGCCTGATGCTGATCATCGATGTGGCTCTCTTTGGTGCCCTGGGCGCCACCGTATGGGCCGTGCAGATGCTCTGGATTCCGATCACCGCCGCCGGCATCATCAATGGCATCGGCCACTACTGGGGCTACCGCAACTTCGAGGCGGCAGACGCCAGCACCAACATCTCGCCCTGGGGCCTGATCATCGGTGGCGAAGAGTTGCATAACAACCACCACACCTACCCGACCTCGGCCAAGTTCTCCGTCAAGCGCTACGAATTCGATCTGGGTTGGGCTTACATCCGTGCCATGCAGGCCATTGGCTGGGCCAAGGTCAAGAAGGTCCCGCCCAAGCTCCAACTGGGAGACATTCGCCCCGTAGCCGATGAAAAGACCCTGGAAGCGGTCATCACCAACCGCTACGAGGTCATGGCCCGTTACGCCCGCGAGATGCGCCGTGCCTGCTCCGATGAGATCTCGGTGCTCAAGGCCCGTGGTCAAGACCTGTCCATCCTCCAAGCCGCTCGCCGCTGGCTGCACCGCGATGACGACCGCGTGCCGGCCACGGCCCGTGACCAGGTCGACCAGGCTCGGGCGGCCTCGCCCGCCCTGGACCAGATGCTCACCATGCGCGAGGAACTGCGCCAGATGTGGCTGAACACCACGGTGTCCCGCGAGCAGCTCGCCCACGACCTGGCGGCCTGGTGCAAGCGCGCCGAGGACAGCGGCATCGCGCGCCTGCAAGCCTTCTCGCAGCGGCTGCGCGCGGCCCACGCCTGATCAGGACTGCGGCAGCCTGCCGCAGCTCCTCCGGTTTTGCAGCCAGGCCAACGGACTGGCCAACAAACGGACTGGCCAATAAAAAGCCCCGCATTGCGGGGCTTTTTACTGGGCGCCAGGCTGAATCACTTCAGCTTGATTTCCTTGTACTCGACGTGCTTGCGCGCCTTCGGGTCGAACTTCATGATCGACATCTTTTCAGGCATCGTCTTCTTGTTCTTGCTGGTGGTGTAGAAGTGGCCGGTGCCCGCAGTGGACTCCAGCTTGATCTTTTCGCGTCCGCCTTTGCTCGCCATGATGCTGCTCCTTGATTAGGCTTGGCCGCGGGCACGCAGGTCCGCCAGCACGCTATCGATACCGTTCTTGTCGATCAGGCGCAGCGCGGCGCTCGAGACACGCAGGCGCACCCAGCGGTTCTCGCTCTCGACCCAGAAACGGCGGTGTTGCAGGTTCGGCAGGAACCGGCGCTTGGTTTTGTTGTTGGCGTGGGAAACATTGTTCCCGACCATCGGGGCCTTGCCCGTGACTTCGCAGACGCGTGCCATGACGCACTCCATTGAAACGGCGATCACTGCCGGTAGGACCCGCGGTTTGACCGCTCGTTCCTGCCTCGCTCTCGCCTCACCTCGCCAGTCGGGTGGCGGTAACCCATTTGCTGCTTTAGATCGGGCCCTTGCCGTCGATCGCTGCTTTAGATTGCTGCTCCAGCCGGGGCAGGCTCAGCAAAGCCTTCCATTATAGGCGAAATAGGCCGCAAGGCCTGCCAGCCCCTTGCGGGGGGCGGGTAGGACCCCTTATTCCCCTTGCTCGAGGAAGCGCTGGGCATCCAGGGCCGCCATGCAGCCCGTGCCGGCGCTGGTGATGGCCTGGCGGTAGACGTGGTCCTGGACGTCGCCGGCGGCGAACACCCCCGGCACGCTGGTCATGGTGGCAAAGCCATTGTTGCCCGAGCGGGTGACGATGTAGCCATCCTTCATCTCGAGCTGGCCCTGAAAGATGTCGGTGTTGGGCGAATGGCCGATGGCGATGAAGCAGCCCTTGAGCGTCAGGTCCTCGGTCGCACCGGTCTTCGTGTCTTTCAGGCGCACGCCGGTCACGCCGGAGTTGTCGCCCAGCACCTCGTCCAGCGTCTTGAACAGTTTCAGCTCGATCTTGCCGGCGGCGACCTTCTCCATCACCTTGTCCACCAAAATGGGCTCGGCCTTGAACTTGTCACGACGGTGGACCAGGTAGACCTTGCTGGCGATGTTGGACAGGTACAGCGCCTCTTCCACCGCAGTGTTGCCGCCACCGATCACGCAGCAGACCTGGTCGCGGTAGAAAAAGCCGTCGCAGGTGGCGCAGGCGCTCACGCCCTTGCCCATGAAGGCTTCTTCCGAGGGCAGGCCCAGGTAACGGGCCGAGGCGCCGGTGGCCAGGATCACTGCGTCGGCCGTGTAGGTGCCGCTGTCGCCGGTGAGGGTGAACGGCCGCTGGCTGAAATCCACCCGGTTGATGTGATCGAACACCATCTGGGCCTTGAAGCGCTCGGCGTGCTCCAAGAAGCGCTGCATCAGCTCCGGGCCCTGCACGCCGTGCACGTCAGCAGGCCAGTTGTCGACTTCGGTGGTGGTCATGAGCTGCCCACCCTGCGCGATGCCCGTGATCAGCAAGGGCTGGAGGTTGGCACGGGCCGCGTAAATGGCTGCGGTGTAACCGGCCGGGCCGGAACCGAGGATGAGAACTTTTGAATGGTTTGAGCTCATGTTTGTAAAACTTGCGATGCATCTAAGCTGCGCGGTGTACATTTCGGGGCTAATCAGCCAAGTATCACCTTGATCGGCCTCGGTGGCACAGGCTTGTGTTGATCGCCGCGATTGTAAGAAGCGATGGTGTCGCCCGCGATCGGCCCGGCTTGAGCCCCGCCTGGAAGGAACGAAATGTCCATGCTTTCCAACCTGGAGCTGATTCGCCGGGTACCCCTGTTCGCACTGCTCACGTCCGCTCAGGCTGAAGCAGTGGCCGATGCCGTGGTCAAGCGGCGATTCAAGCGAGGCGAGGCCATCGTCGAACAGGGACACAAGTCCAACAGCCTGTTCATCCTCCTCACCGGCCGGGCCCGGGTGATCAGCGCCGACCGCCGGGGCCGAGAGGTCATCCTGGCCACCCTGCAGCCTGGCGATTACGTGGGCGAAATGAGCCTGATCGATAACCTGGCGCACTCGGCCACGGTCCGGGCCGAGGTCCAGACCGATATGCTGGCTCTGGGTCGCGCCGAGTTCGCGCGCTGCCTGCCCGAAAACAGCTCCATGGCCTACGCCATCATGAAAGGGCTGGTCCAGCGGCTGCGCCAGGCGGACCGCAAGATCGAATCCCTGGCCCTGATGGATGTCTATGGCCGCGTTGCCCGCGCCTTGCTCGAGTTCGCCCAGCCCGACCGGGACGGTCAACTGGCCGTGCGCGAACGCATTTCCCGGCAGGACATCGCCAAGATGGTCGGGGCCTCGCGCGAAATGGTCAGCCGGGTCATGAAGGACCTCGAAGAGCGCGGTTTGGTGGAAACGCGCGAGGACGGATCCATGCTGATCAAGGAACACCTCGGCGCCCTGAGCTAACTGCGCTACGCTAGGCGGTCCGACACGCTGTCCCCCCGATGTCCTACTCCCTCCACACGCTGCACAACCCGACCGACACCGCCAGCCGCCCGCAGCCGCCCTCGGGCGTGCGCCGCTTCGCCCAGGAGATCGCCCTGGTGCTGGGTTTTCTGGCCCTGGTGTTCTGGTGCCTGGCCCTGTTCACACACTCGGCACAGGATGCGGCGTTTTCTACTTCCGGCACCGGTGGACCCACCCGCAACTGGGGAGGGCGGCTGGGCGCGGTGGTGGCCGATGCCAGCTATTTCCTCATGGGGTTTACCGTCTGGTGGTGCGTTGCCGCCGGCATCCGTGTCTGGTTTTCCGCTCTGGCCCAATGGTTGCAGGCCGAGTCCATCGCGACGCCGGCCCGTCCCGCGCTGCGCCAGCGGCTGGTGTTCTGGGTGGGCCTGGGCCTGCTGCTGTCGGCCAGCGCTGCTCTTGAATGGTCCCGCCTGTATCGCTTCGAGCCGCGCCTGCCTGACCATGCGGGCGGCGCCCTGGGCTACCTGGTCGGTCCAGTCGCGGTCAAGTGGCTGGGCTTCACCGGCTCGGGTCTCGTGGCCATTGCCATCGTCGTCGCCGCCATGGCCCTGGTCTTTCGCTTCTCCTGGGGCCAGGTGGCCGAACGTCTCGGTGCGCGCATCGACGGCTTCATCGCCTCCCGGCGCGAGCGACGCGAGATGGCCGAGGACCTGGCCCTGGGCCAGCAGGCGGCCCGCGAGCGCGAAGAGATCGTGCTGGAAGAACGCACCGAGATCCAGGAATTGCACGACGCTGCGCCGATGCTGATCGAGCCCGTCCTCGTGGATGTTCCCAAGAGCGAGCGCGTGGCCAAGGAGCGTCAGAAGCCCCTGTTCAACGAGCTGCCTGACAGCGCCTTGCCGCAGGTGGATCTGCTTGACGCGGCGGCCCAGCGCCAGGAGACGGTCTCCTCTGAAACGCTGGAGATGACCTCTCGTCTGATCGAGAAAAAGCTCAAGGACTTCGGCGTCGAGGTGCGCGTGGTGCTGGCCCAACCCGGCCCCGTCATCACCCGCTACGAGATCGAGCCAGCTACCGGCGTGAAGGGCTCGCAGATCGTCAACCTCGCCAAGGACCTGGCGCGCTCGCTCTCGCTGGTGTCCATCCGCGTGATCGAGACCATCCCCGGCAAGAACTACATGGCGCTGGAGCTGCCCAACGCCAAGCGCCAGTCCATCCGCCTGTCCGAGATTCTGGGCTCGCAGGTGTACAACGAAGCCAAGTCGCTTCTCACCATGGGCCTGGGCAAGGACATCATCGGCAACCCCGTGGTGGCCGACCTGGCCAAGATGCCGCACGTGCTGGTGGCCGGCACCACCGGCTCGGGCAAATCGGTGGGGATCAACGCCATGATCCTCTCGCTCCTGTACAAGGCCGAGGCCCGCGACGTACGCCTCTTGATGATCGACCCCAAGATGCTGGAGATGTCGGTCTACGAAGGCATCCCGCACCTGCTCGCGCCGGTGGTCACCGACATGCGCCAGGCGGCCCACGGCCTGAACTGGTGCGTGGCCGAAATGGAGCGCCGCTACAAGTTGATGTCCAAGCTGGGTGTGCGCAACCTCGCGGGTTACAACAGCAAGATCGATGAGGCGGCAGCCAAGGAAAAATTCATCGACAACCCCTTCAGTCTCACGCCCGACAGCCCGGAGCCGCTCACGCGCCTGCCGCACATCGTGGTGGTGATCGACGAGCTGGCCGACCTGATGATGGTCGTTGGCAAGAAGGTCGAAGAACTCATTGCCCGCTTGGCGCAGAAGGCGCGGGCCGCCGGCATCCATCTGATCCTGGCCACCCAGCGCCCCAGCGTGGATGTGATCACCGGCTTGATCAAGGCCAACATTCCCACCCGTATCGCCTTCCAGGTCTCCAGTAAGATCGACAGCCGCACCATCCTGGACCAGATGGGGGCCGAGAGCCTCCTGGGCATGGGCGACATGCTGTACATGGCCAGTGGCACCGGCCTGCCGATGCGGGTGCACGGCGCCTTCGTCAGCGACGATGAGGTCCACCGCGTCGTCGCCTACCTCAAGGAGCAGGGAGGCGATCCCGACTACATCGAGGGCGTACTCGAAGGCGGCACGCTTGACGACGACAGCGCGCCTGGCGGCGGCGGTGCAGGTGAGAGCGGCGAGAAAGACCCGATGTACGACCAGGCGGTCGAAGTGGTCATGAAGAACCGCAAGGCCAGTATCTCCCTGGTGCAGCGGCACCTGAAGATCGGCTACAACCGCGCCGCGCGCCTCGTGGAGGACATGGAAAAGGCGGGCCTGGTCAGCGCCATGAACGGTGCGGGCCAGCGGGACATCCTGGTGCCGCAGCGCGCGGCGGAATGAGCCCGACGCGCTCTGGCCGCGCGGACCTGCGCCTCTTCACACCGACGATGACGACCCCCAAACGCCGCCAGGTTCTGCTCGCCGGGGTACTCCTGGCGCTGTCCCTGCAGGCCGCTGCGCAGGACGATGGCCTGCAGGCCCTGGAGAATTTTCTGCGCACGACCCGGACTGGCCGCGCCGACTTCACTCAGGTGGTCACTGCCCCGGCGCGCGAAGGCCAGGCGCCACGCAGCAGGCAGTCCTCGGGCAGCTTCGAGTTCCAGCGCCCCAACCGGTTCCGCTTCACCTACCGCAAGCCCTTTGCCCAGACCCTGGTGGCCGACGGTCAGACCCTGTGGCTGCATGACCCCGACCTGAACCAGGTCACCGCGCGCCGCCAGGCCCAGGCCCTGGGTACCACGCCGGCGGTTCTGATCGCCGGTGCCCCCGACCTCACGGCCCTGCGCCAGGAATTCGAGCTGTCCGCCGCGCCAGACCGCGATGGCCTTCAATGGGTGCAGGCGACGCCTCGGGCTCGCGACGGCGTGCTGCGCGGGATGCGTGTGGGTTTTCGCGGGGGAGAACTCGCGGCACTCGAGATTCAAGACAGCTTGGGGCAGCTCTCGCTCCTTCGCTTTGGCCGCATGGAGACCAACATCACGCTGCCGCCCGAGACCTTCCAGTTCAGGCCGCCGCCGGGCGCCGACGTGCTGCGCCCCTGATCGGAGCCGCGCCTTGTTGCCGGGACCCATGCTCGCAAGCCGCCCGCCTACACTAGCCGTGTGACGTCCCCGCAAGCCAACCTGCACTCGCCCCTGGCCGAACAGCTGCGACCGGCCACCCTGGCCGACGTGATCGGCCAACAGCACCTGTTGGGAGAGGGGATGCCCCTGCGCATCGCCTTCGAGTCCGGGCAGCCTCACAGCTGCATCCTCTGGGGGCCGCCGGGCGTGGGCAAGACCACCATCGCCCGCCTCATGGCGCAGGCCTTCGACGCGCAGTTCATCACCATCAGCGCGGTGCTCGGGGGCGTGAAGGACATCCGCGAAGCGGTCGAACAGGCGCGCCTGGCGCAAACCGGCCTCACGCCCCAGCGCACCATCGTGTTTGTCGACGAGGTGCACCGCTTTAACAAGAGCCAGCAGGACGCCTTCCTGCCGCACGTCGAATCGGGCCTCTTCACTTTCATCGGTGCCACCACCGAGAACCCGTCCTTCGAGGTCAATTCCGCTTTGCTTTCGCGTGCCGCGGTCTATGTGCTGCAGCCCCTGGGTGAAGCCGACCTCGGGCAGCTGGTCGCGCGCGCCCAGGCGCTGGGCGCGGTACCTCCCCTGTCGGCGGCGGCCCTGGAGCGGCTGATCGCCTACGCTGACGGTGACGCGCGCCGCCTGCTCAATACGCTGGAGACGCTGGCCGTCACAGCGCGTGCGCAGCGCCTGCCGGAAATCACCGACGACTGGCTGCTCAAAGTCCTGGGCGAGCGCATGCGCCGCTTCGACAAGGGGGGCGAGCAGTTCTACGACACCATCAGCGCCCTGCATAAAAGCGTGCGCGGCTCCGATCCCGACGCCGCCCTGTACTGGTTCGTGCGCATTCTTGATGGCGGTGCCGACCCGCGCTACCTGGCGCGCCGTCTGGTTCGCATGGCCGCCGAGGACATCGGTCTGGCGGACCCGCGCGCCCTGCGCCTGGCCCTGGACGCCGCCGAGACCTACGAGCGCCTGGGTTCGCCCGAGGGCGAGCTGGCCCTGGCCGAATGCGTGGTCTACCTCGCGGTGGCGGCCAAGTCCAATGCGGTCTATGCCGCCTACAAGGAGATGCGCGCCTTCGTGCAGCGCGATGGCACTCGACCGGTGCCCATGCACCTTCGCAATGCACCGACCCGCCTGATGAAGGACCTCGACTACGGCAAGGGCTATCGCTACGCCCACGACGAGGAAGGGGGCTATGCCGCGGGTGAGAACTATTTCCCGCAGGACATGCCCCCCGCTCGCTTTTACCGGCCAGTCGAACGGGGCCTGGAAATCCGCATTGCCGAAAAGCTTCGCCAGTTGCGCACCCTGGACGATGCCGCCTCGCGCGAAGGCCACTGATTTCCTATCCCTGAGGAGGGCTTTGAAGGGAAACCCCGCGCTGCTCGCGGCGGAGCCTCTCGCTACAATCCGCGACGCTTGGAAAAAGCCCTCCCCTGGCGGGCTTCTTGCTCGATCGCTGGCGGCGCGCAACGGAGACAACTCGATATGGATATCCTGCTGCAGCAGATCATCAACGGCCTGGTCCTGGGCAGCATGTATGCCCTGGTCGCCCTGGGCTACACCATGGTCTACGGCATCATCAACCTGATCAACTTCGCCCATGGCGAAGTCCTGATGATCGGGGCGCTCACGAGCTGGGCGATCATCGTCACCGCCCAGGAAGCGATGCCGGGCGTGCCGGGCTGGGTGCTCCTGATCGTGGCCCTCGTGATTGCCTGCGTCGTGACCGCGTCCATCAATTACGCCATCGAGAAGATCGCCTACCGACCGCTTCGCAACAGCCCCAAGCTCGCCCCCCTGATTACCGCCATCGGCATGTCCATCCTGCTGCAGACGCTGGCGATGATCATCTTCAAGCCCAATCACAAGGCCTTTCCCGCGCTGCTTCCGACCGCGCCCATCGACATCGGTGGCGCCGTCATCACACCCACACAGATCATGATCCTGGCCGTCACGGCCATCTCGCTGGCGGTGTTGATGTACCTCGTGAACTACACCCGCCTGGGCCGCGCCATGCGCGCTACCGCCGAAAATCCCCGGGTCGCGGCACTCATGGGCGTCAAGCCCGACATCGTCATCTCGGCCACCTTCATCATCGGCGCGGTGCTGGCCACCATCGCGGGTGTCATGTACGCCTCCAACTACGGCACTGTGCAGCACACCATGGGTTTCCTGCCAGGGCTCAAGGCCTTCACCGCGGCGGTCTTCGGTGGCATCGGCAACCTGGCCGGGGCGGTGGTGGGCGGCGTGCTCCTGGGGCTGATCGAATCGATCGGCTCCGGCTATATCGGCGACCTCACGGGCGGTGTCCTGGGCAGCCACTACACCGATATCTTCGCGTTCGTCGTCCTGATCGTGGTCCTGACCCTGCGGCCTTCGGGCCTGCTCGGTGAGCGCGTCGCCGACCGCGCTTGAGGCAAGGAGCGAACACCATGCTCGATTTCAAGAACAAGCGCGCGTTGGTCCTGGCGGCCCTGCTGCTGCTGGTGCTGCCGCTGGTCCTGCAGTCCATGGGCAACTTCTGGGTGCGTATCGCCGACGTGGCCCTGCTCTATGTGCTGCTGGCTCTGGGCCTGAACATCGTCGTGGGCTTCGCCGGCCTGCTGGATCTGGGCTTCGTCGCCTTCTTCGCCATTGGGGCCTACCTCTATGGCCTGATGGCGTCGCCGCACCTGGCCGAAACCTTCGAGTGGATCGCGCAAGCCTTCCCGAATGGGCTGCACACACCGATCTGGATCGTGATTCCGCTGTCGGCCATGCTGGCGGGTATCTTCGGCATTCTTCTGGGGGCGCCCACGCTCAAGTTGCGCGGCGACTACCTGGCCATCGTCACCCTGGGTTTCGGCGAAATCATCCGGGTGTTCATGAACAACCTGGACCACCCGGTCAACATCACCAACGGCCCCAAGGGCCTGGGTCAGATCGACGGCGCGACTATCTTCGGTATCCCACTGGCGCGGCCCTTGGAGATCGGTAGCTACACCCTGTCCTCGGTCACTCTGTACTACTACCTGTTCCTGTTCCTCGTGGTGGTGAGCGTCATCATCTGCCACCGGCTGGAGCTCTCGCGCATCGGCCGCGCCTGGATGGCGATCCGTGAGGACGAGATCGCCGCCAAGGCCATGGGCATCAACACCCGCAACATGAAGCTGCTCGCCTTCGGCATGGGCGCTACCTTCGGCGGTGTTTCGGGCTCGATGTTCGCCGCCTTCCAGGGCTTCATCTCCCCCGAATCCTTCAGCCTCATGGAGTCCGTGATGATCGTGGCGATGGTGGTGCTCGGGGGCATCGGCCACCTACCGGGCGTCATCCTGGGGGCCGTCTTGCTGGCGGCCTTGCCCGAGGTCCTGCGCTGGGTCTCGGGTCTCCTGGACCTGCAGGCCATGACCGGCGGCCGCCTGGATGCTGCCATCCTGCGCCAGCTGCTGATCGCGCTGGCCATGATCATCATCATGCTGATGCGACCTCGCGGGCTGTGGCCCACGCCCGAGCACGGCAAGTCGCTCACCCAGTCGCTCTGAGGCCCGCACCATGGCAGACACCGTACTTCGCGTGGCCGGCATCTCCAAGCGCTTTGGCGGCTTGCAGGCACTCTCCGATGTGGGCCTGACCATTGAGCGCGGTCAGGTCTATGGCCTGATCGGCCCGAACGGCGCGGGCAAGACCACCTTTTTCAACGTCATCACCGGTCTGTACACGCCCGATACCGGCAGCTTCGAGCTCGCGGGCAAGCCCTACCAGCCCACCGCCGTCCACGAGGTGGCGCGGGCCGGCATCGCGCGGACCTTCCAGAACATCCGTCTCTTTGCCGACATGACCGCCCTGGAAAACGTCATGGTCGGCCGCCACATCCGTACCGAATCCGGCCTGCTGGGCGCGATCCTTCGCACCCGCCGCTTTCGCGACGAAGAGGCCGCCATCGCCGCCCGTGCCCAGGAGCTGCTCGATTACGTCGGCATCGGCCGCTACGCCGACTTCAAGGCGCGCACGCTGTCCTATGGCGATCAGCGCCGCCTGGAGATCGCGCGGGCCCTGGCCACCGACCCGCAGCTGATCGCACTGGACGAACCCGCCGCCGGCATGAACGCCACCGAGAAGGTGCAACTGCGCGAACTGATCGACCGCATCCGCAAGGACAGCCGCACCATCCTGTTGATCGAACACGACGTGAAGCTGGTGATGGGGCTGTGCGACCGTGTCACCGTGCTGGACTACGGCAAGCAGATCGCCGAAGGCACGCCAGCGCAGGTGCAGCGCAATGAGAAAGTGATCGAGGCCTACCTGGGCCAGGGCCATGCCAGCGGGCCCGCTACCGCGCAGGAGGAGAACTGACATGGCCGACGTTCTGCTCAAGGTTCAGGGACTGAAGGTCTCCTATGGGGGTATCGAGGCAGTCAAGGGGGTGGACTTCGAAGTCCGCGAGGGAGAACTCGTTTCCCTGATCGGCTCCAACGGCGCCGGCAAGACCACCACCATGAAGGCGATCACCGGTACGCTGCCCCTGGCCGGTGGCGATATCGAGTACTTGGGACAGAGCATCCGCGGCCAGGGTGCCTGGGACCTGGTGAAAAAGGGCCTGGCCATGGTGCCCGAGGGGCGCGGTGTGTTCACCCGCATGACGATCACCGAGAACCTGCAGATGGGGGCTTACATCCGCAGCGACTCGTCGGGTATTGCGCAGGACATGGAGAAGGTCTTCGCGACGTTCCCTCGCCTGAAGGAGCGGCACGACCAGCTGGCCGGTACGCTCTCGGGTGGCGAACAGCAGATGCTGGCCATGGGTCGTGCCCTCATGAGTCGCCCGCGCGTGCTGCTGCTCGATGAACCCTCCATGGGTCTGTCGCCCATCATGGTCGACAAGATCTTCGAGGTCGTCCGCGAGGTGTACGCGCAGGGCGTCACCATCTTGTTGGTCGAACAGAACGCAAGCCGTGCGTTGCAGATCGCCGACCGCGGCTACGTCATGGAATCGGGCCTCATCACCCTCTCGGGTGAGGCCCGCAAGATGCTGGACGACCCCCAGGTGCGCGCCGCGTACCTGGGCGAATGATCAGCTCCACTCAATAGCGATACTGCAGGCCCACACTCGCCGTATTCACCGGGTCGCGCCCGCCCTGGAAGCGGAAGTTGTAGCGGTCCCATTCCAAGACGGCCGACACTCGGGGCGAAAAATCCCAGCTCAGACCCGCGCCGAGCGTCAGACCGAAGCCGTGCTCGTTACCGCCGGCGATGTCCGAACCCGCTGCCGTGGACGTGCGTGTGCGGCCATACATCGCTCCCACCTTGCCGAACACGCCGAAGTTCTGGGCGATCGGCACCTTGCCGACGAGGCTGAGGTTGACGCCGCGAGCGCGTGTCGTACCACCACCGCGCTCCATGCTGCCCATGTCCACGAATGCGATCTCGCTGCCCCACATGTCGTTGGCCATGGCGCGGCCGTAGAGCGTCCAGTAGCGATCCGTGTCGTCGCAGGCGTACACGCTGCCACAGGGCGCCTGGAAGTTCGAGCGTCCCACGTTCAGACCGATGGCCGAACGGCCGCTGCCTGGCGCCCACCACGAGGAGGTGGACGTCTGTGTACCGCTGGCGGCGCCCGAGGTACTGGTATCGGCAGGCACGGTGTCGGCCACGCCTTGAGCGTAAGTCGGGATGGCCAGTGTCAGCGTGCACGCCAGGGCGGCCAGGCGTGCACCCGGGTGCGTGAAGAGGGAGGGGAAGGGGAAAGAGGATCGGTGCATGACGGGGCCTTGTTGGTGTTTCGCTGGAGATTCACTCTAGGAAACGACCCACACAGGACCTGTCGGAAAACGCTTAGAGCGGCCGTAGGACGCCGCTCGGGCGTTTTTTCAGCGCCCGACGGGGGCCAGGTCAGTCGACCTTGGCGCCCGAGGCCTTGACCACTCGCTCGTACTTGGCCAGTTCCGCGCGCATGAACGCGCTGAATTCGTCTGGCGTGGTGGGGACAGGGTCAGCCATGAGCTGCGCGAAGCGCGCCCTGGCTTCTGGCGACTGCAAGGCGGTGACAAAGGCCTGGTTCAGGCGCTGCAGCGTCTCGCGCGGTGTACCTGCGGGCGCGACCAGCCCCCACCAGGTATCGATCGAGAAACCGCGCAGGGTCTCGGCGATCGGCGGCACCTCGGGCAGGCTGGCCGAGCGTTGCAGCGTGGTCACGCCCAGGGCCTTGAGTTTGCCAGCCCGGATGTTGGGCGCGGCGGTGGCCAGGTTGTCGAAGTTGAAGTCCACCTGGCCAGACAACAGGGCCAGCTGCGCGGGGTTACCGCCGTTGTACGGAATGTGCACCGCGAAGATACCCGCATCGCGCTTGAACATCTCACCGGCCAGGTGGCCGGCACTGCCGTTGCCGCCGCTGCCGTAATTGAGCTTGGCCGGATTCGCCTTGGCATACGCGATCAGATCGGCCAGGGTGTTGATCTTCAGACGCGCGGCGGTGTCTGCGTTCATGACCAGTACGTTGGGTACCCGCACCATCTGGGTGATCGCCGCGAAGTCCTTGCCTGCGTCGTAGGGCATCTTCGAGAACAGCCAAGGGTTGATCGCGTGCGTGGCCACTGCGGAAATGCCGATGGTCAGGCCGTCGGGTGCGGCCTTGGCGACCGCATCGGCGCCGATATTCCCGCCGCCACCTGGACGGTTCTCGATGATCACCGTACCCAGCGTGTCCTTCACGCGCTCGGCCAGCAGGCGCGCAGTCACGTCGATCGGCCCGCCCGCGCCATAAGGCACGATCAGTCGGATCGGTCGGGCCTGGCCGAAGGCCAGCGGGCTGGCGGCTGCGGCAGCCAAGGCGAGCGCGAGGGCAAGGAGGGGGCGGCGTGGAATGGCGTTCATGGGTTCTTTGCGGTACTGCGAATGGGATGGTCAGGCGCCGTGCTTGTCGGCTTCGCTGGTGAACGAGTCGGCGAAGAATTCTTCAGAAGGCAGGCCGGCCTGACTCGTGTAATCGCGCTGTGCAGATTCGACGACCACTGGCGCGCCGCAGGCATAGACCTGGTGGCCCGACAGGTCAGGCTGATCCTCTAGAACGGCGCGGTGCACGTAGCCGGTGCGGCCGGTCCAGTTGTCCTCGGGCAGGGCGTCGGACACGACGGGCACGTAGCGCAGGTTTGGCATTTGTGCGCACTGCGCGCGCACCCAGTCGTCCAGGTACAGGTCGGCGGGACGTCGCCCGCCCCAATACAGCACCGCGGGCCGCGTGATGCCTTTGAACTGCATGTGTTCGAGAATGGCCTTGATCGGCGCGAAGCCGGTGCCGGAGGCCAGGAGCACGAGGGGTTTGGTGCTGTCCTCGCGCAGAAAGAAGCTGCCGAAGGGGCCTTCGATCCGAAGGATCTCCTTGTCCTTCATATTCAAGAACACATGGTCGGTGAACTTGCCGCCTGGCATGTGGCGGATATGCAGGTCGATCGTTGGTCCTTGCGTGACACCGTCCTCGGTTCGCACTAGCAGGTGGGCGGCGTTGGCCATCGAGTAGCTGCGGCGTGCACCATCACGCAGGATGAACTCCACGTACTGGCCGGCGTGATAGCGCACGGTGTCGTTCGCAGGCAGCTGCAGGCGCACCAGCATGACGTCGTGCGAAAGCTTTTGCAGGGCTTGCACGCGTACGGGCATCTTGCGCACCGGGAAGGCGCCCTCGTCGGTGACCTGGCGCGATTCCAGCACCAGATTCGATTGCGCGTTGGCGCTGCAGGTCAGGACATAGCCTGCCGCCTCTTCGTCGACGCTCAGCGCCTTGCTCTGATGTGGGCCGTGGGCGACCTCTCCTTCGAGCTTGCGGCACTTGCACGAGCCGCAGGCGCCGTCTTTGCAGCCATAGGGCAGACCCACCCCTTGGCGGATAGCCGCCGCCAGCACGGTTTCGCCCGCCTCGACGCTGAAGCTGCGGCCGCTCGGTTGCACGGTCACTTGGAAAGGGCCTGCCGGGGCCGTGGCGCTCGTCATCTTGAGTATCCTTGGGTGCTTACATAGCCAAAGCTTGCGATTTTGCCCTCAAACCAGAGTCCCCTCGGCGCCTTGCCCGCGCGCTTTCGCCGCGAGCGTCTCCTGATCGTCGGTTGCGGCGATATCGGCCTGCGCGTGGCCCGCATGCAGGGCGCGCAGGTCCGGCTGATGGCGCTGACCTCCAGCCCCGAGCGTGCGCCCCTCTTGCGCAGTCGCGGTATCACGCCCCTGGCGGGTGACCTGGATCACCCGGCCAGCCTCGCCCGGTTGGCGGGCTTGGCCACACGCATCGTCCACCTGGCGCCGCCGTCCTCCGCCGAGAATCAGCCCCAGTGGTGGCGAGACCTGCGTACCCAGGCCCTGCTCCGCGCCTTGGGACGGCGCAGTCTCCCGAAGTCTTTCACCTATGCCTCGACCAGTGGCGTGTACGGCGATTGCGCGGGTGCGCAGGTTGCGGAATCGAGACCCATTGCACCGTCCACCCCGCGCGCGCAGCGCCGGGCCGATGCCGAAGCGCTGGTGCGGCACTTCGGCCGTACCCATGGCACCCGGATCAACGTATTGCGGGTGCCTGGCATCTATGCTCCGGATCGACCCGGTGGCACGCCGCGCGAAAGGCTCTTGCGCGGTACCCCTGTGCTGCAGGCGCAGGACGATGTCTATACCAACCACATCCACGCCGACGACCTCGCTCGTTCCGCGGTTGCAGCCCTGTGGCGCGGGTGGGCGCAGCGGGCCTACAACACCAGCGATGACGGCGAATTGAAGATGGGCGATTACTTCGAACTCGCCGCCGATTTGTACGGGTTACCGCGTCCCCGCAGAATTGCGCGCGACGCAGCGCAATCCGAATTGCCCCTCATGCTCCTGAGTTTCATGGGGGAGTCCCGCCGCCTCGTCAACCGGCGCCTGAAACGGGAGCTGCGCGTACGGCTTCGCTTTCCGACGCCACGTGAGGGGCTGCTGACCCTGGCCAGCGCGTAGCGCGCCTTGCCGCTATCGCGGTCTGGCGAGCGCGTGGTCCCGGAGTTGGTTGCCGCCTGCACCGAATTTCAGCGTGAACTGCAGCCAGTTTTTTGCCTGGGGCGCGTCCGTGAGCAGCTGGTAGCGCAACTCATCCGACGTGTTGCGCACGAAAAGCAAGCCGAGTCCACCGAGAGGACGCGCCTCCAGGGAGAGGGTGGTGTCCGTCTCCGGCACGAGCAGGGGATTGAAGGCGGGCGCGTGGTCGGTCAGCGTAACGTCCACCGCCCCGTCACGCACCTGGGCTTGCACCACGATCTCGCCATGGGGGTCTTCGCGGTAGCCGTGGACCACGATGTTCGTAAACAACTCGTCGAGTACCAGGACCAGTCGGCTTACGGTCTGCGGTGGTACCTGCGCCTCATTGCACCAGGCGGTCAGCGCACGGACCAAGCCCTCGAACTCAGAAATCCGGCTGGGTTGTACGGCCTGAAAGGACGGACGGGTTGAGGCAGGTGAGGGGGGCATCGCGACGCCTGTGCACACAGGGGTCGGATGGTAACCTGCTCATCAATAAACAAGGTCCGCCGCGCGGTCCCCGCGCGGCGGTGGCGCAGGCGCCCTGCCAGGAGCGCCTGTCAGGTCTTGCTCATGATGCTCCTGAGCGTGTCCCAGATGTTCTTCTGCACGTCGGCGGCCAGTTGCGCCATCAGGTTGTAGTTGGACACGTTGTAATTGAACTGCATTGCCTGGTCAGGTGTCATGGGCTCGGTGTTGGTTCCCATGGCTTGGATCTGAGTATCCAATGGCCCTTTTCTGGCATTGACGGCGAGGGTGAGTTTTTCAAGCGAGTACAGAGGGCTGAAGCTAGTGGAGGGCACGGCAGTTTCCTTTCCATGGGTGGTTGAGCAAGACGCAGCGACTGTTTACCGCGGTTGAGCTTTCAATGTCCTGAATGCGGCTTCGCAGGCCGTCCGCAGGATCCTGATCCGACTCAGCTCGATGGGATCGAGCCGCGTGTCACCTGGCTCTGCTCGGCAACGGGCTTGCAAGGCGGCGATGGCCGCGATCGAAGTCATCCGGACCGCTTCGCCGTCGGGCCCCGCCAGGCGTTCTTCGAGTTCAGTCAATGCTGGTGTCATCTTCATCTCTCCATCGTGATTCGTTGGCCCTGAGGGCCGTCGAGTACCAAGTGACTTGCTCCGATCTCCTGGAGCTGCCACCCGTCCAGCCGTCCGCCCGCCATCAGCTTGCGACCGTCAGAAAGGGTCACGTGCGGCAGGGGGCTGTTGACAACACTTCGGATGGTGAACGGAAGCTCGGCGGCTGTCGGCCGCTGCGTACCGGGTTGCAATCGCACCTGCGCCCTGAAGGGCAGATCGTGGCGCGTTGCTACCGCCAGCAGCGCTTGTTCCCAGCGGACCTGGTCGCCGGGGGCCAGCGTGACCTCCAGGACCAGCATGCCCTCGGTCCACTCGCCGTGGATTCGCCCCAGGCCCTGTCGCCGTAACGCCTCGAGCATGGCGGCTGCGCCATCTGCCTGCGTTGTGAGGTTCGACTCGAAACCTGCGGCAAAGGGAAACTCCCGCTCCAGCTGGGCGATCACACGGGCGCGATGGACTTCGTCGGTCACGCGCCCCTCCAGGCGGAATCGTCCGTTTCCGAGGTAGCGCGCAGTGGCCGGTAAACCCGGCCCCGCCAGCTGCTGGACCGCTTGTGTCACTGCGTTCACCAACTCCGACTCATCCGCCCGGACCAGCCGGGGGCGGGGCGACAACCGGGACAACTCTTGTGCCAAGGCCAGCATGTCCTCCTCAGGCAGGAACCCCACGCTGACTGCAGGCGACTGCGGATCGGTGCGGTCGATGCGTACACGGCCGGCAAGTCCTAGCCGAGCGATAGCGAGGGCCAGCGCGTGGTCCGAGCTTGCCGCTGGGCCGGCCGAACTCGCGATGTCTTGCGGGGCGTCGGGCGCCTCCTGGAGGATGGTCAGGCCGGCCCAGAAGACCAAGCCCAGCAGGGCCAGGACCGCCAGCATCGCCCCAGTACGCAGCAGCACCTGGTTGGGGCTGAGCCCGGTTCGGCGCTCGGACACCTGAGGCGAGGGCTGCGCCGGGGGCGGCACCAGGATAGGAACATCTTCTCGCCACGGCGTGTCGATCTGCTCAATCGCCACCCGAACCGGGCCCATTTGCGCCCCCTGGCCCGGCCGCACGATCAAGGGCGACATTTCACTGTTGAGCCAGCGCAACACGGTGCTGCCGTCCGCTTGATGCTCGAGGCTGGCGTGCTGGGCCAGGACGCCTTCGTCGGACAGGATCAGGGCACAGTTCTCACCGCTCCCGATGACTTGAGGCGATGCAGCCAGCAGCGCCCGGGCCCCCGAATGGGTACCGCTCAAGACACGCAGCTCCAGCATACTGTCGCGATTCATACGAAGTAATTACACTACAGCCTTCAGCATTAGGAAAGAAGTGCATGAGCTCCACTTGCGAAACCCCCGGCAGTGACATCGCCATCCTTCGGCCCTCGGGGCGACTGGACAGCGCCACCTCCCCAGCCTTCGAAGCCTCCGTCCTGGAGCGCCTGCAGGCCGGCAGCACCCGAATGGTCCTGGACTTGTCGGACGTGGACTACATCAGTTCAGCGGGGCTACGGGTCATCCTCGTGACGGGAAAAAAGTTGCGCGCAGCGCAGGGGCAGCTGGTGTTATGCGGCCTGCGCGAGGAGGTCCGCGGCGTCTTCGAGATGAGCGGCTTTCTGGACCTGTTCGCCGTTACCGACAACGCGCAGGACGCCCTCAGGCACTTCTGACAGCTCAGGTCCTTCTGGATGCTGGAGCGCATCCGGGGTGATGTGCGCGTATCGGTCTCAAAGGTCGACCCGGGCCAGCGGCTGGATATTGATCTCTTGCGTCAGCTCCTGGTAGCTCAGGACCGGCAGCTCATACAGCTCCGATTCGATCATCTTGCGCAGGTAGCGCCGTATGTCCATGGAAGTCAGGAGCACAGGCTTGTGGGTGCTCCGTGACAGGTCACCTACTGTCAGACGGATCGCCTCGACCACCCGCTTGCTATTGGCGGGATCCAGGGCCAGATAACTGCCGGCACTGGTCTGGCGGATCGCGCTACGCAGCATGTCTTCCACGCCTGGTGCGAGCAGGTAGGCCGGCAAGGCGTTCTGGCCACTGGAAAATTTGTGGCTGATGTGACGCTTGAGGTTCGACCGCACGTATTCGGTCAGCAACACTGAATCCTTCTCTTTTTGCCCCCACTCGATCAGTGCTTCGAGCACCGAACGCAGGTTGCGCACAGAGATCTCCTCGGAGACGAGGCGTTGCAGGATCTCGGCGATCTTCTGGATCGGCAGCACTCGGGTCGCCTCACGGACCAGGTCAGGGAAACTCGCTTCCATGGACGACATCAGGAACTTGGTCTCCTGGATGCCTAGAAAGTCCGATGCATACCGTTTGAGCACCAGGGCCAGGTGGTAGCCGAGCACCTGGCCCGGTGCCATGAACGAAATACCGTCCTGGACCAGGGACGCCTTCAGACTGGCGGCGACCCAGACGGTCGGGATGTCGGGTAGGAAGCCGTCGCCCGTCTCGTGGGGGATACGCAGTGCTTGCAGGTGCTCGATCCGCTCGCGTACCAGCAGGAAGTCGGGACGCAACTGGCCCCGAGCCACCGGCACCTCTGAGAGCAAGATCTGGTACGTCTCGGCCGGGAGAGCTTCATTGAAGCGCAGATGGATGCCTGGGAAGGGGACGCCGAGGTCGGAGTACAGGGCGCGGCGGATCATCACCAGCTCGTTGTTCAGGTCGTCGGCCTGGATGCTTGCGCGCAGGCCTGCGCAGACGTCGATGATCAGTGGCGAGGTTGGCGTGAATTCCTCGGGCGTATCGCTGCGGCCGACCCTGCGTCTATCGCCAGCAGCTTTCAGTCCGGGTATCGCCATGACGTCGTCGCTCTTTCCGGCCCGCTGCGCCGCGCCTCGACGCAAAACGATCCAGCCGATCCCGCCGAGCAACGCGGCCAAGGCCAGGAAGGTCAGTGTCGGCATCCCAGGGATCAACCCCATGCCCAGGGCTACAGCCGCAGCGATGATGAGGGCGCGTGGCTCGGCCAGGATCTGTGAGCCGATGTCGCGTCCGACGTTCGAGACGTCCTCGTCGCTTTGCACGCGAGTCACGATCATGCCTGCGCAGATGGCAATGAAAAGCGCCGGAATCTGCGCGATCAAGCCGTCACCGATGGTGAGTACCGAGTAAGTCCTGGCCGCGTCGCTCAGGGACATGCCGCGTTGGAGAGTTCCAATCAGAATTCCGCCCAGTAGGTTCACCGCCACGATGATCAGGCCGGCGATTGCATCACCCTTGACGAATTTCATGCCGCCGTCCATCGCGCCATACAGCTGGCTCTCTTTTTCCACCAGGCGCCGGCGCCGCTTGGCTTCCTCCATATCGATGGTGCCCGCCCGCATATCGCCATCGATCGACATCTGCTTGCCAGGCATCGCATCCAGCGAGAACCGGGCCCCCACCTCGGCGACGCGCTCGGCCCCCTTGGTGATCACGATGAACTGAACGATGGTTAGTATCAGGAACACCACCAGGCCCACCACCAGATTGCCACCCACCACGAAATTGCCGAAGGTCTGGACGATATGACCTGCATCGCCCTGCAGCAGGATCAAGCGCGTGGTGGCGATCGAAATGCCCAGTCGGAAAAGGGTGGACACCAGCAGCACCGAGGGGAAACTCGAAAAAGCCAGTGGCGAGGGCAGGTACATCGCCACCATCAGCAGCATGGCCGACAAGGTCATGTTGATACCGATCAAGATGTCGACGAGCCAGGTGGGGAGCGGCAGAATCATCATGAAGACGATCGCCACCAGCATCACGGCCAATACGATGTCGTTGCGGTTGGACGCCGCAAGGGCCAGGGCCTGGATCCGGGATTGAAGTGCTCGCATGTCAGGTCTGCGGTGGGTTGTTGCGCGCTACCGGGCCGCGCAGACGAAGGAAGGTCCGAATGGCCAGGTAGGCCTCGGGTTGTCGTTGCAGGGCTTCTAGCGCCTGGGCGCGCACAAGGTAATAGGAGGCGGACACCCCCCCGCCACTTCGGATCCGGCCCAGGGTGGACAGAGCTTGCGCGGGCTGGTTGCTGCGAACCTGAGACCAAGCCAGTGCCATCAGCGTCGCGGGCTGGCCAGATTCCAGGGCATCCAGAGCGGCTAGAAGGGTGGCAGCCTTTTCAGGATGCGCGTTCTGTAGGTGCGCCAAGGCCAGAAGGTAAAGGGCTGAGGTCTCTCGGGAGGCCATGACTGGGCCTCAGGCCGGATAAAGTGCCGACCGATAGTGGTGTGCGAGATCACGGAGGACTTGCTCTTCGTCCAGCAGTTCGATGGCGCGGTCCAGCACCTGGGAGGCGGGCTGTTTCAAGAGCAGGCTGCGAGCGCCGGCGAGTGCGCGGCCGAACTCCCCCGGTCGCAGCAGGTCCCTGTCATGGTTCAGGGGGCGTAGCGCTTGATCGATCGTGTCTTCAAAACGGGATGCTGCCAGAACCAGGTCCAGCGACGAGCGTGCCACGTGCTCCGTCGGGGGTAGGGTCGAACGGTCAGGCAGGCTCGCGGGGAGGTCTGCGGACTGACCGACAATCCTGTCGATACCGCGGGTAAAGAAATCTTTTCCTGGAAGGCGCAGATCAGGCATGAGAGTCTCCAGGGGCCAAGACGTCATCCAGCCAGCGAATCAGGAAGTCGACGGCCTGTGACAGCTGGTCGGCTGTGAAGCTTCGGCTGGGGATGCGCACGACTGCGAGCAGCTGATGGTCGTGCGGGCTTTGCCTGAGGCCGACCTGCAACGCAAGCGTAGGATGCTGCGAGAGGTGGGCTTGCTCCAGCGCGCGGTGCAAGACCGACAGCTGATGCAGGCCGATGGGTCTGAGGGCAAACACTAGCCCATCGGCGTCCGCTTCGCCCGCTTTCATGGGCGCGGATTCAATGCCGATCAGCGTGTCATCGCCCACTGCGAGCTGCAGCGCACCGTCTGAACCGGCAGCCAGATTTGCCATTCCGAGTTGCCGGCCAAATGCCGCGATCGTGTCCTGGAACCAGTGCAATCGTCACTCCGGGTTTTCCTCGGCATCGATGGCCGCATCGAGGGCATGCTGCGCAGCGTCAAGGATGGATTGCCGGTGATCGAGACTCTCGAAGACCCGGGTAGGCATGCCCCGCAACAGGCGAAGAACGGCAGTGAGAAGGATGATGCGAGCCTGCAAGTCCTGCACATTCCAGGTTTCGGCGATGCTCGTGAAACGTGAGGCAGCGACCCACTTTTCACCCGTGATGTCAACGACATTCACCAGCAGCGCAAACGCCAGCTTGTCCAGCGGGTCATCGTGGGTACTGGACACCCTGAAGCTCCCGGGTCAGTGGGCGTCATGTAAAACAGGATGGAGCCTGTAGACGAGGGCCTTGCATTCCTTGAAAAGGGTCTTGAGAGCCTTCAGGTGATACAAGTCGGTGACCAGCACCTGCAGCAAGGCTTTTTCTTGTGAGTTGACCGAGATCTGCAGGCAGGTGCCCAGAGCCTTTTGAAGGGCGGCAATAGCCGCCTCCAGGCGATTTCCCGTTGCACCGGAAATGTTGATGACTTCACGCAGCGCTAGGGACAGAGTCGGCTTGCCGAGGATGGCCTGTAACGCGTGTTGGAAGTGGCGAACCCCTTGGGCATCATGGCCGAAGTTGGCTGCGTGCTCTATGGTGGCCAGCTGCGTGGTCAGGGTATCGGCGTAGCGAGTTTGCAGGTCATCTAGCGCGGCCTCGAGCTGCGCGATGAGGTCTGGCGAGGCCCCTTGTGCGACCGCGGTATCGCGCGCGTAGTGCAGCAGGAGATAGCGTTCGGTGTGATCCTCAATCGCCTTGCCGAGCCGCTGCAGGGCCATATCCGGGTCTTGTCCTGCCTCTGACAGCAGCCCCAGTGCACGGCCGGGCAAGTCTCGAGCGACTTCCATCCGACCGACTTTTTCCAGGTAGAGGCGGATCTGATCAAAGCTCAGGCGCTGTAGCAAGCTGCTCGCCCGTATCTTGCGATCTGAATGCGTCTTGTGCTGGACCTTTTCAGCCAGGTGTAGGCTGACTTCTTCGGCTGCATCACCGAGCGGCGACGGGGCTTCGATCAGCCGGACCGGGGTGCCTCGCAGCTGACCGTCGGGCGCGGGGGTCAGGTACAAGCGAGCGGGCCGCTCGGGCGACTGCGGGGGCAGCGACGTGTCGAAGCGTAGGTTCATGAGGCACGTGGAGCGGGAAAGTGATCCGGTAGTAACGCACGTACTGTGCGGGTTCCCGGGGAACCGCCCGGCTGGGGGCGTTACTTAGCAGCCAGTCCGAATCTTGAAGATTGCGGGCGCATGTTCCCCGAAAGGTCTTCTTATGCGCGAACCCAAGAACTTACTGGCCAGCGCCCAGGCAAGGCTCAAAGAAAACATCGAAGCGGCCGACCGACTGATCGAGCGTTGTCACCTGGCCTTGTCACAGATGGACTCCGCGCCTAGCCTGATTGATAGCGCGATCTTCTCCTCGGGTCTGGCTAGTAGCGGCTGCATCACTCGCCTCGACCCGACCCAACTTCAAGCCACCCTGGCGCAGGCTTGGCAAAGCACCCAGTCGGCCCCACCAACAGCGCGGCGCTGCCGTCCATCGGTTTACACACGGACCGTCTAGGTGCAGGACTCGCGCTGTAGCCAAGCTTGAATTGACGATTCATTCAACGGAGGAGAAGTGATTATGAACTTAGATTTCTCAAACCTCGCCTGGAATATAGAACCCAACTTCACCTTCAACCCCCAGACCTGGAGTTTCCCGAGCAGTGTCGTGACGGACCAGCCGCCGCCACCGTCCAGCCCGCCTGTTGGAAAACAGACCGCCCTTCCAGCCAACGTCCTGGTGATGATCCACAACTTCTATCTCCTCCAAATTCAAAACAACAGGGATCGGGTCGAAGCGTCCACCCAAAGACTCACCAAGATCCGTGACCTGCTACGCAGCGTCAACGATGCGCTCACCGAGCTCACTACCTTGCAGATCTCCGTTCCGGAGAAAGGAACCCAGAAGGAATTTGACGCGTACGCTAAGAAGAACGCGACGCAAATGCAGAGGCTCGACAATGCCCTGACCGGCTACCAGTCGACTGTCATCGGCGTTCTGAATCCGGCTCCCGGAACGCCCGGAACGGTGACCACCGCGCGCCCGGGTGGCGGCACCGTGACCACCTACATCAAGCCTTTTGCTGGCGTTCGGATGCCAGACCTGGCCTTCCTCAGGCCCACTACCGCGACTACTAACTCGATTGCCCGGCTAGACGCGACCCGGCACAGCGGTGTGGATATCGCCAAGACGATCAAGACCCTTCAGACTGACGTCACATCATTGAACCAGACGTTTCAGCTCGAAAGTAGCGACGGATCCAGTGCCCTGAGTACCCACAACGCCATCCAGGAGGGCGCTAAGAGCTTCCTAGACAAGTACTTCGCGATGATTAGCAGGGCGGGATCCGATCGCAACGGCTGATCGTTTCTTTGGTGATTAGGGCGTCCTCATGTTGCCAAATGCGCACCCCACTGATTCGGTCTGCGAATCGGTGTCGGAACCTGAAACCCTGCATGCTCTGCTCTCTGGGCGCCTGGAGAGCCCTGCGAGCCTGTCCGACGCAGACTGTGAATCGCTTTATGCCGTTGGCTACGACTTGTATGCACAGGCCAGCTACGAAAAGGCGCTGCAGGTATTCGGCTGGCTGGTCGTTCTCAGAAGCCTGGATCGCCGATATGTATTCGCCCTCGGCTCCTGCCTCCAGGTTGTTGGCCGGTATGAATCGGCAATCAACCACTACGCCACGGCCCTGATGATCGACATCGAGGACCCGACGCCCTTGCTGCATACCTGTGAATGCCTAGTCGCGCTGAGGCGATTCGGCCATGCGCAGGAAGCACTCGACACACTCCGCCAAGAGTATTCGGCGGATTCATACCCGTGGATCAGTCCAAAAGCCGAGCGGCTGCAGGCTCTGATTGCGGGAAGCCAAGCCGCTGAAACAGGGAGAAAACTATGAATACTGAGTTCACCGTTAACCCGCTCAATTTCGGGAGCGTCTGGCGTCTTCCCGATATGTCGCGATGGACGAGTGATGGGCCTGCACCGGCCACTAGCGGACACCGCAGGCCCTGGGCGCTGGGGGCGAAGGATCTGACTCTGTGGGGGGCTCGCCTAGTCCATGAAGCCCGAACTTCAGCCCTTAGGCAGGAGCAGCCAGTCCTGGTCCCGCCTCAAGCCAATCGCTCCTCTGAAATGCTCCTGATCACGCTGGAGAGCCTGTTCCAGGAGATACAGAAAAGCCTGTGCGAAACGTCCCAACAGCAGATCAGCCGCGCACAAGACGCACACCGGGAACTGCTTGCGAAAAATCTCGTCAAGCTCGAAAAACAGATCGAGAGGGAGCGGGACGCCGAGGCCAAGCGTAAGCAGGCCCGCGTATTCGGGCTTCTGACCAAGATCGCAGCCGCAGTCCTGACCTTTACTGTGCTGGCGGTCGCGGCGGCTACCACCCCGGTCACAGGACCCGCCGGCGTCATGCTTGCTCTCGGGGCGCTATCCATGTGCGGCGCCCTGATCGACCTGGCGGGAAGTGCGAGTGCGATGAAGGAGGGCGATGAGGGGTTCACATTGGGAACCCTTCTGAAAAAAGCCGGAATCGAGCAGGGGTCGGAAGCGGTTGCATGCGCCTTGACCATCAACTTAGGCGGCCTGACCGCTGAGGGTCTCAAAGAAAGCGGGTTGGACTCCAAGGGTGTCCTGGCGCTTTCGCTGTTGGTGTCGATCGCCCAGGCGTTTCTGATGATGAAGGCGACAGCGAAATGGGCTGATCCAACCAAATTGCGTACAGCGATGGAATCGCTCGTGAAAACAACCCAGGAGTTTTCCTTGGCCGTCGGCGGCCTGAGTCAATTCATGGGTGGAGCGTGCACGATCGACGCTGCGAATCACCAGTTCAGCGCTGACAAGCGTCGCAGTGAAATAGCGAAGAACGATGCCGACAGGACCCAGCTAGACCAGTCTGTGGAAATGTATGTGGAGTTCATTCAGTCTCTCATGAAAAAAGTACAAGAGAGCTTCAACGCCACTAAACGGATGATCGAAGAGTGGGAGTCCAGCATGGCGACCCTCATGGGTGCACCAACGCGGCATGCTGCCATGGCCTGATTCCAGGCACTCAATTTTTCATCCCCATCTCCTCCATCTCACCAAGGAAAATTGATCATGACTACTTGTGTCCACTCCTCTTTGTATAACGCGTCTCCCTATACCTCCAGCCTGGGCGATTCCAGCAGTGACACCACGCGAAAAAAAAAGATCGCCGAAAAGGTTTCTCAATTTGAGCAGCTCGCAGACAGAGTTAGAAAGATTCCGAAAAGTAATTGGACTGAATCGATGCGCAATTTCATGCGCATGTTCATTGCCTTCCAGGCCGAGATGAGCCAGCTTTCCCTGACGCTTTCGTTGAGTGCACTGGAGGCGAAGATCGCCGAGCTCAAGGAGTCCGCCGACAGCATCCTTCAGGACGCAGAGAAGATGCTGGAAGCGGATATCGATCGCGGTAGCACGGGCATGGTCAGCGGCGTTATTCAGGGGGCATCTGCAGGCTGTTCTGGTGTGATGGGTGGGAAGGCCAAAACCCAGGAACTCGCCGCAAAGAATCATTACCAAGCCGCTCGCGCCAGCGGCGTTGATGCGGCTCAGCGTGCGTTCATACGCAATGATGCCATTACCTGCACGCAGGCTTCGATCAAGTTGTCCCAATGGTCTGCCATCTCGCGTGCAGGGGGGGAGTTCGCTGGTGCTTTGGTTCAATCATCAGGAACTTTGAGCAGCGCTGCGGCCGCCCATGAGGGTGCCGGGTATCGCGCCGACCAAAAGCGCAACGATGCTGATGCCGCGCAAGCTGACTCGCAGTTCACGAGCGCGAGTCAGTTCATCCAGCAAAACCAGCAGGCCGCCAGCTCTCAATTGCAGCAATACCAGGAGTTCCTGCGCGAGATGAACCAGATCGAAAAGACAGCGTTTCACGTTGCCTGATACCGCATGCAAGCCGGTACGACCGAGGAGCGCTGCAAAAGACTGGACAGATGGAGGAGTGCTGCATGCAGATTCAATCTCAAGAGCTGAAGCTGCTGTCCGAGGTTGGCCTGATGGCGTGCGTGCGGGGGGATATTCCGGCCGCGTTGGCCATCTTTGAGGCGATCGGGCACGAGCGCCCGCAGTCGCCCATGGCCTACATCGGCTCCGCCGTCGCGCTTCTCCAGCAGGGGCAGTTGCAGGAAGCCATTGACTGCCTCGAAAAAGGGGCGGGTCAAGTCGGTCCACAGGATCAGTGCGAATTGCATGCTTTTCTTGGGCTGACTTACCTGCTCGATAAGCGATGTGCGCAAGTCGAAAAGGCCTTGGCGCTCGCAGGCTCCGTACCCTTGGGACGTACCTTGCGTCGAGCAATAGACGGCTTGAAGCTACAGGACGGAGGCATGCCATGCAGCTAAGTACGGTTCCTTCGGTCAGTGTGACGGCCAACGTTAAGCCTGTGGAGGCACCGATCGGTGTGGATGATCCGGTCGCGCAGCGATTCCAGGCGGTTATGCGTACCACGCCCGAGGCGTCAGGGGTCACCGAATCGAGCGGTACCGCTCCCTCCGGCGCCCTGGCGTCCGGGTCGCTGGGAGACAGCATCCTGGCCACGGTCACTCAAGCCAGCGACCAGCTCCGCGATTCCTGGCAACGGGTGACCGACGGCGCGAGATTTATCGATAAGAACGACCCCCCCTCGCATGTAGAGATGTTGGCCTTCCAAGGCGAAATAGCGTCGCTCAGTGTCGTGACCGACATGCTCAGCAAGGGCGTATCCAAGTCCATCCAGGGTCTCGAGCAGCTACTGAAAACGCAATGACCGGGTGGAAGCGGTACTTTTTCGTCGGCGCAGCCCTTCTGGTACTAGCGCTTTTGACCGGTTGTGGTCAGAGGGTTGAATTGATGTCGGCGATCGCCGAGCCAGAAGCCAACGAGATCATGGCCGCCCTGCAGAACGCAGGGGTGTCCGTCGACAAGCGGCCTGTTAAGGAGGGTCTGGTGGCGGTGGTGATTCCTGCCGATCAGGTCGGGCGTGCGGTGGACCTGCTGCGTGAAAAGGGATTGCCGCGAGAACGCTTCGCCGGCATGGGGCAGGTCTTTAAGAAGGATGGCCTGATTTCTTCTCCGCTGGAAGAGCGTGCGCGTTACCTGCACGCCCTGTCGCAGGAGCTGGGAGCCACCCTTTCACAGATCGATGGCGTGATCTTCGCGCGGGTGCATGTCGTGCTTCCAGAGCGCACGTTGTACGGCGAGGCGCCCATCCCTTCCTCGGCGGCCATCTTCATCAAGCACCAGGATGGCTACAACCTTGATACTTTGCAGCCGCTGGTGCGCCGGCTAGTGACTCACAGCATTCCCGGTCTCGCGCCTGAAAAGATCTCGGTCGTTTTCGTTGGCGCACAACCGTCCCGGGTCAAGGAAGCCGCGGATCGGGCCGCGCGGGGTGGGACACGGCTCGGGCTTGTCGCCCTGGCACTGGTTCTCCTTCTCCTGGCCAGCCTGGCTGCGACCGCCTTCTTGGCTTGGAAATACTGGTGGCCGTCCCGCCACACCGGCATTCGCGCTACTGGGGAAGGATGAGGCATGGACCAGGCAGAGGTCGACACGGACGTCACCCGTGATCTGGACCGCCGGCTGCAGTCGTTCAATCTGTTGCCCTCGCGATGGTTTCACCCGCAACGGTGCGTCGCCCTATGGCCATCCGATAGTCCCTGCAGGCACGACGCCAACGCGATGCGACGCTTTCACCGCCATGTGTCTGCTAGCTTCCTGCGGCAATCACAGCCCGACTATGTGCAACGCCTAGACGATCCCCTGCTGCCGGTCTTCCTGGCCGATGACGCCTTATTCGATCGCCTGCTTTGCCACGTGGGGCTCGTGGTTTTGGGGCCTGCGATCCGGCGCGTCATCGAACAGGACGAGGTGAGGCTCTTGCGCGAGCAGATTTCGGAGGACCGCCTGACCTTCGCTCGGCGTGAGGCGCGAGGCTTGTGGTCGGCTGAACCGCCTCTTTTGGACGGTGGGGAGCTGGCGATCGATACGGTCGAACCGCAGATGCGCAGCTTGGGAGCTGCTTTGCTGTTCATGGCGGCCCTGGCGGCCTCGGAGCCTGTCAGTGCACGCGGTCTCTGGCGCCTTTCATCATCTGCGCAGGAAGACTGTCTGCGGCTGCCCGCTTCCCTCTGCGACAGGGAGGTTGCCGCGGCGCTGACCCTGTCCACACTTTCCCGTCTGGACCCCGTATGGCTTTCGGTGTTTCCTCGTCGCACCTGATACCCCGCATCGCCATCGCGGGCTCACAACAGGCCGGCATCAAGGTGATACCGGCGGCAGACCTCAAGGCTGTGCGCGACGCCGAGGCCATCGTGGCCCAGGCCTGGGAGGACGCAGACCGCATCATGACCGAAAGCCGCCAGGCCTATGAGTCCGAGCGGCAACGCGGTTACCAGGAGGGGCTGGAGCTTGCCCGGGCCGAGCAGGCGCTACACATGATTGACAACGTGGCCCGCAGCGTGGACTTCCTGGGCAAGGTAGAGGCTCGGATGGTCGATCTCGTGATGCAGGCGGTGCGCAAGATCATCGACGGATTTGACGACCGATCCCGGGTGCTCATGACGGTTCGCAGCGTCCTGGCTGCAGCACGAACCCAAAAGCAGATGACCCTGCGCCTGAACCCGGACCAAGTAGAGGTGGTGCGGGGGCAACTCACTGAGCTACTTGCCACCTTTCCCAGCGTGGATTTCCTGGACATCGTGGGCGATGCCCGGCTGAGGGCCGACGCCTGTGTGCTGGAAAGCGATATCGGATTGGTCGAGGCCAGCACCGAAACCCAGCTGGAAGCCTTGCGATCGGCATTCCTCGGAACCCTCGGAGAGCGCGTCTAGCGCGCATCGAAGCACCATGAGTGGTTTTGACCATGTCACAGAGATGATGGCGCATGCGCTGGAAGACGCGCAGACGCTTCGGATCAAGGGGCGAATCGTCCAGGTGATCGGCACGGTGATCAAGGCGGCGGTTCCGCGGGTCAAGGTCGGCGAGATCTGCTTGTTGCGCAATCCTGGCGAACCCACCCAGATGAAGGCCGAAGTGGTCGGTTTCGTCAGGGATGCAGCCATCTTGACGCCCTTGGGAGAGCTGCAAGGGCTGAGTGCCGCCACCGAGGTGATCCCGACCGGCTTGGCGCACCAGGTTCCGGTGGGCCCAGGCCTGCTTGGGCGTGTGCTGGACGGCCTGGGCCGGCCGCTGGATGAGAGGACCCATGGGCCGCTGCGAACAGACAAGTTCTACCCTGTATTTGCGGATGCGCCGGATCCTTTACGACGCAAGCTGATCGAGCGTCCACTGCCCTTAGGCGTGCGCGTGCTGGATGGATTGTTGACCTGCGCTGAAGGCCAGCGGATGGGGATTTTCGCGGCGGCGGGGGGGGGTAAGTCGACGCTTCTGGGCATGCTTGTGAGGGGGGCCTCTGTGGACGTGACCGTCATCGCCCTTATTGGAGAACGCGGTCGTGAGGTGCGCGAGTTCCTGGAGCATGAACTCGACGAAGCGGGACGCGCGCGCAGCGTGGTGGTGTGCGCCACTTCGGACCGCAGTCCGATGGAGCGTGCCAAGGCGGCGTATGTGGCGACGGCGATCGCCGAGTATTTCAGAGACCAGGGACGCAGGGTGCTGCTTCTCATGGACAGCGTCACGCGGTTTGCCCGGGCGCAACGCGAGATCGGCCTGGCTACGGGCGAGCCACCGACGCGGCGAGGTTTTCCTCCCAGCGTTTTCGCGCTCCTGCCCCGGCTGATGGAGCGGGCGGGCATGAACGAACATGGATCGATCACGGGCCTGTACACCGTGCTGGTGGAAGGCGATGACATGACCGAGCCGATCGCCGACGAAACGCGTTCGATCTTGGATGGTCACGTCATCCTCTCTCGCAAGCTCGCAGCTGCGAATCACTTCCCTGCGGTTGACGTTCTGGCCTCAGCGAGCCGTGTGATGAACCAGGTGGTTACGCCGGAGCACCGTGCGGCGGCCGGGCGGCTGCGGGAGCTGCTGGCGCGGTATGACGAAGTCGAGCTTTTGCTGCGCATTGGTGAATACAAGGCGGGGACCGATCCACAGACAGACGAAGCCATCGCGCGCAATCCGGACATCCGGCTTTTCTTGCGGCAACAGACCCGCGAGCATGCGGACTTCGCCCAAACCGTGGCCAGCTTGCGTGACGTCGTGGGGGCCTGAAGCCATGGCACTCGTTCTGCAGAAGATCCTGGCGGTCAGTGACTACAGGGAGGCGCGCGCCCAGGCCGCGGTCCGTGAGGTCCAGGCCGCACTGGTTCAGGCAACCAGGACCCATCAGACCGCCGAGGATCGGCTCTGCGTGTTCCGCGAGGAGGCCGATCGCCGCGAAGCGGAACTACTCCAGGGATTGGTCGGAAAGACGGTTCGGATTCGTGAGATTTCTGCCGTCAACAGCGAGATCGGCGAGTTGCGCGCGAACTTGAAAATTCTGGATGAAGCGGTGCAGAAGGCGGAACAGGCCCGCGTCCAGGTCCAGGACGCGCTGACCGAGAGAAAAGCGGCGCATTCGGTCGCGTGGCGTCACCAACAAAAGATCACAGATCTTGTGCAGGGCGAAGCGCTGCGCAGTGCGAGGCAAGGCGAGCGTCGCGAGGAATCTGAGGTGGGCGAAGTGATGGACGGCGCGATCAGCCCCGAGCGATCGACTGACCGTGCGGGAGGTGGCAATGTCTGAACCCGCCGATCTTCTGTCGTCCACGGTCATGCCTGGATCCGCGACTGGTTCGCTCTTGGTATCTCAGATTACCAGGATGCCGATTGGCGGATATGACATTTCGACCAAGGAGCTTTTCGAGAAAGCCTTGGCCGACCAGCCGGACGACCCGGTCGGTCCTTCGCTGGAGATGCCCCAGGTGGTTGTCGAGCCTGGGTTGGGTAGTACACCTGCTGTTCTCACAGTGACAATCCAGGTGTCTGCTGTGGTGCTGGCACCGCAGCCTGCGCCGAAGATACTGCCGCCGACGCCTGTGTTTACGCTTGTGCCTACGCCTGTGCCTGTGCCTGCGCCGGGGGTAAAACGATATGGGTTGAACGGTTGGCCCCTAACTTCTCCCCCGATAGAACTTACCGAGGCGGAAAAGCCCGTTAACGCGATCGCCGTCGCTCGAGTCGAGCCGATGGCCCCAAGCACCGAGCTCGTCACAGAGCGTATTGCCGAGGCCACTCCCCTGCCCGAAGCAACAGTGCTGCCCGGGTCAATACAGGCGATGGACGTAACGCCGCGAGTCCCTGCCGCAACGCTTGCGACAAGTACCTTTGACGCCGAGTCGCAGGCGTCGGAGGTCCAGGCGCTACTGGCGGATGCTGTGACGCGGTTCATCGTCAGCGACCCGCTGACGCTGCACCGCCAGGTCCGGTTCGAATTGGGCAGTGATGCGTTCTCCGGCGTCTGGGTCACCTTGCAGGAGGCCAGTGGCAGGATCGACGTGAGTCTGGCTTGCCCCAATGAGGCCACGCACGCCCAACTCTGCGCCCTGGTTCAGCGTGAAGCTGATGGCGTCGCGCGTCGCTGTCGGCGGGATGTCACGCTCAGAGTGCATCGGGCGCGCGCAAATGACGACGATCCGGAAGTTCCTGTCTTCTTATCGGTCGAGGTTTTGGGGCGCGCATGACCCGGCATGAATCCGCGCCCCGCAAGTTGGAGCTCCATCGACTGCCATGGGCGCAAGCGCAGGCTCGTAGCTCGCTGGCCCAGCGCGTTCGTAGCCTGGAGATCGTTTGGGGTGAGCAATCCTGGCGGTTGACCCTGACGCCAAGCGTAGTGCCTGGTCCGTTGTGCGCGGGGGAGACTGAGTGGTGCGTGCAGGTCCTTTGGGCGGGTGTCCCGATCGACTTGGTCTTGCCAGCGGGCCTCGTCCAGGCCTGGCTGCTCGCCAAGTGGCCTGAACTCGATGCCGGTGAAATCCCCGACTCCATGGCCGCAGTTGCCATGGAGGAGGCCTGCGAGGCCATGGTCTCCACGGTTGCCGGAGCCGATCTCGGGCCGATCCGAATTGATCGCCTGTCACGTGGCCCTGCCGAGGGCGCTCCCATGGAACTTGCCTTCGATGTGCAGGCCGTGAACGCGCAATCCGTTTTGGTGGGGCGGCTCGCCGTGGGCCCGCTAGGCCTATCGCTCCTGGCGCGTCTGGCTGCGGAGAGACCGCAGGTCCGCAATGACTTGCCGTCCGAGGACCTGCCAATGGCGTGGCGTGCGCATATTGGGTGTACCTGGTTGGCCGTGAATGAGGTCGCGCGCCTGTCGGTCGGCGACTCCGTGCTGCTCGAGGACAGCCTGATTCATGACGACGGACAACTTTGGATCGCCTGCGGGTCGTTAGGCCTGCGTGCCGTCATGCAAGGCGCGAGTCTGGTGGTGACTACCCCGTTCAAGGCAGGAGGATGGACCATGCAAGCCAATGGCGAAGAGGTCGTATTGTCGGAGGGCCCCGATTCGATCGATCAGTTGCCCCTGCGGGTCACGTTTGACCTTGGGGACCTCGCAATGACCCTGGGGCAGGTGCGCGAACTGCAGGTCGGTCAGTCCATTGACCTGGGGCAACCCCTGACCAGCGCTGTACGCGTGCGAGTCAACGGTCTCCTGATCGGGCTGGGTGAATTGGTGGATATCGACGGGCGCATGGGCGTGACCGTCACTTCCTTGGCCCGTCGCAAGACTACGGATGCGCCTCGTATGACGCTAGGCCAAGAGGCCGCGCCAGCGCTAGACACCGAATCGGACGTCGAATCGCTATGAACATCCCGGATCCCGTCACCCTGCTGCTGGTGTTCGGACTTCTAGGGCTGCTGCCCACGTTGGTCGTGGTGACGACTTCGTTCCTAAAGATCTCGGTGGTGATGATGTTGCTGCGAAATGCCCTGGGCGTTCAGCAGGTGCCGCCCAACATCGCCTTGTATGGCCTGTCCCTGATCCTGACCGCCTACGTGATGGCACCGATTGGCAATCGGATCTACGAAACGACGATCCAGGCTGGGAACCTGCGCAGCGCCGAGTCGGTGGTCACAAGTGTGCGCCGGGGTCTGGAGCCCCTGCGCGAGTTCATGGTTCGTAATTCCCGTCCCGAGCAGCGCGATTTCTTCTTGCGCACGAGCCACCGCATGTGGGGGCCCGCGATGTCGGCCGACGTGAAACCCACGGACTTCTTGATCCTGATGCCAGCCTTCCTTGTGAGCGAGTTGACGGCGGCTTTTCAGATCGGGTTTCTGATTTACCTGCCATTTGTGGTGATCGACCTGATCGTTTCCAACATCCTCCTGGCCATGGGGATGATGATGGTGTCGCCGGTCACGATTTCGCTGCCCTTGAAGCTTTTTCTCTTCATCGCTGCTGATGGATGGACCCGCTTGATCCAGGGCCTGGTACTGACCTACACGTGAGTGACCTGTGCAGCTTGCCGAACTTGTCACTTATATGAGCCAGGCGATGTACCTCACGCTGTGGCTGTCGCTACCCACGATCGTGGTCGCTTCCGTCGTGGGGACCTTGTTCGCGCTGTTCCAGGCACTGACCCAAATACAGGAGCAGACACTGTCATTCGCGGTAAAGCTGGTCGCCGTGATGTTCACCCTGGCCCTGACGGCGGGTTGGGTCGGGGGCGAAATGTACAACTTCACGGTTTCGATTTTCGAAAACCTGCCACGGGTGGGGCGCTGAGCGGTGAGGCCATGGGCGAATTGACCGAACTCTCCCAATTAAAGACTTTCCTTCTGTCGCTGGGGTGGGCGCAGGCTCGTATCCTGGGTATGTTCATTCCGATCCCGGTATTCGGACGCAGTCATTTCCCGGGGACCCTGCGGGTGGCGCTATCGGCGGGTTTGGGGTTGATGGTGGCGCCGACCTTGATGCCAGCGGTAATGGCGCTCGACATACCCCCTGGTCGCATGTTCCTCTTGCTGGTGAAGGAGTTGTTCGTTGGCCTGGTGCTAGGGTGCCTGGTCGCGGTTCCTTTCTGGGCGTTCGAGGCGATGGGCTTCCTGATAGACAACCAGCGGGGGGCGACGATGGGCGCAACGCTTGACCCGCTGACAGGTAATGACAGCTCGCCATTGGGTGCGATCTTCAGCCAGGCCTTCATCGTTTTCTTCTTCATCAGCGGAGGCTTCCTGCTGATACTCGACATCCTTTACGCCAGTTTTTCGCTCTGGAACGTCTTTGAGTGGATGCCCCACCTGCGAGCGGAGTCTGCTGGCTTGTTCATCGAGCAGATCCTGGGGCTGGCCCGCCTGGCATTGATCATCTGCGCGCCGGCGATCGTCGCCATGTTCCTGGCGGAAATGGGATTGGCTATCGTCAGCCGTTTTGTTCCGCAGTTGCAGGTGTTCTTCCTGGCCATGCCGATCAAGAGCGCCCTGGCATTCCTGGTCCTCGCGCTGTATATGACCACCTTGTTTGAGTACGCGCAGGGGACGCTGGATGATTTGCGTCAGATCCTTCCCGCGCTTGACGAGGCCTGGCGATCCCCGCAGCAGGTGACGCGATGACAGAAAAGACCGAGCAGCCCACGCCCAAGAAGCTCAAAGAAGCGCGGAAGGAAGGACAGGTTGCCCACAGCAAGGACATCACGCAGGGCGTTTTGTTCGCGGCGATCTTTGGCTACATGCTGTTCGACATGCAGTCGATCTCCAGGCGCCTGAGCGAGATGATGGTTCTGCCTGCCAGCGTCTTGGGCATGGACTTCTACCTGGCCTTGAAGGTCTTGGCCGCGCATTTCTTGGAAGATGTGATCGTCCTGCTGCTGCCCTTTGTTCTGATCGTGATCTCCCTGGGGCTGCTGATTGAGATGTGGCAGACGAAGTTGCTGTTTTCGATCAAGGCGCTCACGCCGTCGGCCAAGAAGCTCAATATCGTCGAAAACGTGAAGAACATGTTCGGCGCCAAGGGGATTTTCGAGTTCTTCAAGTCGATCCTGAAGATCACAGTCCTGTCTGCCGTGATTTTTGTGACCCTGCGGGATGCGATGGGCGCCCTCATCACACTTCCAATGGGCGGCCTGGAGGGGGTGGGCGCTGTGCTCGCGGCGCTGGTGAGTGCGATCGTCCTGAAGCTGGTCGTGATCTACGCCTTCATCGCAGCGGCCGACTGGTTGTGGCAAAGCCGCCACCATCGCAAGCAGTTGATGATGTCGATCGATGAAGTTCGCCGGGAGTTCAAGGAGACCGAAGGCGACCCTCTCCTGAAGGGAGAGCGCAAGAACCTGCACCTGCAGATGCTGGAGGATCGGTCGGTCGAGCAGGCCCGAACAGCCTCTGTCCTGGTGACCAATCCCGTGCATCTGGCCATCGCGTTGTATTACGTGGAAGGCAAGACGTCGCTGCCCATGGTGACGGCCAAGGGGGAAGGTGCGCAGGCCGCGCGCATGGTGGCGGCGGCCCGTGAGGCGGGTGTTCCGGTGTTCGAGAATGTTCCTCTGGCCTGGGACCTGATGCGAACGGCCTCGATCGAGCAGTACATACCGGCCGAACTGATCGTGCCAGTGGCGGCCGTTTTGCGCATGGTGCGTGAGGTCCCACCTGAGGGATACGCGTCATGACGGTCTTCCCTCGTGACCCGCAGCCTATCCCCGTGTTGAAGGCCTACATGGAGCGTCACGGGATGGCACTGTCAGCGCTGCGACCCGACGGCAGCTTGAAGCTGCAGGTGGACACCCAGTACCGGGTTGAATTGCGGCCGGTTGGAGCTGGTCAGCTGGCCATGGTGTCCGCCCTGGTGAGGCTGTCGGGCCTGCCAGCAGCCTCAAGGGATGCATTCTTGGCTCGTCTTCTGGGGGTATCTGCAGGCGTGGTCCGAGAGCATGTTTGTGGCTTGGCGATCGACCCTTCACGGCAGCGCCTCGAATTGCAGCAGCGCCTACCCCACCGACTCGATGTTCGTGGCTTGGAGGATGCGCTTGCGGATTTCGTCAATGCGTTGGCGATGTGGTGCTGGGTCTGTCGCCAGGAAGCCCCGCGTTGGTTTGATGTCCCCTTGGAGATCGGATGAAGCGAGTAACGTGGTGCAGCTGGAGTCGATATAGCGTGGGACGGCTCCGATGGGTGCTGCAATGGCTCCTGGCCGCTTGCGTATCGACCTGGGCGGCGCCTGCGCCCTGGCCTGAATCGCCCTACAGCTACTTTGCTGAGGGTTCGTCCTTAGAGTCCGTTCTGGGCGATTTCGCAACAGGCTTTAGCCTGGGGCTGGCCCTCGAGCCTGGTGTTTCGGGCACAGTGAATGGGCGCTTCACCAGCGCGAGTCCGACTGAATTCCTTTCAAGACTGGGAGGGGTCTATGGCTTCACCTGGTATGCGCATGGTGGGACGCTGCATGTGAGCCGATCAAGGGACATGGTGATGCGCACCGTGCCCCTGCCCGCTGCAGGCGCAGGGCGCCTGCGCCAGACGCTCACCGAGCTGGGCGTGGTCGACACCCGCTTTGGTTGGGGCGAGTTGCCCGAGCACGGGGTGCTGCTGATTTCCGGGCCAGCCAGTTATGTCGCCTTGGTCGAGTCGACGCTCAAGCAATTACCCAGTCAGCCCAGGAGCGCTCTCCAGGTAAGCGTGTTCCGCTTGCGGCATGCCTCGGCGGATGATCGTGTGATCCAGTTTCGTGATCGGCAGATCACCCAGCCCGGCCTGACCACAGTGCTGCGCGGGCTGATGGGGTCAGGCGGCACCGGGGCCAGTGGCGCGCTGCTGGACGAGAAAGTGAACGCACAGCCCGGTGCGGTGGTTCCCTTGCCCGCGCTGGGGGCTTCTGCCCCGGCCTCTCCGCCCGCGTCTGGCGCCGCGGCGCCAGGGGGAGGGACCGCCCGCGGCGCGTCCGTCACGAGCGCTGCGCCTGCCCGGTCCGCAGCGCCCTCTTCTGGGGGAGGACCAGGCGCTTCGATCCAGTCGGATTCGCGCTTGAACGCCATCATCGTCACCGACACCCCGGAGCGGATGGTGCTGTACGAGCGCCTGATCGCGCAGCTGGACGTTCCTTCGCCTTTGATCGAGATCGAGGCCATGATCATCGATGTCAATTCGGAGCGGGCCCGCGAACTGGGAGTCAACTGGTCCCTGAGGGGCGGCTCGGTTTCCGCCAGTTTCGGCGTAGCGCAGACTTTGCGCCCTGGAGCGCTCGCCTTGACGCTGGGCAGTGCAGGTTCGGGCACGCTGCCCGGTGAGCAGGACAGCAACTTCCTGGCGCAGATCCGTTTGCTCGAATCCACCGGCGATGCGCGCATTCAAAGTCGTCCGTCGGTCCTGACTACCGACAACATTGGGGCCCTGCTGGATCTCTCCGAGACGTTCTATATCCGGGTGCAGGGCGAGCGGGTAGCCAGCGTGTCGCCGGTGACAGCAGGGACTACCTTGCGCGTGACGCCTCGCCTGGTGGATGGTGCCGCGGCATCGATACAGTTGACTGTGGATATCGAGGATGGCCAGATCCAGGACCGTCAGGTGGATGCGCTGCCGACCGTGCGCCGTAGCTCTGTGAGCACCCAGGCGGTGGTGCGGCAGAACGAGGCCCTCGTGATTGCCGGTTACAGCTCCGACCAAACCATCGCCAGCGAGCAGAAGGTGCCGGTGCTGGGTGATTTGCCGTGGGTGGGAGCGCTCTTTTCGACGAAGGCTCGTCTGGTCCAGAAACGCGAACGGATATTCCTCATTCGGCCAAGACTGGTCAGCGAGACACCGGTGGGCAGGCCGCTGCCTTGAGCCTGGGTGTACCTCAGAAGCCCAGGTCGATGTTTTGCGCGTTGAAGCGCTTGCGCAGTGCACTGCGCGCGCGTGAGACCCGGCTGCGGACGGTTCCGATCGGGATGGAGAGCATGACGGCCGCGTCTTCGTAGCTGATTTCGTCCATGCCGACCAGTAGCAGGACGTCTCGCATTTCAGGCGCTAGCTCCGCGAGGGCCTGCTCGAGCGCTCGGACGGTTTCAGATTGGGCGAGTTGTTCGAAAGGGGTGGGACGCGCGCAGCTGGTTTCGGCGAGTGCGTCTTCTCCTTCGAAGGCATAACGCCGATGCGGCGATCGGGACAGGTAGTTGCGCACCAGGTTCATGGCGATGCCGTAAAGCCAGGTGGAGAGCTCGGACTGGCCCTTGAAGGTGGCGAAACTTTGCGCGGCCTCGACGAATGCCTGTTGGGTGATGTCTTCGGCGTCCGAACTCCAGCCGATGTGCTTCACCACGAAACGGTACAGGCGCTGGTGGTGGGAGTGGACGAGTTGCTTGAACAGAGCCTCGTCGGAGTCGCTGAGCTGTCGGCCGCCGGGACGGGTCGTGCCCGGATCCGCTGCAGGATGCGAATCCGCTGGTTCAAGATGGGGCAGCAAAATAACTCCGAGGACTTACAAAGAGCCTGTAAGTTGCCTTAATGGAGTTACTTAGTCAAGCGAATTAGCTCTTTTTGCAACCATTCGCGGACCTGTGTCAGCGGGACAGGAGCCTGGCCTGCCGCTGTGGCCTGGTTGAATTTGGCATCCATTCGGGCGTCGATTTCGCGTCGTGTGCTGTCGTCGATGTGCCTCGGGTCCAGTCCGACGGACTCGGACACCCTTCGGAAACCGGGTCCGTCGGCACGCGCGGAGTGGACCAGACGGCTGCCGAAGTCAACGCCCTGCAGGGCGGAACGCGCGGTCTGCCCGATTCCGAGGGCCCGGTCGACCTCCCAGGCCTGCATGGGGGGGCTGGATGCGGGGTCCAGGCCGAGCTCTCGGGCAATGGCCTCACCCATCGTGTTCCCGAAGGCCTGCTGCAGTACCTGGATGACCATGCCTGCGGTGCCGCGCAGGGCCTGCGCCGGGCCGGCCAAGCCCTGTGCGGTGGAGCCTTCGGAGGTTCCGGGGGACTGGGAGAAGGGCTGGGCAGGCGGAGCGGCGTGACGAACGGGTTGTGCGGGGAGGACCGGACGGAGAGGGCTCATGGCGTGGAGCATTTGCTGGCGGGCCGCCTGGTTCCATCGTGGGTAACAGAAGGACCAATCGGCCGCTGTGCGCGGCAGGGGTAAGCCGAAGCAATGCCTTGGAAGCTGCGATGCCGGATTGGTGGCGACGTGCGGTCGATGGTTCCCGGGCCGCGCAGGCGAAGGAAAGCGAAGGACCGGAAAGCGCTTATGGTGCCCGAGGCCGGAATCGAACCGGCACGCCTTGCGGCGGGGGATTTTGAGTCCCCTGCGTCTACCAATTTCACCACTCGGGCGGTGCGGTCTGAGCAGCCGAAAATTATGGCACAGTGGCGCGCATGAAGTACCCCACGATTGAAGATGCGGTTGGCAAAACGCCCCTCGCGGCGCTGCAGCGGATCGGCGCAGCGGACAACCTGAAGCGGGGCAATGTGGTCCTGGGTAAGCTCGAGGGCAACAACCCGGCAGGCTCGGTGAAGGACCGTCCCGCCCTCTCGATGATCGCGCGGGCCGAGGAGCGCGGCGAGATCAAGCCTGGCGATACCCTGATCGAAGCCACCTCGGGCAACACGGGAATCGCGCTGGCGATGGCCGCAGCCATCAAGGGCTATCGGATGGTGCTGATCATGCCGGAGGACTTGTCCATCGAGCGGGCGCAGACCATGAAGGCTTTTGGCGCTGAGCTACTTCTCACGCCCAAAAGCGGGGGCATGGAGTACGCCCGCGACCTGGCGGAGAACATGCAGCGCGAAGGCAAGGGCCGTGTGCTGGATCAATTTGCCAACGCGGACAACCCGCGCGTTCATTACGAGACCACCGGCCCCGAGATCTGGGAGCAGACGGGGGGCCGCATCACGCATTTCGTGAGTGCCATGGGGACCACTGGCACCATCACCGGCGTGTCGAGGTTTCTGAAGGAAAAGAACTCCGCGATCCGCATCATCGGGGCGCAGCCCAGTGAGGGTTCTCGTATTCCCGGCATCCGAAAGTGGCCGCAAGAGTATCTGCCCCGCATCTATGAGCCGAGTGCGGTGGACGAACTGGTCTATGTGAGCCAGGAAGATGCCGAGGAGATGTGCCGGCGCATGGCGCGGGAGGAAGGAATCTTTGCGGGCATCTCGGCGGCGGGTGCCTGCTGGGTGGCGCAGGAGATCGCGCGTCAGGTGGAAAACGCGACGATCGTGTTCATCGTGTGCGACCGCGGCGATCGCTACCTGTCCACCGGCGTGTTCCCGGCCTGAGGGCGCGGCCGTGAGTGCAGCAGCCTACCGGTACTGCCCGCAGTGCGCCACGCCGCTGGCGCTGATCGTGCAGGACGAGGATGGCGGTCCGCGCGAACGCCTGCGGTGCCCCCATCACGCATGCGGATGGACGCACTGGAACAATCCGACGCCAGTGCTGGCCGCCGTGATCGAGTACGAAGGCAAGATCCTGCTGGCGCGCAATGCGGCCTGGCCCGGCAAGATGTTTGCGCTGATTACCGGTTTCATGGAGGCCGGCGAGACGCCTGAACAAGGCATCACGCGCGAAATAGCCGAGGAGACCAGCCTTCAGGTGAGCGAGCTGGACCTGATTGGGGTGTATGACTTCCAGCGGATGAACCAGGTGATCATCGCCTACCACGCGGTGGCGCACGGGCAGGTGCGGCTTTCGCCTGAACTGGCCGAGTGGCGCCTGTATGGATTCGATGAAGTCCGCTGCTGGCCCTCGGGAACCGGCCAGGCGCTAGCGCAATGGCTACGCGGACGCGGGCATGAACCGCGCTTCATGGCGTTTCCTGCCAGCCCAGAGCAGGACGCCAACGCGCGAGATTGAGATCTGTAGAAACTTCAACGCATGGATATCGCCAAGGAAATCGACACGCGGGGGCTCAATTGCCCGCTGCCCATACTCAAGGCCAAGAAGGCCTTGGCCGAACTCACGTCCGGCCAGCTGCTGAAGGTGGTGGCGACCGATGCCGGATCGCTTCGAGACTTCCAGGCTTTCGCTCGCCAGACCGGGCACGATCTGGTGGAGCAGCAGACGGTGGGTGCCGAGTTCGTGCACGTGCTGCGTCGCCGCTAGGCGCACCGCACGCCGACCCTCAGCGCAGGAGATTGTTCAGGTACTGCCTGAATTCGCTGCCCACTTCGGGGTGCTTGAGTGCGAGTTCGACGGTGGCTTCCAGGAAACCTTGCTTGCTGCCGCAGTCATACCGCTTGCCGGCGTAGTTGAAGGCGTGCACGCCTTCGGTATCCAGCAGGCGAGCGATGCCGTCTGTGAGCTGGATCTCGCCGCCCGCGCCACGCGGTTGTTGGCGGATCTGTTCGAAGACGGCGGGCGTGAGGATGTAGCGACCCGCCACGCCCATGCGCGAAGGCGCTTGCTCGGGGCTGGGTTTTTCGACCATTTGGCGCACGCGGGTGAGGTGCTGGCCCGCTGGCTCGCCGGCGACGATGCCGTAGCGGCGAACGTGGTCGCGCGGCACTTCCTGGACCGCCAGCACCGAAGTGCGCACCTGTTCAAAGACCTTGACCATTTGGCTCAGCACCCCCGGGCCGCCGTCCTCGCCGATCATCAGATCGTCGGCAAGCAGCACGGCAAAGGGTTCCTGGCCCACCAGGGGTTGCGCGCACAGGACGGCGTGGCCCAGGCCCAGCATGCGGGCTTGGCGGACATAGGAGCAATCCATGTCGTCGGGCTTGATCGAGCGCACCAGGGCAAGCAGATCCTTCTTGTTGGCGGCCTCAAGCTCGGTCTCGAGTTCGTAGGCGGTGTCGAAATGGTCCTCGATGGCGCGCTTGCTGCGGCCGGTGACGAAGATCATGTGGCGGATGCCGGCGGCATAGGCCTCTTCGACCGCGTACTGAATGAGCGGCTTGTCGACGATGGGCAGCATTTCCTTGGGCTGAGCCTTGGTGGCCGGCAGGAAGCGCGTACCCAGTCCAGCCACAGGAAAGACGGCTTTCTGGATGGACAGGGGCGGCTGTTTCGTCGTTGCGTTCATGGCTCTCTCTGTGTGGCGCGCAAGGCGGGCATCTCGGACCCGGGGCGAGTGCCGAGTCTGGCTTCGCGCGCGAGGCTCGGCGTCATCCTGCCCCGCGCGTGGATGTCGGACATGGGGGCCAGGGGGATGTCCGCGTGCCGGATCTTAGCGAACCACGGCGTATCAGGTCCCCAGCCGCTCCAGTTGTTCGCGCAAACGTTGCAGCGTTGCGCCGAATTGGGCGATGCGGGCGCGTTCCTGTTCGATGACGGCAGCCGGGGCCTTGGCCACGAAGGCTTCGTTGGCTAGTTTGCCGTTCGCCTTGGCCAGTTCGCCCTCGATGCGGGTCGCCTCCTTGGTCAGACGGACTTTCTCGGCGGCGACATCGATTTCCATGAACAGGCACAGGCGGGCGTCGCCGGCCACGGCGACTGGCGCGGCCTGGGCGGCGGCGACCCACGCCGCTTCGTTGTCGAAGACGCGGACTTCGTTGAGTTTGGCCAGGGCCTGCAGGACGGACGCAGCTTCGCGCAGGAAGGCGGCATCGCCCACGGCGAGCAGAGGCAGTCGGGTGGAGGGCGAGACGTTCATTTCGCCGCGCAGATTGCGGCAAGCATCGACCACTGATTTCAGGCGCGTCATCCAGGCCATGGCAGCCCCGTCGATGGCGGCGGCGTTGGATTCGGGGTAGGGCGCGATGCTGATGGAGTCGCCGCCCTTGCCAGCCACCGGCGCCACGGTCTGCCACAGCGACTCGGTGATGAAAGGGATGACGGGATGGGCCAGGCGCAGGATGGCCTCCAGCACGCGGATCAGGGTGCGGCGCGTGCCACGCTGCTGCGCGGCGTCGCCGGTCTGGATCTGGACCTTGGCGATCTCGAGGTACCAGTCACAGTATTCGTCCCAGACGAACTGGTAGATCGCGTTGGCCACGTTGTCCAAGCGGTACTCGGCGAAGCCCTTGGCCACGTCGGCTTCAACCTGCTGGAGCAGCGAGACGATCCAGCGGTCAGCGGCGGTGCGGGTGGCGCCTTCTTCGGATACGTCATGGCCCTCGCAGTTCATGAGAACGAAGCGGGTGGCGTTCCAGAGCTTGTTGCAGAAGTTGCGGTAGCCCTCGCAGCGCTTGGCGTCGAAGTTGATGCTGCGGCCCAGCGAGGCCAGCGATGCGAAAGTAAAGCGCAGGGCGTCGGCGCCGTAGGCGGGAATGCCCTCGGGGAATTCCTTCTCGGTGTTCTTGCGAACCGCCGGCGCGGTCTCGGGTTTGCGCAGGCCGGTGGTGCGCTTATCGAGCAGAGGCGCCAGGGCGATGCCATCGATCAGGTCCACTGGGTCCAGCACATTGCCCTCGGACTTGCTCATTTTCTTGCCCTGCGCGTCGCGCACCAGGCCGTGGATGTAGACGTCACGAAACGGCACCTTGCCGGTGAAGTGCGTCGTCATCATGATCATCCGGGCGACCCAGAAGAAGATGATGTCGTAGCCGGTCACCAGCGCTGTGGAGGGCAGATAGAGCTCGAGGTCGCGGGTCTTGTCGGGCCAGCCCAGGGTGGAAAAGGGCACGAGGGCCGAGGAGTACCAGGTGTCCAGGACGTCTTCGTCGCGGGTGAGGCGCTTGCCGGGGGCCTGGGCCTGGGCGTCTTGCTCGGAGCGGGCGACATAGACCTTTCCGTCTTCGTCGTACCAGGCCGGAATCTGGTGGCCCCACCAGAGCTGGCGCGAGATGCACCAGTCCTGGATGTTGTTCATCCACTGGTTGTAGGTGTTGACCCAGTTCTCAGGCACGAAGCGCACCTGGCCCGATTGCACCGCGTCGATCGCTTTTTGCGCGATGGACTTGCCGGTGGCGTCGCCCTTGCCGACCTGGTTCATGGCGACGAACCACTGGTCGGTGAGCATGGGTTCCACCACCTGGCCAGTGCGCGCGCAGCGCGGGACCATGAGCTTGTGCTTGCGGGTTTCGATCAGCAGGCCCTGGGCCTCGAGGTCGGCGACGACGCGCTTGCGGGCGACGAAGCGCTCCAGGCCCTGATAGGCGGCGGGGGCGTTTTCGTTGATCTTGGCGTCCAGCGTGAGCACGCCGATCATGGGCAGCTGGTGGCGCTGGCCGACGGCGTAGTCGTTGGCATCATGCGCCGGGGTGACCTTGACCACGCCAGTGCCGAATTCGCGGTCGACGTAGTCGTCGGCGATGACAGGGATCAGGCGATCGCACAGTGGCAGGCGCACCTTTTTTCCGATGAGAGCGGTGTAGCGCGCGTCTTCGGGATGGACCATGACGGCGACGTCGCCGAGCAGAGTCTCGGGGCGGGTGGTGGCGACGGTGAGCGCGCCCGAGCCGTCTTCCAGCGGGTAGTTGATGTGCCAGAGAAAGCCGTCTTCCTCTTCGCTTTCGACCTCGAGGTCGGAGACCGCGGATTTGAGCTCGGGGTCCCAGTTGACGAGGCGCTTGCCGCGATAGATCAGGCCCTGCTCATAGAGCTGGACGAAGGTGTCGGTGACGACGCGCGAGAGCTTGTCGTCCATGGTGAAGTACTCGCGCGACCAATCGACGCTGTCGCCCATGCGGCGCATCTGCGTGGTGATGGTGTTGCCCGATTGTTCCTTCCAGTCCCAGATGCGCGCCACGAAGTTCTTGCGGCCCAGGTCGTGGCGGCTGATGCCCTGTTGCTGCAGCTGCCGTTCGACGACGATCTGGGTGGCGATGCCGGCGTGGTCGGTGCCCGGGATCCAGGCGGTGTTGTGGCCTCGCATGCGGTGATAGCGAGTGAGGCTGTCCATGATGGTCTGGTTGAACGCATGGCCCATGTGCAGGGTGCCGGTGACGTTCGGGGGCGGCAGCTGGATGGCGAAGGACGGCGCGTCGGCCTGGTCGGTGCCGGTGCCGCGAAAGCCGGCCCGGCCGTACCCGCGCTGTTCCCACAGCGGACCCCAGTGCGCCTCGAGGGCGGCCGGCTCGAAGGACTTGGACAGACTGGAGAGGCCGGGTTGTTGTGGGGTGTCGCTCATGGCGCGGGTCGGTTGGACAAATGAAAACGGCACCCGAAGATGCCGTCGTGGTCAGGGGCGAAGCCGGATTTTATGCGGGCTGCCCACCCCCAGCCGATTCGGGCAGGGCGGCGGCTGCCTCGATGCATTGGCGCAGGACCTGGGCGTCGCCGACTTGGTTGGCCAGGATCAGGATCAGGCGGGCATTGAGCAACTCGGACTGTGCCGGGGTGAGCCCGGTGTGGGCGTCCAGCAGCTGCTCGTAGAAGGTGTCGGCATCTTGAAAATGCAGGGCGGTTTTCATGCGGGGGCTCCTTCGGAGGTGACGCCCAGCGCCGCGCCAAGGGACTCGATCAGGCTGGCGTCGATGCTTTCGCCGGTGGCGGCCACGTAGCTGTCCGGTCGGACCAGGGCCCAGGCATGGCCGAAGACATGGCAGGCGCCCTGCAGGTGGCCCTGGGGGTCGCGTACGTGCTCGCGTGCACGTGCCGCAGTGGCGGCATCCACCACCTGCACCACGCGCACCGGTGCGTTTTTCCCCAGGGTGCGCAGGCGCTGCAGGGCCGAGGCGGAGAGCTCGCCGAAGGCGAGCAGCAGGAAATTGCCTTGCGCCCACAGCAGCAGGTCGTTGACCGTGCCGGCCGTGCCATCGGCCCAGGTCAAGCCCACGTTCTGCACCGACTGGCCGCCACCCGTCTGGCAGGCGGGCGACTCGGTGTAGGTGTTCGCGACCGCCATGCGTCCGGTGTTGATCAGGGAGCGCGCGAACAGGTGCTGGCGGGCCAGGCTGATGGCCGCGGTGCGGAAGGTGCGCTCGATGCCGTCGGCCGGGCGCAGGAAGCGCGCAGTGCGGTGGGTGACCTGAACGTTCTGACGGGCGGCCTCGTGGCGCTCGTCGTGGAAGGTGTCCAGCAGCTTCGCGCTGGCCTGCTGGCGCAGGACCGCAGCGAGTTTCCAGGCGAGGTTATCGGCGTCGGCGATGCCGGTGTTGCCTCCGCGCGCGCCGAAGGGGCTGACCACCTTGGCTGCGTCGCCCACGAAGAAGACCCGGCCATGGCGCATGCGGTCGATGCATTCGCTGCGGTAGGCATAGGGACCGACCCAGACGATCTCGACCTGCATGTCGGGGCCGAACTGGCGGGCCAGGCGCTCGCGCACCACGTCTTCGCGGCTCACGTAGGCGGGGTCGGCGTCGGGAGCCATTTGGTAGTCGATGCGCCAGACGTCATCGCCCATGAGGTGCTGCCACACGGCGCGGTTTTCGTTGAAAGGCGCTTCAATCCAGGTATGGCGCTCGCCTGGTGGACGGTCGGGAAAGCGCACGTCGGCGATGCACCAGCGGTCGTCGCCTTTCCTGCCGGTGAGGGTGGCGCCCACCCAGGCGTGAAAGGGGCTGCGCGAGCCAGTGGCGTCGATCACATGGTCGGCGCGCAGACGGTAGTCGCCCGCAGGCGTGGTGATGGTGAGGGTGGCGTCCTGGTCGTCCTGCTCGAAGCCGATGACGCGGTTCTTCCAGCGCAGCTCCACGTCGCCGAGTTCGTGGATGCGATCGACCAGGTAGCTCTCGATGTAGAACTGCTGGATGTTGATGAAGGGCGGCTGGCTGGACAGGTTGTAGGCGCTTTGCTGGCGCAGGTCAAAAGAGTAGATCTCGTCCTGCCCGGCGAAGGTGCGGCCCACGCTCCACTGGACGCCCTTGGCGGCAATGCGTGGGTAGATGCCCAGGCGGTCGAAGATCTCCAGTGACTTCTGTGTGTAGCAGATACCGCGTGAGGAGGCGCCCTTGACGCCCACGGTGTTGTCCTCGTCGAGCACCACGGCGCGCACGCCCAGGCGGGCCAGCGCGCAGGCCAGGGTCAGGCCGGTGATGCCAGCCCCGACGATGACGATGGGTTCGTGGCCGACCTGACCGCTGGCGACCTCGGGGGGCGCCACGAAGGTGTATTCGGGGAGCTGGTAGCCGCCGCCCGAGGTGAACTGGTAGCCGTTGGTGAACGCGGTGTCGGCGTATCGGTCTTGCATGGGGGTTCGCTGCGGGGAAAGCGCGCTGGTTCAGCGGTTGTATTGCGGGCGGTCGTTCTGTTGGGGCTTCAGGGGCGCTGCGGCCTGACCGGCGGCCCGCTCGGCCCTCCATTGTTGCTTGCGTGCGGTCCACTCGGCCAGGCGCGCGTGGGCGGTCTTGCTCTCTTGCAGCATCTGGAATTCATCGGCGTGCTGGGCGGAGAGCTCCAGACGCACGCCGTTGGGGTCGAAGAAGTAGATGCTGTGAAAGATGTGGTGGTCGGTGACACCCAGCACCTCGATGCCATGGGCCTGCAAGCGCGTTTTCATGTCCTGCAGGGCCTGGATGGAGTCGACCCGGAAGGCGATGTGGTTCACCCACAGCGGTGTGTTGGGCGAGGGGAGCGCCGCCTGGTCGTCGCCCAGGTCGAAGAAGGCAATGAAGGAGCCGTCCTGCAGGCGAAAGAAGAAGTGGGTGTAAGGGCAGTACTCGCCGGTGCTGGGAACATGGTCGCTCTGGATGATGTGATAGAGCGGCAGGCCCAGGATGTCTTCGTAGAAATGGCGGGTTTCCTCCGCGTCGCGGGCGCGGTAGGCGTAGTGGTGCAGTTGGTGGATGGCGACCGGCGGGGGCAGGTGTGCCAGAACAGGGGTGCCGGGTGCGGCGGACAGGACTGCAGCCATGGGGGTCTCCACGATTTACTAATGCGTAACTGATTTACTGTAGCGTAATCTTGTGCCGGGACGGTTCAGCGGCCCCGCCTGTCGGGCCCGCCCGATAAACCTTCGATATAGGCACTATTCCTCGAATAGCCAAACTCAATACTGGACATTGAAGTCTCCAATTAGACGGACCGGTCACGACTGCGCCATCATCCGTCGTCCCGTCCCCTTTTGGGGTGACGGGCGTCGCTTCCTTCATCAATCTAAAGGAGATGTTCCATGCCAGCTCTCAAGGGCTCTAAAACGGAAGAGAACCTGAAGGCCGCCTTCGCCGGTGAGTCCCAGGCCAACCGCCGTTACCTGTATTTCGCAAACAAGGCCGACGTGGAAGGCCAGAACGACGTGGCAGCCCTGTTCCGTTCCACCGCTGAAGGTGAGACGGGCCATGCCCACGGTCACCTCGAGTGGCTCGAGCAGTGTGGCGACCCCGCCACCGGCCTGCCGATCGGCTCGACCCGCCAGAACCTGACCGCCGCAGTGGCCGGCGAGACCCACGAGTACACCGACATGTACCCCGGCATGGCCAAGACGGCCCGTGACGAGGGCCATGACGAAGTGGCCGATTGGTTCGAGACCCTGGCCAAGGCCGAGCGCTCGCACGCCAACCGTTACCAGAAGGCCCTGAACGAGCTGGTCGACTGACCCTCGGGATGTTGCGTGTTGGGCATGGCCTTCGGGCCGTGCCCAATGCAGAACCCCCCTTTAAAACCGATCCCGGAGATAAGACATGGCACGAGAAGGCAGCCTGGAGGCTCCCACCCGTCACCCGATCGACTGGAAGAACCCTGAGTTCTACAACGAAGAAGCCACGTTCCATGAGATGGAGCGCATCTTCGATATCTGCCATGGCTGCCGCCGCTGCGTGAGCCTGTGCGGGTCGTTCCCGACGCTGTTCGACCTGGTGGACGAAGGCAAGACCGGCGAACTCGATGGTGTGGACAAGAAGGACTACTGGAAGGTAGTCGACCAGTGCTATCTGTGCGACCTGTGCTACCTGACCAAGTGCCCCTACGTGCCACCGCACGAGTGGAATCTGGATTTCCCGCACACCATGCTGCGCGCCAAGGCGATCAAGTTTAAGAAGGGTGAAGTGGGCGCAGGCGAGAAGTTCCTGGCCTCGACCGACACGCACGGCAAGTTCGCCGGCATCCCGATCGTGGTGCAGGCAGTGAACGCGGTGAACGAGACGAAGGTGGCCCGCAGCGTGATGGAGTCGGTGCTCGGTGTCGACCAGAACGCCTGGTTGCCGAGCCTGGCCACGCGCAAGTTCCGCTCCTCGGCCGCCGAGTCCAAGGACTTCCCGGTCAAGGACGGCGCGAAGACGCCGGGCAAGGTTGCGATCTACGCCACCTGCTACGTGAACTACAACGAGCCGGGCATTGGCCACGACTTGCTGAAGGTGCTGGATCACAACGAAGTGCCCTATGTGCTGGTCGAGAAGGAAAAGTGCTGCGGCATGCCCAAGCTCGAACTGGGCGACCTGGAGTCGGTAGACGAGAACAAGCAAGCCAATATTCCGGAGCTGGCCAAGTACGCGCGTGACGGCTACGCCATCTTGTCGGCTGTCCCGAGCTGTACGCTGATGTTCAAGCAGGAACTGCCCCTGATGTACCCCGACGACGCCGAGGTGCAGCTGGTGAAGGAGGCGATGTGGGATCCCTTCGAGTACCTGATGGCGCGCAAGCGCGACGGGTTGCTCAAGACCGAGTTCACGCAGCCCCTGGGCAAGATCAGCTACCAGGTCCCGTGCCACGGGCGCGTGCAGAACATCGGCAAGAAGACCGAGGAAATGCTCAAGATGGTGCCGGAGACCTATGTGTCGACCCACGAGCGTTGTTCCGGCCATGCCGGCACCTTCGGTGTGAAGAAGGCCTACCACGAGCAGGCCATGAAGATCGGCAAACCCCTGTTCAAGAAGATGGCCGAACACCCGCAGGGGGGTGCGCCCGACTACATCACCTCGGATTGCCCGCTGGGCGGACACCACATTGCGCAAGGCTTTGAGCGCAACGGCCTGGGCACGCCCGAGATGCAGCACCCGCTGACTCTGGTGCGCAGGGCCTACGGACTGAAGTGATACCCCATTAGAGGACGATGCCATGCAATTGACCGGAACCATCACCCCCGACAGCCTGATGACGCTGGAGGCCTACAGCAAGTGGCGCAAGGAGCACAAAGCGCAAGTGCTGGCGCACCGTAAGCTGCGCTCTCTGCATCTGGGCGACCACATCACCTTGCAATTCGAGAGCGAGACCACGATTCGCTACCAGATCCAGGAGATGCTGCGCATCGAGAAGATCTTTGAAGAAGACGGTATCGCGCAGGAAGTGGAGGCCTACGGCCCGCTGGTACCCGATGGCACCAATTGGAAAGCCACGATGCTGATCGAGTATCCGGACATCAACGAACGCAAGCGCGAGCTGGCCCGTCTGATCGGTGTGGAAGACCGCATGTTCGTCGAGGTGGAGGGCCATGCCCGCATCTACGCGATCGCTGATGAAGACCTGGACCGCGAGACCGAGGAGAAGACCTCCGCGGTGCATTTCGTGCGCTTCGAGTTTTCGCCGGCAGCCGCTGCGGCGGTGAAGGCGGGCGCCAGTGTGAAACTGGGCTGCGACCACAAGAACTACCCGGCGCACATCACGATCGATCCGGAAGCGCTGGCTTCGCTGGCGGGTGACCTGAAGTAACTCGCTGCAGGGACCCTCTAAAAAGGCGCCGGGCCGACAAGCCCTGCGCCTTTTTTCATGCGGGGGCGAACAGGTCGACGCGGTCGGTGATCAGGCCGTCGGTACCGAGTTGGTCCAGGTGCCAGGCCACTGACGCGTCGTTCACCGTGTAGCTCAAACATCGCATGCCAGCCGCGTGCACCTGCGATACCGAGTCAGCTGTCCACAGCGCGTAGTGGCACACCACCGCCACGCAGGCGAGTTCGCGCGCGGTGTCCAGCCACCCGTCCCACAAGGTGTCCAGCAGCAGCCCGCGGGGTAGTTGCGGCGCGGTCGCGTGCGCCCCGCGCAGGGCGTCGGGTTGGAACGAGGTAAGCAGGGGGGGGACGGCCTGGCCTTTCCAGAGGCGCTGGGCCAAGCCGGCCACAGCCGCTCCGGTCTTGCGTTCCTCGCCGGGCGTGGGCTTGATCTCGATGTTCAGGTGATGGCCATTGGCCAGGCACCAGCGCGCCAGTGCTTCGAGCGTGGGCAGGGGCTCGCCGGCGTATGCGCGCGAGTGCCAGCCGCCCGCATCGAGCTGCGACAGGACCTGCCAGGGTTGCTGGCCTGCGATGCCGTGGCCGTTCGTGGTGCGCTCCAGGGTGGCGTCGTGCAGCAGGAAAGGAACGCCGTCAGCTGAGAGCTTGGCGTCGCACTCGAACATGCGGTAGCCATGGGCCGCGCCCAGACGGAAAGCGGCCAAGGTGTTCTCGGGCGCGAGCTTGCCAGCGCCGCGGTGCGCGATCCAACGGGGGTAGGGCCAGGGTGCCATGATCTCAATCAGGTAAGCGCTTACCAGTCTGCGCATCGAAGCGGTGCAGACTGCCCGGGCGCGGTGTCACGGACAGCACCCCGCCCGCGGCGGGCACGGACCGGCCTGCGTCTATCCGAACGACGACCGGTTCGCCGCCCACACGGCCATAGACCAGGCGCTCGGCCCCCAGGAGCTCGGCCGTCTCGACCTGAAGCGTCCAGCCGGTGTCGGTGACATCGAGGTGTTCGGGCCGTACGCCCAGGATCTCGCCCGCGCGTCCGCCCGGGGCCTGTCGCAGCAGGTTCATGGGCGGGGAGCCGATGAAGCTGGCGACGAAGGTGGACGCGGGTGTCTGATAGACCTCCTCGGGCGTGCCGAATTGCTCCATCACGCCACTGTTCATCACGATCATCCGCTGGGCCAGGGTCATGGCCTCGACCTGGTCGTGCGTGACGAACAGGGACGTGATGCCCAGTTCGCGGTGCAGCTTCTGGATTTCCAGGCGTGTTTGCGCGCGCAGCTTGGCGTCGAGGTTGGACAGGGGCTCGTCAAAGAGAAAGACCTGAGGCTGGCGCACGATAGCGCGACCCATGGCCACGCGCTGGCGCTGGCCGCCCGAGAGCTGGCGGGGCTTGCGATCGAGCAGTGGCGAGAGCTCCAGGATGGCGGCGGCCTTGTCCACGCGGGCACGGATCTCATCGGCGGGTAGCTTGCGGATCTTCAATCCGTAGGCCATGTTGTCGAACACGCTCATGTGCGGATACAGCGCGTAGTTCTGAAACACCATGGCGATGTCGCGCTCGGCGGGTTCCAGGTCATTGACGACGCGTGCGCCGATGGCGATCTCGCCCCCACTGATTTCTTCCAGGCCCGCCACCATGCGCAGCAGGGTGGACTTGCCGCAGCCCGAAGGGCCGACGATGACGACGAATTCGCCGTCGCCGATCTCGGCGTCGATGCCGTGTATCACCTGCAGCGACTGCTTGCCGCTCACATAGCGCTTGATGACGTTGCGTAGGGAAATTCCTGCCATGACGTGTCTTGTTATTTCTCGGTGTCCACCAAGCCTTTGACGAACCATTTCTGCATCAGCAGGACCACCGCCGCCGGCGGCAACAGCGCCAGTACCGCGGTGGCCATGAGAACGTTCCATTCGGTGTACGACTCGCCCGACACCAGCCGCTTGATGCCCAGGACGATGGGGTACATGTCTTCGTTGGTGGTGACCAGCAGCGGCCAGAGGTACTGGTTCCAGCCGTAGATGAACTGGATCACGAACAGCGCTGCGATCGAGGTGACCGACAGCGGTAACAGGACATCGAAGAAAAAGCGCATCGGACCAGCGCCGTCCATGCGCGCGGCCTCGACCAGCTCGTCGGGCACCGTGAGGAAGAACTGTCGGAACAGGAATGTTGCGGTGGCTGAGGCGATCAGGGGTACCGTGAGGCCCGCATAGGTGTTGAGCATTTTCAAGTCGGCCACCACCTCGTAGGTAGGGCCGATACGCACTTCGACTGGCAGCATCAGCGTGATGAAGATCATCCAGAACACGAAGTTGCGCAGCGGAAAGCGAAAGTACACGATCGCGAAGGCCGACAGCAGCGAGATTGCGATCTTTCCCAGCGCGATCACCAGCGCGCTGACCAGACTCACGCCCATCATCGGCAATGCGGGTGGCAGCTTGCTGCCCGCCTGCGTCTCGCCTCCGAACAGGGCGACGCGGTAGGTGTCTAGAAAGTGCGCGCCGGGCAGCAGGGACAGCGGTCGGGCGGTGATGATGTCCTGCGATGACTGGGTGGAAGCAATCACCGCCAGCAGTAGCGGGAAGGCGACCACCGCTACGCCCAAGATCAAGATGACGTGGGCCATCACGGTGAGGCCAGGGCGCCGCGCGATCATGTCAGTACTGCACTTTCTTTTCGACGAACCGGAACTGCACCACGGTGAGCGCGATCACGATCCCCATCAGGATGACAGACTGCGCTGCGGAGCCTCCCATGTCCAGCGCCTTGAAACCGTCGTAATAGAGCTTGTAGACGAGGATGGCGGTTTCCTTGCCCGGACCGCCGTGGGTGGTGGCGTCGACGATGGCGAAGGTGTCGAAGAAGGCGTACACCACGTTGATCACGAGCAGGAAGAAGGTGGTGGGAGACAGCAAGGGAAACACGATGGTCCAGAAGCGCCGGGCTGGGCCCGCGCCGTCGATGGCAGCCGCCTCGATCAGCGACTTCGGGATGGACTGCAGGCCCGCGAGGAAAAACAGGAAGTTGTAGGAGATCTGTTTCCAGACCGCCGCCGCGACGATCAGGACCATGGCATCCCGCGGGTCCAGCAGGTGATTCCAAGAGATGCCCAGGGTCTGCATCGCCCAGGCCACGACACCCATGGGTGGGGCGAACATGAAGATCCACAGCACGCCGGCCACCGCTGGAGCGACCGCATAAGGCCAGATCAAGAGCGTCTTGTAGAAGGTGGCGCCGCGCACCACCCGGTCGGCCATCACCGCCAGCAGCAGCGCGATCGACAGACCGGACACGGCCACTAACAGCGAGAACACAGCGGTGGTCTGAAAAGACGCCAGGTAGGTCGGGTCGTCAAACAGTCGCTGGAAATTTTCCCAGCCGACGAACTCGCGGCTCGCGCCGAAGGCGTCCTCCTGCAGCACGCTTTGGTAAAGCGCTTGGCCTGCGGGCCAGAAGAAGAAGGCCAGGACGATGACCACCTGTGGCGCCACCAGCAGCCACGGCAACCAGGACGATCGGAAACGGACCCGTTTTTCCACGTTGTATTTTTTCAGCAGCCCGAAACGACGCTCCCCCGCCAGGCGGGGGAGCAGCCAAGGGCATCCACCGGTCCAAGGGTCGGTGGATGCGTCCGTGAGTATCTCAGGACTTGTTAGCCTTCTCGAAGCGTTCGAGTTGCTCGTTGCCCCGCTTGACTGCGGAATCGAGCGCCTCTTTCACGCCCTTGCGGCCAGACCAGACCTGCTCGGTCTCCTCGTCGACGATGGTACGGATCTGGACGAAGTTGCCCAGGCGGATGCCGCGGGACTTGTCGGTGGTCTTGCGGATCATCTGTTCGACCGAGACGTCGGTACCCGGATTCTGCTTGTAGAAACCGGATTTTTCGGTCATCTCATAGGCGGCCTTCGTGACCGGCAGGTAGCCGGTACGCTGGTGGCTCTTGGCAGCCTCTTCGGCCTTGGACAGGTGGGCGAAGAACTGGGCCACGCCCTTGTATTCCTCAGATTTCTTGCCGGCCATCACCCACAGGCTGGCACCGCCGATCACGGTGTTCTGCGGCGCACCGGGCACGTCGGGGTAATAGGGCAGGGTGCCGATGCCGGCAGCGAACTTGGCGTTGCGCTTGATGTTGCCGTACAGGGCGGACGAGCCGGTGATCATTGCGCACTCGCCCGAGACGAAGGTGGCGTCTGCCGCATTGCCACGACCCTTGTAGATGAACAGGCCGGTCTTGGCCATGTTGGCCAGGTTCTCGATGTGGCGCACGTGCAGCGGCGAGTTGAAGGTCAGGCGCGCATCGTTGCCCCGCATGCCGTTGCCCTTCGTGGCGAACTCGGTGTTGTGCCAGGCGGAGAAGGTCTCCAGCTGCGTCCAGGAAATCCAGCTGGTGGTGTAAGGGCACTTGTGGCCCGAAGCCTTGAGCTTGGCAGCAGCCAGAGCTACCTCCGGCCAGGTGCGCGGCGGCTTCTCAGGATCGAGGCCGGCGGCCTTGAAGGCGTCCTTGTTGTAGTGGAAGACCGGCGTGGAGCTGTTGAACGGGAAACTGAGCATTTGCCCGTTGGGTGCGGTGTAGTAGCCGGCGACGGCGGGCACGTAGGCACTCGGGTCGAACTTCAGGCCAGCGTCCTGCATCACCTTGCCGACGGGAACGATCGCGTTCTTGGAGGCCATCATCGTGGCGGTGCCCACCTCGAAGACCTGCAGCACGTGCGGCGCATTGCCGGCGCGGAAGGCAGCGATGGCGGCGGTCATGGACTCGTCGTAGCTGCCCTTGAAGGTCGGGACGATCCTGTAGTCCTTCTGGCTGTTGTTGAAATCCTTGGCCAAGTCGTTCACCCATTCGCCCAGGGCGCCACCCATGGAATGCCACCACTGGATCTCGGTCTGGGCCTGCGCGGGCAGGGCGATGGCGGCAGCCACGGCGGTGGCTGCGAGGGCCTTGAATACTTTCATGTTCGTTTCCTTATTCGACTGCGGTGCGGGCGACAAAACGCCCAGCCATCACCTTAAATCAGTTTTGTGACAGTTGATCGGGATGTCCCCGCCAGGCTCCCGGGAGATATGCCTTTGGTACCATCTCCGTCCAGCCGCTCTCGCATCCTTCCGGCTGGACAGTTTGCATGCGATGAACGCACCGACCACCCTCAACCTCCTCCTGTCGTCCGGCGATTCGCAGGCGCCGCGCCTGCGCGAAATCCCCTACAACTACACCTCGTTCTCCGACCGGGAGATCGTGATCCGACTCCTGGGCGAGCGTTCGTGGGACGTGCTGAGCCAGTTGCGTGACGAGCGCCACACCGGCCGTTCGGCGCGCATGCTCTATGAGGTGCTGGGCGACATCTGGGTGGTCCAGCGCAATCCCTACCTGCAGGACGACCTGCTGGACACCCCCAAGCGCCGGCGCCTGCTGGTGGACGCCCTGCACCACCGCCTGGGCGAGATCGACAAGCGCCGCACGCCTGCGGTCGACCCGTCTCGCGACGCCCTGGTGGGCGAGCTGCTGGCGGCTGCGCGTGATGCGGTGCGCACCTTCGACGCCAGTTTTGCCGAGACCGCAGCCCTGCGCCGGCGCGCCCAGCGTGCGCTGGGCCGGCTCACGGCCAAGGACAACATCAAGTTCGACGGCCTCTCGCGCGTTTCGCACGTGACGGATGCGACCGACTGGCGCGTCGAGTACCCCTTCGTGGTGCTCACGCCCGACACCGAGGCCGAGATGGCGGCGATGGTGCGCGGGTGCATCGAACTGGGCCTGACCATCATTCCGCGTGGGGGTGGCACCGGCTACACCGGCGGCGCCATTCCCTTGACCTGGAAATCCGCCGTCATCAACACCGAGAAGCTCGAGGCCATGACCGAGGTCGAGCTTTTCGCTGTTCCCGGCCACGACCAGCCCCTGCCCACCGTCTGGACTGAGGCCGGCGTGGTCACCCAGCGGGTGGCCGACGCCGCCGAGCGCGCCGGCCATGTGTTCGCGGTGGACCCCACCTCCGCCGAAGCCTCATGCATCGGCGGCAACATCGCCATGAACGCCGGCGGCAAGAAGGCCGTCCTCTGGGGCACCGCCCTGGACAACCTGGTGTCCTGGCGCATGGTCACGCCGCAGGCTGAATGGCTGGAGGTGGTGCGCCTGGATCACAACCTGGGCAAGATCCACGACGCCGAGGTGGCTACTTTCGAGCTGCGCTACTTCCCCGGCGACGCGAAGAAGATCGACTGGAGCCGGCCCGCGCGCACCGAGCGCCT
>JBEEIS010000134.1:0-40405 GCA_041169755.1 Pseudomonadota bacterium | reverse complement strand
CGGGTGCGGATGCCCAGCTTGATTTCGGCTTCGGAGAGGTCGCCCTCTTCGAGGTACTTGTTCATCAGGTCTTCGCTGGCCTCGGCGGCGGCTTCGAGCATCTTCTCGCGCCATTCCTTGGCGGACTCGACGAGTTCGGCCGGGATGTCGACGTAGTCGAACTTCATGCCCTGAGAGGCTTCGTCCCAGATGATGGCCTTCATCTTGATCAGGTCGACCACGCCCTTAAAGCCTTCTTCGGCGCCGATCGGGATGACGATGGGCACAGGGTTGGCCTTCAGGCGCAGCTTCATCTGGTCGACGACCTTGAAGAAGTTGGCGCCCGTGCGGTCCATCTTGTTGACGAACGCGAGGCGGGGCACCTTGTACTTGTTGGCCTGGCGCCAGACGGTCTCGGACTGGGGCTGCACGCCGCCCACGGCGCAATACACCATGCAGGCGCCGTCCAGCACGCGCATGGAGCGCTCCACCTCGATGGTGAAGTCCACGTGGCCGGGGGTGTCGATGATGTTGAAGCGGTGCTCGGGATAGGACAGGTCCATGCCTTTCCAGAAGCAGGTGGTGGCGGCGGACGTAATCGTGATGCCGCGCTCTTGTTCCTGCTCCATCCAGTCCATGGTGGCGGCGCCGTCGTGCACTTCACCGATCTTGTGGTTCACGCCGGTGTAGAACAGGATGCGCTCGGTGGTGGTGGTCTTGCCGGCGTCGATGTGCGCCGAGATGCCGATGTTGCGATAGCGCTCAATGGGCGTATTGCGGGCCATGATGAATCTCTTTCCAGTTGAATCGGACAGCGGCCCGCTCGTGGCGGGCCGGTTGTCCAGGGGCAATGCTTAGAAGCGGAAGTGGCTGAAGGCCTTGTTGGCCTCGGCCATGCGGTGAACTTCGTCACGCTTCTTCATGGCGCCGCCACGGCCTTCCGTGGCTTCCATGAGTTCGTTGGCCAGGCGCAGGGCCATGGACTTCTCGCCGCGCTTCTTGGCGGCTTCCTTGATCCAGCGCATGGACAGGGCCAGACGGCGCACGGGGCGCACTTCGACCGGGACCTGGTAGTTGGCGCCACCCACGCGGCGGGATTTGACTTCCACCATGGGCTTGACGTTGTTGATGGCGATCGTGAAGGCTTCCAGCGGGTCTTTGCCCGGGTTCTTCTTCTCGATCTGCTCGAGCGCACCGTAGACGATGCGCTCGGCGACCGCCTTCTTGCCGCCTTGCATGATGACGTTCATGAATTTGGCAAGTTCGACGTTGCCGAACTTGGGATCCGGCAGGATTTCACGTTTAGGGACTTCGCGACGACGTGGCATGTTTCACCTCACAAATTTGCTTCAGCTGGCCGTCCCTTTCGGGGGCCGAGAGAGCCATCGGACTCTCCGCTTACTCGACCCACACGGGGAATTCCGTGCTTCGGGTCACTACGCTTCGAACAGCCTGCCAGGGCTGAACGAGCACCGACAAAACGACTGACTGATACGGTCTTCTTCGCGCCCGAGCCGTTAGGCTTTCTTGGGCCGTTTCGCGCCGTACTTGGAGCGGGACTGCTTGCGGTCTTTCACGCCTTGCAGGTCGAGCGATCCGCGCACGATGTGATAGCGCACACCCGGCAGGTCCTTGACACGGCCGCCGCGCACGAGCACCACGGAGTGTTCCTGCAGGTTGTGACCTTCACCGCCGATGTACGAGATGACCTCGAAACCGTTGGTCAGACGCACCTTGGCGACCTTGCGAAGCGCGGAGTTCGGCTTCTTGGGGGTCGTGGTGTACACGCGGGTGCACACGCCACGGCGCTGCGGGCTGTTTTGCATCGCGGGGCTCTTGGATTTGGTCTTTTCGACCTCCCGCCCGTGACGCACGAGTTGATTGATGGTTGGCATTAAACGTCCCTAAACGTTTGGATTCGTTTGAAAAAGCGACAAAGACTCTCCCGCCCCAATAGCGGGAAAGCCCTCCAGTATAGCCCGATGTGGATCGCCGGCCAAGCCGGGAGCGGGCGAGGTCGGCCAATGAGGCCGAAAGACCTCATCGACTGACTCGATGTCAGCGGATCCAGAGCCGGATGGCGTCCCAGGCCCGCCCCATGACGCCGGCCTGCGGGACCGGCTCGAGCACCACCAGGGGCTGGTCCAGCAGGGGCTCGTCGCCCAGGCTGACCTTCAGGGTGGCGATCGTCTGGCCTTTGGCCAGCGGGGCGACCAGGGGGTCGGGCCGGGCGACCTGGGTCTTGATGCGGCTGGCCGAGCCGGCGGGCACCGCCACCAGGATGGCCTGGGGGCGGCCCAGCTTGGCGCGGGTCTGGGTGCCTTTCCAGACCTCGGGGCTGACCACGGCCTGGTTGGCCTCGAACAGCTTGACGACCTCGAAGGCGGTGTAGCCCCAGTTCAGGAGTTTTTGCGATTCGTTGGCACGGGCGTTTTCGTTGGCCGCACCCAGGACGATGGACAGCATGCGACGGCTGCCGATGTTCGGGAAATCACGGCGCGCCGTCGCCACCAGGCAGTAGCCGGCGGCTTCGGTGTGGCCGGTCTTGAGGCCATCGACCGAGGGGTCCCGCAGCAGCAGGAGGTTGCGGTTGGTGTCGTTGGCGGCGGGGGTGCCGGGGTAGCGGTATTTCTTGATGGCGTAGTAGCCGACGAACTCGGGGAAGTCCTGCATCAGGCGGGTGGCCAGGATGCTCAGGTCACGGGCGGTGGTGAGGTGGCCGGGCGCGGTCAGGCCTTCGGGGTTGGCGTAGCGGGTGCCCTTCATGCCCAGGGCGCGGGCCTGCTCGTTCATCAGTTGGACGAAGCGCTCGACGCTGCCCCCCACACCTTCGGCCAGGGCCACGGTGGCATCGTTGCCGGACTGCACGATCATGCCCTTGATGAGGTCTTCGACGGTGACCTGCATCTTGGGGTCGATGAACATGCGCGAGCCAGGCATCTTCCAGGCGCGATCGCTCACCGGCAGACGCTGCGTGAGGGCCATCTTGCGGGACTTGACCGCGTCAAAGACCAGATAAGCGGTCATGAGCTTGGTCAGGGAGGCCGGCTCGACCTGCGTGTCGATGTCCTTGCCCGCCAGCACCTGGTTGGCGGTGAGGTCCACCAGCAGATAGCTGCGGGCGGCGATCTCCAGGGGCTGGGGGGCCTGCGAGAGGCCCGTGTCCGCAGCCGGCGCAGAGGCGGCAGCCGCAGGAGCGGGGGCCTGCGCTTGTGCGGCCACGCAGGACAGTGCCAGGAGGGACGCGGCCAAGGACCGCACGAGACGATGCATCACAGGCAACCCCAATGAATCAGGACAGGTGGCGGACCACCAGGCTCTTCAGGAGCGGCAATTGTCCGTGAAAGAAATGGCCGCCGCCGGGAATCACCGTGACCGGGAGCGTCTGCGGGCGGGCCCAGTCCATGACAGCGGACAGGGGCACGGTGTCGTCGGCCTCGCCGTGCAGGACCAGGGTGCGGTCATGCGACTCGGGGGGCAGGGGCGCGACATGAAAGCGGGATGCGGCGGTCCCGACCAGCACGAGACGCTCGAAGGGCCGCTGCGGCCAGAGCGTCGCCGCGACCTGCGCGGTGACGAAGGCGCCAAAGGAGAAGCCGGCCAGGGCCAGCGCCCCGTCGGGCGCAGCCTGCGCTATGAGGGCCTGCATGTCGCGCGTCTCGCCCTCGCCGTTGTCGTGCGTGCCCTGGCTGGCGCCCACACCTCTGAAATTGAAACGCAGCGCGGTCCACCCGCACTGCACGAAGGCCCGCGCCAGCGTCTGGACGACCTTGTTGTCCATGGTGCCGCCGAACAGGGGATGCGGATGCGCGATGACCGCGGTGCCTCGGGACGCGACGTCTGGCGCGGGCGCATCGCGCAGCGCCTCGATCACGCCCGCCTCACCGGCGAACCGCAGCCGCTCGGTCTGGGCGTTCATGCGCTCAGCGTCCCAGGTCAGGCGGCGTGAGCAGGCGCTCGACGACCTGGCCGTTTTTCAGGTGGGATTCGACGATCTCGTCGATATCGTGGGTATCGACATACGAGTACCAGACGCCCTCGGGATAGACCACGGCCACCGGCCCGGCGGCACAGCGGTCGAGGCAGCCGGCCTTGTTCACGCGCACCTGGCCGGGACCGGCCAGGCCCAGAGCCTTGACCTGGGCCTTGCAGCGGTCGAAGGCCGCTTGCGCCGAGTGCTGCGCGCAGCAGGCTTCGCCGTTAGCGCGCTGGTTCAGACAGAAGAAGATGTGACGCTGAAAGTAAGGGGCGGATGCGGGCTGCGACATGCGCCGATTTTAGGTCGCCCCTCAGGGCTGGGGCTTGCCACTGGACACGCGCAGCCAGGCATACACCACCACCGCGTAGGGCCAGAGCCACCCCAGCCACTGGGCCAATCCATTGAAGCGGATGAAGCGGCCCTGCTCCCAGGTTTGCAGCGTGTGCGCGAAATAAGCCCCCGCGGGCGCCAGGTTCAGGAGGCTCAGGTGCACCACGACGGCCAGCATGGCCAGCGAAATACAGGCCCGCCCCGGCAACGTCGTGAGGACCAGCGCCAGGGCCAGACCGCCAGCCAGGCCCAGGCGCACCGGCAAGCCCAGCCAGGCCCAGGCCTGGGTCGGGCCCCAGCTCAATGCCGTCGACAGGGCGGTGGCGCCCACGCCCACAGCGATGATGCCGACGGCCAGAGCCACCCGGCGCCCGATCGAGGGCACGACCGAGTACGCGAGCAGGCAGGGCACCAGCGCGCCCAGGGCCACGCTCAGGAGCTCGGCGCCCGGCGCGAGCGGTTGCAGTTCGAGGTGGCGCCCGGGCAGCCACTCGAGAAAGGGCGTGCCCTCCAGCCAATCAGCCAGGGCCGCCACGAGCCGCTCCATCACCTGGCCCAGCCCCAAGGGGACGGCGGCCGGAAAGAGCAGAGCGAAGGGCCACAGGGCCAGCAGCACCAGCGCACCGCGCGCTTCGGGCACGAACCAGCGTTCGCGAAAGCGGGTCCAGCCCGCGATGGCCCCACCCCACTCCAAGCCGGCCGCCAGCAGCGCACCGGCCAGGGCGCCCGCGACGTTGAGGCCGAAATCCACGTTGGAGGGCACGCGCGAGGGCAGGAAGGTCTGCAAGGCCTCCATCGCGAAAGCCAGGACCGCCGACAGCGCGGTCGCACCGGCCAGCGCCAGGGCTGGCGCGTGGGGTCGGTCCGCCTGGCGGCGCAGGATGGCCAGCGCCATGAGAAAGCCCAGGGGGGCATAGCCAGCGATGTTGGCCAGCACGTCAAAGCCGGTCCAGTACCGGGGCCAGGGGCTCCAAAGAAAGGCCCAGGGCGCGATGCCCTGAATGCGCCAACCGTCGAACGGATAGAGGCTGGCGTAGGCGATCAGCGCCACATAGGCCTGGGCCAGGGGCCAGGCCGAGGTCTTGTGGGCGGACATGCGGCGCGCAGGGTCAGAAGGGCTTGACCACCACCAGGACGACGGCTGCGACCAGCATCAGCACAGGCGCTTCGTTGAACCAGCGGAACCAGACGTGGCCACGCTGCTCCTGGCCCGCTTCGAAGCGGCGCAGCATGCGCGCGCACACATGGTGGTAGCCCACGGTGAGCACGACGATCAGCAGCTTGGCGTGCATCCAGCCGCTGCCGGCACCGATGCCGTAACCGAGCCACAGCCACAGGCCCAACACCAGGGCCGGTACGGACAACAAGGTGGTGAAGCGCAGGAGCTTGCGCGCCATCAGGAGCAGGCGGTCACGCTCGGGCGAGGGACCGGGCGGGACCATCGCGAGGTTGACGTAGATCCGAGGCAGGTAGAAGAGGCCCGCGAACCAGCTGGCCACGAAGACGATGTGAAAGGCTTTGACCCACAGCATGGCAGCGAGTGTAGTGACCTCAAAAAAAACCCCGGCCATCGGGCCGGGGGGGCAAGCCTTGTTGCTGTCACACATTAAGGCACCCGCTCAGGGAGGAAAAGCGGGGAGCGGCAAGCCGCCCGCGATGAATTTAGCAAAGGGGTCTGGGCGATTCAAGCTTCGTGGCAAGGATTTACCCCGAGAGGCAGTCTGAAAGGAGTTCTTTTGACCTCACTCAGACCGCTCCACCCGGGGCCCGCAGGCGACAGGGCACGCGCGGGCGTTCGGGCACAATTTTCGGCATGACGCTGCATGCCCCCTACCCCCAAGGCCGTCCCCGCCGGTTGCGCCGCGACGATTTCACCCGCAACCTGGTTCGCGAGCACCACCTGCGCGCGCACGACCTGATCTACCCGGTGTTCGTTCAGGAGGGCAGCCAGCGGCGCGACGCGGTAGCCTCCATGCCCGGCGTCGAACGCCTGAGCCTGGACCTCTTGCTGCCGGTGGCCGAGGACTGCGTGGCGCTGGGCATCCCGGTGATGGCGCTGTTCCCGGTGATCGACCCCGCGCTCAAGACGCCCGATGGCCGTGAAGCCTTCAACCCCGAGGGCCTGGTGCCCCGCGTGGTGCGCGAGCTGAAAAAACGCTTCCCGGACCTGGGCGTGATGACCGACGTGGCACTGGATCCGTTCACCAGCCACGGCCAGGACGGCCTGCTTGATGACACCGGCTACATCATGAACGACGAGACGGTGGCGGTGCTCACGCGCCAGGCCCTGGCACAGGCCGCAGCGGGCGTGGACATCGTGGCGCCGAGCGACATGATGGACGGGCGCATCGGGTCGATCCGCCAGGCGCTGGAGCAGGCGGGCCACATCCACACGCGCATCATGGCCTACAGCGCCAAGTACGCCAGCGCCTTCTACGGGCCCTTCCGCGACGCGGTGGGCTCGGCGGGCAACCTGGGCAAGAGCAACAAGAAGGTCTATCAGATGGACCCGGCCAACACCGACGAGGCACTGCGCGAAGTGGCGATGGACATCGCTGAGGGCGCCGACATGGTGATGGTCAAACCCGGCATGCCTTACCTGGACATCGTGCGGCGCGTGAAGGACGAGTTCCGCGTGCCCACCTTCGCCTACCAGGTGTCGGGCGAGTACGCGATGCTCAAGGCCGCCGCACACAACGGCTGGCTGGACCATGACGCGGTGATGATGGAGAGCCTGCTGGCTTTCAAGCGCGCCGGCGCCGACGGCATCCTGACCTACTTCGCGCGGGATGCCGCGCGCCTGCTGCGCGCCTGAGCCCCGGCACCATGCCCAACCTGCCCGCTGCGGCCCCGATGCAGATCATCGAATTCACAGAGGGCACGCTGCGTTTCCTGGACGAGGTTCCGCAGCAGGCACCCGACACGGGCTTTGTGTGGGTGAGCCTGGCGCGTGACCAGATGCAGACGCTCCTGCCGCGGGTGCAGGAGGCAGCGCAGCGCCTGGGCGGCTCGCACTTGCTGGACCTGCACGTCAAGGACCTGGACAACCCGCTGCATCCTTCGCGCTACGACTACACCTCGATCTATGACGTGGTGATCTTCCGGCGGCTGTCCACGCCGGCCGAGGTCGATGCGGAAATGGGGCTGGCACCCGATGCAAAGCAGGGGCCGGCGGCCCTGGCGGCGTTTCGCCGCATCCGCACGCAGGCTCTGGGCTTTGCGGTGTTCGATCGCCTGCTGGTGACCGTGCATCCCCCGGGCTGCCCCCTGATACGCACGCTGATCGAACGCTACGCCCAGGGCGTGATACAGAACGGCACGCGCAGCCGCCTGCCGGCCAGCCCCGCCGAGCTGATGCTGCGCATGGTCAACACCGAGGTGGACAACTACCTGGAGCTGCGCCGGAAGCTGGCCGCCGACTTGGCCGCCTGGCAGGAGGGCCTGCTGCGGCCCGGCGTACGTGACGCCGACTGGAGCGCGGTGATGGTGGCGCGCTCGCAGATCCACGTGCTGGAGGACCTGTGCGAGGAGCAGGCCGATGCGATCCAGGCGTGGCTGGACGCCGTGCTGGAGCAGCCGCCACCGATGCTGTCACAGGCGGGGCGCGACGCCCTGGTGGCGCGGGCCAATGACGTGATCGAACATATCCAGCGGGTAGTCACGCAGGTGCGGCGCATGGAGCAAGGTGCCGAGACCGCGGTGCAGATTCATTTCTCGGCGCAGAGCCACCGAACGAATGCGGTCATGCGCACGCTCACTGCGCTCACCGCCATCTTCCTGCCACTGAACCTGGTGACCGGCATCTTCGGCATGAACTTCGACGCCATGCCGTTGCTGCACCAAGCCCTGGGCTTCTGGATCACGATCGGCGCCATGGGCGTGCTGGCCGGTGTGCTGGGCCTGGTGTTCTGGCGCAAGCGCTACCTGGCGCGCACCGGGCGCTAGGTCGCGACACCGGCATACTGATGCCCGCTGAGGGGCCAGTCTCTGCGCCCGCAGTTCAAAACAAAATCAAACAAGACCTGGAGGTGGTGATGAATCAAAAAATGAAACAAGCGGTGCTGTGCGCAGTCTCTTTCGTGTTGCTCGGATGCAGCCAGCCGAACAAGGAGTTCGACGAAGTACTCAATCGCTTCGACGCGATGGTCGCCCTCTACGAGAAGTACTCGACCAAGACGCCGTTCTGCATGCAGGATGTGGCCGATATCAATGGGCAGGTGATGACCCAGCTCAATGATCTGGGTGGACGGTTGTCCAAGATCAAGGAGTCGGGCCCCAAACCCAGCGACGAGCAGATCCAGCGCTATGTGCAGGTGTCGAACCGGATGTCTCAGGCCATGATCGCGCTCGGCGCGAACATGAAGAACATGCAGATGTGCGAGAACTTTGTGAGCTTGCTGCAGCAGCCTGCGGGCGCAGCACCCGCTGAAACGCCCGCAGCGGCGCAGACCGCCAAGGTGGAGGCGCCGGCAGCACCCGCGACGACCAGTTCGTCCACGGACTCCACCCCTGCAGCCCCCGCAGCGGCCGCACCCAAAGTGGCCCCGGCACCCACGCCCGCGCCCGCACCCACCACGCCACCTGCGGTGGCCGCAGCCGCCGAGCCCGTCAAACCCAGCTTCGACTGCGCCAAGGCGTCGAACAAGGTGGAGAAGATGATCTGCAGCAGCTCGGACCTGGCAAGGCTCGATCTGCAACTCGCCGACGCCTACCGAAAGGCGAATGCCAAGTCATCGGATGCGGGCAAGCTCAAGTCTGAGCAGATCGCTTGGATCAAGCAGTCCCGTGCATGCGCCGACGAGGGCTGCGTTGCGCAGGCGTATCAAGCGAGGATCGCCGAGCTTTCCAAATAAGGCCTAGGCCAGGTGCTGCGCGAAGAACGCCAGCGTGCGCTCACGCGCCTGGCTCGCAGCCGCCGCATCGTACGAGCCACGCTGGTCGCAGTTGAAGCCGTGGTCGGCGGCATAGACATGCACCTGCGCGCCGGGGTGGGCCTTTTGCAGGGCCTGCACGCCTTCCAGGGGAATCCAGTGGTCACGCTCGCCGAAGTGGGCCAGCACCGGCACGCGGGGCGTGCGCGCGATTTCTTCTGGCGTGGTGGTGCCGCCGCCGTAGTACGGCACCGCCGCCGATAGCCCCTTGAGCAGACAGGCCGCACGCCAGGTGAGCAACCCGCCCCAGCAATAGCCCACGATGCCGACCTTGCCAGCCTGCGCCGCGTGGTCGATGGCGGCCTGGATGTCGGGCAGCACGCCCGGGGCGGGTAGCGCCTCGACCGCCGCCTTCAGGGCGATGCCGGCGCTCATGTCGTCGGGGGTGTAGCCCAGTTCAACGCCCGCCTTCACGCGGTGGAAGGTGGCGGGCGCGACCGCGAGGTAGCCCGCCTGCGCGTAGCCGTCGGCGACGTCTCGGATGTGGGAATTGACGCCGAAGATTTCCTGCAACACCACGACGCCGCCACGCGGGGTACCGGCGGGACGGGCCACGTAGGCGGGGAAGGTCTGGCCGTCTGCGGCCTTGAGCGTGAGTGTGTCACCCATGGTGGGGCTCCTTGTCGTTGGATCGGGACGGTGCGCTGGCGCGCGGCGCGGCGCACGCAGGGCGCAAGCTTACCCGCCCGGACCGGGGGCCGAAGGGCGACGGGGTGCGCGCTCAGTCCGCCAGGCGCGAGAGCAGCACCGTGTCTCGCCAGCGGCCGTTGATCCGCAGGAAGTCGCGCGCATAACCCTCGACGACGAAGCCCAGTCGCCGCAGCAGACGCGCGCTGCGCAGGTTCTCAGGCAGGTGCGTGGCCATGACGCGATGCAGGTGGTAGCGGGTCATGACCTCGCGGACCGCGGGCTCGGTCAGGGCGTACATGAGGCCGCGCCCCTCGAGATAGCGGTCCAGGAGGATGCTGAAGCTGCAGCCCTGGAATTCGCCGTGCTCGATGTTCCAGAAACTGACCAGCGCCCCGATGTCGCCCGGGGCAGGCGCCGAGGTGCTGGCATCACGCGGGATGCCCACCAGGTGCACGGCCTGGCCGGCCTGCATCGCGGACTGGCGGCGTGCGAGCTCGGATTCCCAATAGACGGGGTCTTCCAGCTCGGGGGTCTGGGTCATGGCCATGCGCAGGTGAAAGCGGTTGCGTGCGTGGAAGCGCGCATAGGCCTGCGCCAAGCCGGGGTGCGGCGCGTACACCCACCAGGCGGGGTTGTCCATCCAGACCTCGGGCGACGTCATGCGGCCTCCGGCACCAGCAGCCCCAGGCGCTGCCAGCCTGGAGCGACTTCCTGCAGGAAGCGACGCGCCTGGGCTTGCGGCTCAGGTACGTCCGCCTGGCGCAAGGCCTCGGCCAGGCTGTCCGCTGCGCGTGCGCCCTGCTCCCAGGCCAGCAGGCACAGGCGCTCGGTGTCGCCGGCCTCGACCGCCTGGCCCGTGACCGGGCTGGCCAGGTAACGCAGGGTGTCGCCCGCCTGGGTGCGGCGCGCAATGGCCTGGTTCAGGGCCCGGGTGCGGGCCGGGTCAGCCAGACGCGCGTCATCGGGGAAGACCACACCCAGCAGGTTGTGGGCCACGCATGCGGCGACCATCTGGAACACGGTCTCGGGCGGTGCTTCGGCCAGACCGGTCTGCGCCATCAGGTCGCCCAGTCGCACGGGCGCGCTCGCCGGCTCCAGGGCGCCTAGGAGCTTGCGGCATAGCGCGGCATCGAGTGTCACCGCACCGTAGGGCGTGGGCACGGCACTGAGCTCGCGATCGGTCGGCCGCAGCAGCACCAGACCCAGGGCCTTCAGGCGTGATGCGCGTTCTTCGGGGGTGAGACGATCTGCGCCGCGCACGAAGACGTCGCGACGGAAACGTCGATTGAGGATGAAGTCGTGGGTGGTTTCGCGCAGTGCGGGGTTGAGGTCGAGGTCGTCGATGCGGCAGGCCTGGCGGCGCTGGGACACCAGACCCGCCAGGTCGCTCTTGTGGATGGAGCACGCAAAGCCCAGACCTGCCGCCTCAAGGCTGCGGGCGAGGTCCGCGAAGTAGGTCAGATGCCAGGAGCGGTTGAAGTATTCGTGGGCCACGACATGGATGTCGTCGCGAGCCATGTCATCGAGCATCGCGCCGGCGCGCTTGTCTTGCTCGAAGAAGGCGGCACCGCCCGCGCGCAGGCGCTGCGCGAAGGTCAAGGCGCCGCGGATGCGGCTCGCGGTGGAGGCGCCCTGCGCACCCGCCAGCTCGGTGTGCAGCCACATCAGGTCACGCAGCGGTTTCTCGGCGGACCACCCCGGCATGATGTTGTAGCTGATGTAGACCACCCCGCCGACCTTCAGGCGACGGCGCATGAATTCGACGATGGCATGGCGTGCCGCCGAGTCGATCCAGGACCAGACCCCGTGCAGGGTGATGAAGTCGAAGGACGGCAGGTCGGCCTCGAGCAGGTCCTCGAAGCTGGCGGCCATCCAGTCGGCCTGGATGCCGGCCTGTTGGGCCAGGCTGCGGGCAAAGAGCGCGTGCTCGGGGTTGAAGTCGGTGCCCCAGAAGCGGCCCCGGGGGTTGGCGGCAGCGTGCAGGTTGGCCGAGACGCCCTGGCCGTAGCCCAGCTCGCAGTAGGTGTAGGTGCCGGTGTCCGGGTCTGCGCCGCCATTGCCCAGGCCGTTCAGGAGCAGGGCGAAACGCAGGAAGCTGGGGGCGAGCTCGTGGTAATAGCCATGGGAGTATGTGATGTCGGCGACGTACCCATTGGAACAATTCGAATTCATTGTTTGACTTGATGTAATACAAATGGGTACGCACCTTAAGTGCCGCTGGGGGAAAAGGCAAGGAGCGAAAACGCAGGCCACGGGCAGCGCCTAGACTCGGCGCACTCTTTACGCACAGGACCCTTTCGATGAACGCACCCGCCCCTTCCCGCCCACAAAACCCAGCCCCGATCGACCACTGGGTGGACGGGCGAATGGCGGCGGGCCGCAGCGGCCGGCAGGCTGATGTCTTCAACCCCGCCACCGGCCAGGTGAGCGGCCGGGTGGCCCTGGCCAGCACCAGCGAGGTCGATGCCGCGGTCTCCTCGGCCCAGGCCGCTTTTGCAGGCTGGGCCGACACACCGCCTCTGCGCCGCGCCCGGGTGATGTTCAAGTTCCTGGAACTGCTCAATCAGCACCGCGACGAGCTGGCGCGCCTGATCACCGCCGAACACGGCAAGGTCTTCACCGACGCCCAGGGCGAGGTGACGCGCGGCATCGAGATCGTGGAATTCGCCTGCGGCATCCCGCAGCTCCTCAAGGGCGACTACACCGAACAGGTGTCCACCGGCATCGACAACTGGACGATGCGCCAGCCCCTGGGCGTGGTGGCGGGCATCACGCCCTTTAACTTCCCGGTGATGGTGCCGATGTGGATGTTCCCGGTGGCGATCGCCGCGGGCAACACCTTCGTGCTCAAACCCAGCCCGCTGGACCCCAGCCCCTCGCTTTACATGGCACGCCTGCTGAAGGAAGCCGGCCTGCCCGATGGCGTGTTCAACGTGGTGCAGGGTGACAAGGATGCGGTGGATGCGCTGCTCGAACACCCCGACGTGCGGGCCCTGTCCTTCGTGGGGTCGACGCCGATCGCGCACAAGATCTACGAGACCGGCGCGCGCCATGGCAAGCGGGTACAGGCCCTGGGCGGCGCCAAGAACCATATGGTGGTCATGCCCGATGCCGACATGGAGCAGGTGGCCGACGCGCTGATCGGGTCGGCCTATGGGTCGGCGGGCGAGCGCTGCATGGCGATCTCGGTGGCGGTGCTGGTGGGCGACAGCGCTGACCGGCTGATGCCGGTGCTGGCGCAGCGCACGCGCGCACTGAAGGTGAAGAACGGCACGCAGCTCGATGCGGAGATGGGGCCCATCGTGAGCGCTGCGGCGAAGCAGCGCATCGCGGGCTACATCGAGAAAGGCGTGGCCGAGGGCGCAACGCTGGTCGTCGATGGCCGCGGCTTCGACGGCGCAGCCGCAGGCGCGGGCTGCGAACAGGGCTTCTGGCTTGGCGGCACGCTGTTCGACCATGTCACACCCGACATGACGATCTACAAGGAAGAAATCTTCGGCCCGGTGCTGGCCTGCGTGCGGGTCAAGGACTTCGGTGCAGCGCTGAACCTGATCAACGCGCACGAGTTCGGTAATGGCGTGTCCTGTTTCACCCGCGACGGTAACGTGGCGCGCGAGTTCTCGCGCCGGGTGCAGGTGGGGATGGTGGGTGTCAACGTCCCCATCCCGGTGCCCATGGCATGGCATGGCTTCGGCGGCTGGAAAAAGAGCCTCTTCGGCGACATGCATGCCTACGGCGAAGAAGGCGTGCGGTTCTACACCAAGCAAAAATCGATCATGCAGCGCTGGCCGGAGAGCATTGGCAAAGGCGCCGAATTCGTGATGCCGACCTCGAAGTGAGCGGCCCTACGTTCGACTACATCATCGTCGGCGCCGGCACGGCGGGGTGCCTGCTGGCCAATCGGCTGTCGGCGGATCCGTCCAAGCGGGTGCTGTTGATCGAGGCCGGCGGCAAGGACGACTACCACTGGATTCACATTCCGGTGGGCTATCTGTATTGCATCGGCAACCCGCGCACCGACTGGCTGTATCACACCGAATCCGAGACTGGCCTGAACGGGCGCGCGCTGCGCTATCCGCGCGGCAAGGTGCTGGGCGGCTGCTCCAGCATCAACGGGATGATCTACATGCGCGGGCAATCGCGCGACTACGACCAGTGGGCGGACCTGACCGGCGACGCGTCCTGGCGCTGGGACGACTGTGTTCCGTACTTCAAGCGACATGAAGACTTTCACCTGGGCGCCGACGACCTGCATGGTGCGGGCGGCGAATGGCGCGTCGAGAAACAGCGCCTGCGCTGGGACATCCTGGACGCCTTCGCCCAAGCCGCCCAAGAAGCGGGCCTGCCCGCCAGCGACGACTTCAACCGCGGCACCAACGAAGGCGTGGGCTACTTCGAGGTGAATCAGAAAAGCGGCTGGCGCTGGAACACGGCCAAGGCCTTCCTGCGCCCGACTTGCTACGGGCGCCCCAATTTCGAAATGTGGACCGGGGCCCAGGTCCAGCAGCTGCAGCTAGAGACCGGTGCCGATGGCGGGCTGCGATGCACGGGCGTGCAAGTCTGGGACGGCAAGGGCAGCGTGACCGCGAACGCACGCAGCGAGGTGCTGCTGTCGGCCGGGAGCATCGGCTCGCCGCAGATCCTGCAGCTCTCGGGCATCGGGCCAGCCGACCTGTTGCAGTCGCACGGCATCCCGGTGCGCCAGCACCTGCCCGGCGTGGGCGCCAACCTGCAGGACCACCTGCAGATACGCGCGGTGTACAAGGTGCAGGGCGTGACCACCTTGAACACGCTGGCGAGCAGCACCTGGGGCAAGCTGCGCATCGGCCTGCAATACGCCCTGACTCGCCGCGGGCCCATGAGCATGGCGCCCTCGCAGCTGGGGGCGTTTACCCGCAGTTCACCGGACCAGGCCTGGCCCAATCTCGAGTTCCATGTGCAGCCCCTGAGCCTGGATGCCTTCGGCGAGCCGCTGCACCGCTTCGACGCCTTCACCGCCAGCGTGTGCAACCTGAATCCGACGAGCCGCGGCACGGTGCAGATACGCAGCGCCGATTTCCGCGACGCGCCGCGCATCGCGCCCAACTACCTGAGCACCGACGCCGACCGGAAGGTGGCCGCCGACTCGCTGCGTGTGGTGCGGCGCATCGCCTCGCAACCCGCCCTGGCGCGCTACCAGCCCGAAGAATGGCGGCCCGGACCGCAGTACCAGAGCGACGAGGACCTGGCCCGCCTGGCCGGCGACATCGCTACCACCATCTTCCACCCCGTCGGCACTACAAAGATGGGAGCGGACAGCGATCCGATGGCGGTGCTCGACGCCCGCCTGAATGTGCGGGGCGTGGCCGGCCTGCGGGTGGTGGACGCCGGGGCCATGCCCACCATCACCAGCGGCAACACCAATTCACCCACCCTGATGCTGGCCGAGAAGGCCGCGCAATGGGTGGCCGGCGGGCCGGGTAAGTCCTGATACGGCAGAGCAGTCCGCCTCGTTACATTTCGCTGACTCATCGCCCGCCATGGCGGGTGCATCGAGAGGTCCGAGGAGACATCGGAGACGAAGACAGAACAAGACAAGCGGGCAGCGCACAACGCGGCCCGATGCAAAGGCGCCCGCAAGGCGCCTTTGCTTTTTGGGGACAATCCCGGGCTCTATGGAATTGCTGTTGATGGCGCTGGCGTCCCTGCTGGCGGGGTTCGTGGACTCGATCGTGGGCGGGGGTGGGCTGATCCTGCTGCCCGCGCTGTTTGCCATCTTTCCCCAGGCGCCGCCGGCCAACCTGCTGGGGTTGAACAAGAGCGCCTCGGTCTGGGGCACCGCAATCGCCTCGATCCAGTACAGCCGGCGCGTGACCATGAACTGGCACGCCCTGCTGCCCGCCACTGCGGTGGGCCTGGCGGGCAGCTTCGCGGGGGCCTGGGCGGTGACCATCCTGTCCGCCGAATTCCTGCGCAAGCTGCTGCCCCTGGTGCTGGTGGCGGTGCTGCTGTACACCCTGGCGAAAAAGGACCTGGGGCGCCACCACGCGCCGCGCCTTTCGGCGGCCGGCGAGCGCTGGGCGGCCTGCACCCTGGGCGCGGTGGTGGGCTTCTACGACGGCTTCTTTGGACCGGGCACGGGCAGCTTCTTCGTGTTCCTGTTCGTGCGCTGGCTGGGGTATGACTTCCTGCATGCCTCGGCGGCGGCCAAGCTGCTGAACGTCGCCACCAATCTGGCGGCCCTGGTGCTGTTTGGCCTGAAAGGTCATGTGTGGTGGCATTACGCGCTGGTGCTCGCGGTGGCCAACGTGGTGGGCAGCCTGCTGGGAACACGGCTGGCCCTGCGTCATGGCGCGGGCTTTGTGCGCGGGGTGTTCCTGGTGGTGGTGACAGCCCTGATCCTCAAGACCGGCTACGACGCCTTCCTGCGCTGAGAGCAAGACCCCAACAGATAATCCGTGCATGGACGACCTCGTGCGCCAGGCCATGGCCAAGTGGCCCCATGTGCCGGATTGCTTTGGCTGGCTGGGGCTGGATGCGCGCGGCGGCTGGTACATGCGCGATGACCGGGTGCAAGCCCAGGGGCCTTTCCCCGCAGCCAAGGGCTCGCTGCTGCGGCATGACAAGCTGATCGAGTTCATCCACCGCAACTACGACCGCGACGCTTCGGGGCACTGGTTCTTCCAGAACGGCCCGCAGCGGGTGTACGTGGAGCTGGAGGCTGCGCCCTGGGTGTGGCGCGTGCATGCCGGCAGCGAAGTGGTGTCCCATACCGGGCGGGTGGCGCAGGTGCGGTCCAGCGTGGTCGACGAGCACGGGCACCTGTACCTGGACACCGACCTCGGCTTCGGGCTGGTCCACAGCCTGGACATGCACCTGGCGGCCCAAGCCGTCGAGACCGGCCTGTGGCAACCGCAGGAGGTGATGCAGAAGGATTTGCCGGCGCGCTACGGTTTCGTGCTGAACCCGGCGCTGGCTAGGCAGGCCCCGTCGATGACGGCGGGGGCGCGCCAGGCGCAGGGGCCCGGCGGCGCGTAGTCGCTTACTTGGCCGCGGTGGCCGACGCGGCGGCAGCAGGCCGGTCGGGGATGGGGAACTTGGCGCCGGCGCTGTTGGCCATGTAGACCACCGCGCGGGCGATCTCGATGTCGTCGAAGTCGCCACCACCTTGTGCGCCCATGGCACCCTTGCCCTTGAGGGCGGAGTTCACCAGGGCCTCCAAGCCGGTCTTGAGGCGGGCGCCCCAGGCGCCAGCATCACCGAGCTTGGGCGCGCCGGCGGCGCCGGACACGTGGCAGGCCGCGCACTGGGCCTTGAAGACTTCTTCACCGGCCTTCAGGGCGCGGGCGGCATCGCGGATTTCAACGGCACCGACCTTGGACAGGCGCTGGGTGACACCCCGCTCCTGGTCCTGTGCGGTCAAGCCGCCCAGGGCGTAACGCTCGGCCTGCGCGCTGCCGGCAGGCTTGCTGTCGGAGACGACGTAGTAGACCAGCCCGATGATGATGAACACGGGCGCTACAAAGGAGAAGAAAGCGGCCCAGAGCAATTGCTGGGGGGTCTTGATGGGGCCGGTGTGGGCTTCTTCCTGTGTGCTGTCGCTCATGACGTCCTCGGGAAATACAGGGCTGGGGAACAAATCAACCCGTGATTATAGGATGGCCCCCTGAACGACCCAGCCGCGGCCCACGGCTTGGGCCATAATCCCTTTGACTGCCCGTGCGGCTGTAGCTCAGTGGATAGAGTATTGGCCTCCGAAGCCAAGGGTCGTGGGTTCGATCCCCGCCAGCCGCGCCAAGAATCAACAACTTACGACGCGCAACGCGTCCGAAACAGAAGCCGCCGACCACCGGTTGGTGGTCATAGAGTGGTCAAGTGGTGGTCAGAGCGCAGACCGCACACTCAACCGGTTTATTGTGATCGATGGGTGGCGTTCCGTCCGGCCTCTCACACATCAATGCTAGTCAGGACTGACCGGAAATGAGGTGGTCTTTTTCCAGTGGCCAGCACCCCCACCGTACTCCCCACCTCCCGGAAATGGCAGATCTATACCGATGTGCTTGCCGAAGACGAGCTCAGTACCCCGATGGGCCTTCTTCATTGGCGTGAAGGACCCCTAGCCACCCACACCCCCAAATTTCTCAGGATGGGACCCACACCGCGCATCGCACTCTATTTGGCGCGTTCGATCCGCTAGGTAAGAGGCAGGTCACTCGTAAAGACCTAATAGCGCTGGCTCAGGATCAGCAATAAACTTTGCTGATGCGCCTTTTGATTCGCTGACTGATGTTTTGACTTCTTGCCCGGAAACAGCAGCCTTGGGACTACTGTAGTTCGGCTGGGGCAGAGCTGGCATTGTCTCAGGTGCGTCGACACTGATGGTAATGGTGACCCAATTGCATTATTCATGGCGAGACCTTAACCGAGCACTTTCAGAGCTCACAGAACCTCAAGTTAAGGAACTGCTGGATCAAGAGCTATCAAGCTTGCGGCGTGTGACGATACTGGAGCGGCTTCACCAGCGCTACAACACTTTACGCATTGCTCGGGAGCGTGCAGAGTTATTCGCTGACGCTGATAAGAAATCAGACCTTCAGAGGCCGTCACAAGAAGCGTCGGAAATGATCAACGAAATTTTTCCTGATGAAGAACTTGAAAAAAATAACGGCCCAGCGGGATTGCCGGGAAATATCCCAGCTGCCGGCGAGAGCGTATCAGTAACTCTTGCCATACCTGATTTGGAAAAAAGAAATGAAGAAGCCGTCTTTGATGCACTAAACAGGTTTGAAAAAAAATGTCCGTACTGCGGCAAAGAGCAGTATCGAGTGGGAATACGAGACAAAATAGAAATAGATCATTTTGTACCAATATCAAAGGGCGGTCAAAATGTCCCTTGGAATCTTCTTCCGGTTTGCAAGGCCTGCAATAGGAAAAAGCGAGACCGCCTCCCCATAGATTTTCTCCCCCCTGAGGTTTTTGAAGTAATTTCAGCCTATTTGAGTGATGTCAAGAAGGCATTCCAATTGGAGGGATACGATTCCTATTTCACTTCAGCAAAAGTAATCGACCTGATCAGGAGTCAAGAAGCCTTTATAAAGGCCAATAGCGGAAGTGATTTCATAAAACAACTGGTCCACTTGGTGTGCTTTGAGGAAGCAGGCAGCTTGTTAGCGCCCCCCACCCTGCCGGATAAGTCAGACAGCGCTATTGACACTAGCGACGAAAGCGTCGAGGAGAGCGACGAGGAACTTATCAAACGACTCTCGGACATGTCATTTATTGACTATCATCGATCGAGATCTGCGTCTGCAAAAAGACTAATGGTAAGAGTTAATATACTAGATGACTTAGTCGCCGCAGCTCGTGCTGAGTCCATCTATTTAGAGCAATATGGGGAAATCCTAGAACTGGTCAAACAAAGGCGCGGCATATTTTCAATTGGCGTCGTTGGAGCGCCTTTTGAGAATATTTGCAAAATACTGTCAGCTGGGCGTGAGTCCCCCGTGGGAACTAAGGCGCTATTGGAAATTTTGATCGAGTGCGGCTGGGCGGATATGGGGCGAATAAAAAGTAGGGATTATGATAATAAGCGGCATGTTTTTTGTGCCCCGGAGTTATTTTCACTCTCTAAATCCGAGATCAGAAGGCTGTTAGAAAGAAATCAAAGATTATTCGAGAGTGGCCACCCCTAGAGCAATCAACTTCATATTACCATTAAAATGACTATTTAAATACCGCTGAGCGATATTTAAATCGCATTGCCGTGCCTTCTGGGCAGGCTTACGCAACTTCCAAGTACGTACTGTCGATGGAGCAGTACTCATTTCCTTTAACCCAAGCCTGTGCCCCGCTCGAGTATCCAAGGCGATAGCTCCATCGGGTCACAGCCAAACTCGATTGCAGGTTAGCGGTTCTTCCCGCTGCGATACCGATTTCAGATAGATTGTCTGCGTGTCTATCGGCGTATTCCCGCCAACGCTCAAGGTGTGCTTTGGAAGCAAGCGTGTCCGACTTGCTTCGGTTACAAGAAGGGTGAGCAAGAACGAAGTTGTGCATTAGGTCGCGAGGGTACTGAGCGAAGGGAATGAAGTGATCTACATCTGCCTCCAGCAACCTGACGCCACAGTAGAAGCAACGGTTGTCCATCAACTTGCGCAGTTCGACCCCGATGGTCACTAGAGCCTGCCTTGGCGTCTCGAATAGGAAGGACTCAAGGTCATCGATTCCACCCAAAAATGGTTGATTGAGCCTGTTGCCTTTGACGTGCTGAATCCAGTGTGCGCGGCTAAGTTGGTTGACCAATGGCTGGAAACGGCGCAAGCAATAACTGATGCCCGGTAACAACCGTACCGCGCCTCGCTGACGCTCATACAGGAACTCAACCGGCTTGCCGCCTAGGTTCTGCAGGTAATTGATAGGCTGGGCGGATACGGTTTGTGTCACCGCTCTGGTTAAGTCTGCAAAGTCTGCCGAGCGCCTAGCCGTGATGGGCGTTACGCCCGGATTCTTTAATCTGAAGGCAGAGATTGCAGTAACGATTGCTGCCTGTGCCCCGTTATTTTGGATGAGCACCCCCGTCGTCGTGTCGGGCCGTCCGCAGCCGTATGGCGCTGTCTGCTGCCAGTAGAGATCAATGAACTTGTGGGAGATTTCTTTGTGCCGGACCACCATCGCCTCAGCGTTGTCCACTCCTTGCTCGACACAGATTTCTGTGAGCGCCATCAGCAAGGCGAACTTGTAGGTTGCCGTGAAGTCTCCCTCACTGAAAAGCCGCTGAAGCTTGGTCAAGAACTCCAACTGCGCTTCTAGCGATGGCGCGGTCATGTCCAGTAATCTGCCTTCTCAGGAATGATCCAGCGCACTCCTCCGCGCGGGTCTGGACGGTCGCCTTGATAGCGTGGGATGAGGTGGATGTGCAGGTGAGGTACGGTCTGGCCAGCGGCAGGACCGTCATTGATGCCGATGTTGTAGCCCTGTGGATTGCACTCTCGGTCCAGCACGGCCTTGGCACGGTCAAGCAATTCCAACAGTTCTGATCGCTCTGCTTCTTCAAGTTCGAAGAATGAGCCGATGTGACGCTTGGGAATGATCAGCGTGTGGCCCGGTGAAATCGGGAATCCGTCGCGAACGACGAGACCTAAAGGGCTTAGGTCTATTACGCGTGACTGCGGCAGCATACAGAAGGGACAGGGCTTCATTAGTTTCAGTTTACCGCCATGCCTTTAGTGCTATTTACAAGTCTGGACATATTGGGCAAAGTGAGTATCACCACATCTGGAGGCAAATATGTTCAAGATTACAGCGGTAGCTATTTTGTTTGCGGCATCTCCAGTTTTCGCAAACTGCGTAGGCAGCAGCAGTTTCTACACCTGCAATGACAGTAGCGGTAACAGCTATACCGTCAACAGGATGGGAAATATGACCAATATGCAGGGCTATAACGCTCAGACTGGTAGCCAGTGGAGCCAGTCAAGCCAGACCTTCGGTAACACCACCCTCCAGAGCGGTCAGACCAACGGCCAGTCGTGGAACCAAACGATCCAAACCAGCCCCTTGGGCACAACGTATTCAGGTTCTGATAGCCGAGGCAGGTCATTCCATCGGCAATGTAATCAGTACGGGTGTTTTTGATCTTTCTGAGGCGGCAGCTTTCGACCCGCTTTAAAGACTGATGCGTACATGGTGGGTTAACCAAAATCAGACCTACCGACATGAGGTCGGCGGTGGCTATCTGTGGTCCCCCAAGGCAAACAAAGACGGTCGCCGCAATCGTTTCTACGACTCAATGACCGAGGCTGCGCTGGGGGACATCGTGTTTTCCTTCAGTGACACACAGATCAAGGCGGTGGGCGTGGTCACGGGAGCGTGTATGTCTGCGCCCAAGCCTCCCGAGTTTGGTTCTGCCGGTTCCAACTGGAGCGATGAGGGGTGGTACCTGCCCGTTCGGTTCACCGAGCTTCGGCAGCCTCTACGCCCGAAAGACCACATGGACCTGCTGGGTCCGACCCTTCCAGACAAATACTCCCCGTTACAGGAAAACGGCAACGGGCTACAAGGCGTCTATCTGGCCCCTGTCCCTGAGGATATGGCCGCGGTGATTTGCCATCTTCTGGACGGTCAGGTTGAGGAAATTGCACGAGCCACCCGACCCGAGGCTAACGCACTGCAGGACGTTCAGCAGGTTCTCTCTGACTCCGCCGTTCAAATTACAGCCAAGCAACAATTAGTCAATGCCCGCATCGGGCAAGGACTCTTTAGATCCCGGGTTGAACTGATTGAACCTTGTTGCAGAGTCACCGGAGTCACTGACCGGCGATTTCTCAGAGCAAGTCACATCAAGCCTTGGATGGCAAGCGATAACCGGGAGAGGCTGGACGGCCACAACGGGCTGTTGCTGTCTCCCCATGTCGATCATCTTTTCGACAAGGGCTTCATCTCTTTTACGAACGATGGGGCCCTGATCGCCAGTAGTCTGTTGCCCAAGTCAGTCCTGTCTGCGTGGAAGGTAAGTAGTGATATCAGCGCCAGACCGCTACTCCCCGGTCAGCGGGACTACATGGAATATCACCGCGGGCAGGTGTTCTTGGCTCCAGCCCGCACCATCTAATCACAAACTCTCATGGTGGCGCAAAGCCACATTGAGCGCCTGCTGAAGTTCGGGGTAAGCATCGTCCATCCCGGCCGGCTTCCGTCCGCGTGTTCGGGGGCCTTGCATGAATCCAAGCGCATGGCCGACTGCTTCCAGTAATGCTAGCCGGGCGCTGGCCAGGCGGCGCTCCATGCGGATACTGGTCGTTTCTTGACCGTGGACGGTCTTAGCGACGGCGCACCGTTGGCGACCCTCGGCGGTTCGGGGGCCAGTGGATTTGCCGCCGTGCTGTGCGCATTTGGTACGCCCGGCAATTGCTGGGGCGCTACATGCTCTGCCAGTGCGAGAAATCACCGCATTGCACCGAAGGTTCGATTTTTCGTTGGACACGGCGCCACACCTTGATACGGGTCCGCTTGGACCTCAAAAGCGGAATTTTCCAAGGACTGTCTCGGCCGATCTAGTCCCGTCCTTGCGGGGACGTGTAACTCGTCCCGCTAGGGACGTTGGTTTGTCCGCCCCACGTAACCCATTGATTTCATTGAAGAAATTGTGGGGTTTTGGTGTCGGAGAAATACCCCGCAGCGCCACACCCATAAGTTGTTGATTTTCCTAGGGAAAGTGTGGGGTGATCAAAAAACCACCCCACTGGGCCCCGCAAGCTGATCAATCCCGCATGGCTGGCAGATCTAGGACCTCACGGACGTTTGCTGAGAGTCGGTTCTTGTCCCGCTCTAATTGGGTTGGGCTGCGCAGCACCAAGCTGCCATCCGAAATCATTCGCTCTAGGACCTCCCTTACGGAGCGCTCTGAGACCCCGAGGTGTCCGTTTACCCCAGAGTAACGGTCACGCAATGCCCGACTAGTCAATCGCCCGGGATTCGTCTTAACAATGTCAATAACCTTCCGAGTCAGGGTGGACTGCGTGTTGGCCTGACCTTTGGGCAGTAGGAAGGCTGGAACAAGTTGGACGGTGTGCCAGTTAGGGATGACTTCCTTTTTGAACCACCAACTACCGCCGGTCGGTCCGTAGTTGGCCTTAACCACCTGCATGCAGACGTGTTCCTTGCGCTCAGCTTCCGACAACCCTAACTGCTTAGCCTCTTTTTCGCGCATGACGCGCAGAACAAGCGCCGCCCGCGTGTGGTCCACAAAAGCGCCTGAACCAAAGACCTCTGAGGGGTCCGCTTCACCGTCCTTCGCGTAAGTGGATTTGGGACTGTGTGCCAAGAGCAGAACAGCCGCGCCGGTCTTCGTGGCAATGGATGTCAGCGCCCGGAGAAGGGCCGTTACATGGTCTGAGGCGATCGGATCGCCAGCCATCACCAAGCGCGCGTGGTCAATGACGATCAGGCCGACTCGGGCCCCACATTCTTGGTGGTGGGTCAGAACCGTCTGGATGATCCGCTCGACAAGCGCAGTCTCATGGACGTTACCGTCATGCAGCATAGTCAGTCTTAGATCCTGACCTGCGGCAGCTTCGCAGTAAACAAGTCGCTCGACAGTCGCCCTCTCACTGTCAGAGAGCTGCGCGCACAAGGCACCAAACCGACGGTCGCGCTCTGCCGGGGGCTCCTCCGCCAAAAACAACGCCGATGCGAAGTGGCCGATTTCGCATGTTCCAAGGTTTCTGTTCAGTGCTCCATTGATGGCGAACTGAATGGCTGCGGTCGTCTTTGCAGACGCTCCAACGCCAGCCATTACCCCTACGGTTCCTGCTACCAGCACCTTGCCGAGGACATAATCACGCGCAGGAGGTGGGACGGTGGGGATGCACATCTTCCCAGATGGGGTGAGCACATTGGAGGCTGCCTGCGATCCGGCGAAGGTGACAGGTGCCGCTGGAGTAGCAGTTTGCTGTTTCGCGTGGTAGTAGAGGGTCCCAATGCTGATGCCCCCGGTAGGCTTGGCCCGCTGCCACACCTTGTCGAACGCGGTCTGGTCATAGCGATTGGGAGCCGACATGCTCCACTGGCGTCCGAGCGTTTCTGCGCAAGTCCATCCGGTGGAGCGCAGTGCAAACAGGATATTGATCCACAGGGGATAGGGGCAGTCAGCCGACACCTGAGTCAAGGCCGTTTGGACTTTTGTGATCTCGGTTGGAGTCTCGGGTGGTGCAAGCAGAGCCCACGTGAAAGCCGAAACTCCGCCTGCAGCGGGTGCCGTACCAGTAATGCCCAGACCTACGAGGCTAGGTGATGTCGCAGACATCGGCCATGCCGACAGCATGGCATCCACATCCAGCGGCTGGCCTGCATATCGAAAGGCCTGCGAGCTCACCAAGGGGGTGAAAACTGGCTGAGATGCCCGGTAGACACTCGGATCCAGCATGATGTTTGAAGACCCTAACTTGGTCTCGAGCATGCGCTGTACGGCATCTCCAAGGGCAACGCCCTCGGCGTAATCGACTTCGCGACTCAATTCGATGAGGGCTCGTGCGCGAGGCGCTTGGGCGGTATGACTCGCGGTGGTGTAAACGAGCGAGTTCCACTTTGAAATCTCTCGTTGAAAAGCCGTGAATACCGATGAAGAGGAAAACCCGTCGCCATCAAGTGCCAAGAATCGGCGCGGCAAAGCCAAATTCCTGATTCGCCAGTGAGCGTCACCGGCGTACTTCGCTGCTTCCGGGTGAGCACCCTTCACCAGCGGTGCACAAATATAGGATTGACCTTTACGGGTACTGCCTGTGCGACTGATTTGAACGACGAAGTCGTCAAAGTCGGCAGCAGTAAGCTGCGCAGGTTGATTGTCGTACGTGTTACGCCCGAGAGAGAAATCGATCTTAGTCATCCGCATCTCCAAAGTTTGCTGTGAAACGTTGGAGACTCGGCGACAAAAGCAAGCCTCCAACACTGTTGGAGACCATCTTTTGTATCTGCCATCGGGCTTAAAAAGCGCTGGGCGATCTGGCTTGTTCGTGCAATTGCTAGGTACAGCCACCCCTTCTGACGGTCACGCACCGAAGCGCGCGGCGAGATGGTAGCGAGCTGACGAGGAGCCGTCAACCCAGACCCGGTAACCGCTGCTAGTCGCCTGAGTCAGAGCCCTAGCCTAGGCCCGAGCTAGCCGGAAACTCGAACGCACCATCAGAAGGCTGTCAGCCAAGTTTTAGCGCCAATTCCTCCGCCCGTGGGTGGTAATACCTCAACAGCATTCTTAAATCTCTGTGACCCGTCACCTTTGCCAGCTCGTGCGCCTCAAAGGCACCCGCAAGACGGCTGGTCGCTTCGTGCCTCAAGTCGTGAAACCGAAGGTTGGCAAACATTTTCGGGTCGGCGTTTTGCTCATGCTGCTCATACCAGTCGCGAGCTCGACCGAGACCCCTTTTAAACGCTAGCTTCAACGCGTTCGCTGATATGGGAAAAACGCTTCCTGTGATTGAGCGTGGGAGGCTTTGCAGGGTCTGTACCGCGCGCGGTGATAACGGCACATCTCGGCTCGTACCGTTCTTGGTAATCGGCAAATGTGCAACACGCTTGGCAAGATCAATGTTCTCCCACCGCAAGCTCAAAATCTCGCCTCGTCGCATCGCAGTCTCGATTGCCACGATCACGATCGGTTGTATCCACGGATTGATGGCTGCCTTGCTAGGGCTTCCAGAGTGACGCTCTATCGCGCCGAACGCCTGTAAGAGCAACTGCTCCTCACCCTGCAATAAACGGCGCTCTCGCCCGTTCGGCTGGCGCGGCTTCTTCACACCCACGACTGGATTGGTGAGGTCCTCCATGCCCCATTCAGCGGTCGCAATCTTGAACACTGCCGAGATCAGGCCGAGTTCCTTGGTAAGGGTGCTTGCAGCCCTGCCTGCCTGTTTGCGTTCGTCCCTGTAGGCTGCAACGTCTGCCGCTCGAATTGAAGCAAGCGTCTTTTGCGCAAGTGGGTGCTTCGTCAGCGTACGGATACGGCTGTGCTCAATGGCCGCACCTCGCTTCTGCGGCGTCATCTCCCGACCGTACCTGCTGAGGGCAGCCTCTAGCGTTATCTGACTGGATTTAAGGTAGGGCCTGAATGCTCCGCGCTCAATCTCAGCCTCAATGGTCCGTGCCCAGCGTTGGGCGTCTGCCCTCGTGAGGAACGATTTATCGAGAGTCTGCCCGTTGCGCTTAACTCGAGCTTGCCATTTACTACCGCGCTTGCGGATTGCAGCCATACAGAACCTCCGGTGGTCAGGAGGTGGTCGGCGAATCTTTTCTCGAAGGCGCGAGGTCAGTAAGTTGTTGATTTGCCGGCAGAAACTGCCGTAGCCCGCGGAACGCGGATTGGCCTCCGAAGCCAAGGGTCGTGGGTTCGATCCCCGCCAGCCGCGCCAAGAATGAAAAACGCCACCCCTCGGGTGGCGTTTGTCTTGGGGCTTCGCCCGGTTATCCCGCGCTCAGCGCCCTCGGGACTCCAAATAGGCCTTGCCCTGTGGGGTCAGCGCCTTGAAGAGGGTCGTATTCAACGACCCTACCGACACCATGACCAGCGCGGTGTCTGCGGGTAGCTTGGGATCCAGTTTCATCCTTTCCGCTGCGTTGACCAGGAGAGAAAAGCCCTTGGATTGCGGGGCGAGCAATTGGGGAGCATGTTGCCTGGCAACACCCACCAGGTCTGCGAGCCGTCCATTGAAGTGTCCGATCTCACTCCGGGTCATCGAGGTCTCGAGCTTGTCCGATGGGAAATTGGCGCAAAGCCGAGTAAAGCAGTCGTCCGCCACGGACTGCGAAGGGCGCACGAACGGTGCCGCCGGCGCGCTGGGCTCGGACGGGTGGAAGTGCACCGGCACGTCTTCGATAACCTCCGGCTGCTCGTACGGAGAGAGGCGTAAGGCGGACAGGTCAAAGCGCTGCGGGGAATGGGCGTGGACACGGTCCGCCTCCAAGGGTGACGGCTTGGCTTGCGTCACGAACTGCGCTGCCTCTGGCGCCGTTGATTGCTTGTCCAGTTGCTGGACCGCCAAATCCAGGCGCAGAACATCACGCAGGGTAATCCGCGTCGAGTCCTGAAACGACTTGTCCCAGAGGGCTTGTAGGCGCGATGAAATATCGACGCTCGCGCCGACATCCAGCTTCTGTCGGATGCTCTCGCCCAAGGCCGCGCGGACTTGAGCCTGTGCGTATCGAATATGGGTCGCGCGCGATTTTTCGCTGGACAACCAGTGTCCCTTGGAGGCCTTGACCCGCAGGGGGCCCGTCTCGGAAGACGCCCGCAGTTCGCGTGAGTCGAATTCGGGTGTTTGCCCGGGGTTCAGTCGCTGATAAAGGCCTGAGAGCGTGACGTGTTTCGTGTCCATGGTGCAGTCTGATTGAGAAGTGGGCGCCCTGCTTGTAGCAAGGCACAGCGCGCCGGGCCGGGCCGCGGGGCCTTGGTGGCAAAACCACCGCCGTGGTTTCCATCAACCCATCAGCAGACTGACGCGCGCGCTGACCCACAGAGGGTCTTGCGCCCTCAGCCGACGCTCATTCCACCCGTAGCACCAACGCCGCCCCGGTATCACCCGCGGCGCAGCCGGTGAAGAGGCCGACCCCGCCGCCGCGCAAGGCCAGCGCATGCACCAGCTCGGTGATGCCTCGCAGACCGGTGGGGCCCTGCGGGTGGCCATAGACCAGGCTGCAACCATAGGCGTTCATGCGATCGATGGGGCAGCCGGTCTGCTTCGCCAGCCACAGGTCATTGACTGCGAAGGGGTTGTGCGTGCCGACCGCGTGCACATCGTTCATGGTCAGACCCGCCTCGCGCAGCGCCTCCTGCGCGGCGACGGTGGCGGCCTTGGGCATGCGGGCTTTCTCGACGCGGGCCACCGCGCCGGAAACGAGGCGAACCACACCCTCGCCCGCCGACAGGGCGCGCGCCGCCTCCAGCGACATCACCAGCGCGCCCGCCGTGCCGTCGGCTGGGTGCGTCTGCGCGCCCGGCGTGTGGCGAGCGCCTTCATGCACAGGCTTCAAGGCCGCGAGGTCCTCAGCGCGCGTGGGGTGCACGCCCTGGTCGCTGTCCACCTCGATGCGCTGGCGGCCCTTTTGAATGACGACAGGTTGCATGTAGCGGCGCTGGAAGGCGCGGTCGTCAGCGAGCGCGCGGTCGTATTGGCGATAGCGCAGGAGCGTGAGTTCGTCCAGTTCCTCTCGGGTGAAGTCACCCTCCTGCGCCACACCCTCGGCGGTGTCGATCATGGCGCGGCCGGTCCAGGGGTCGGCGGCGAAGTTGTCCAGGACCCAGTGCTCGGTCTCAGGGCTGCCCCCCATCGATCGGCTGCGGGGGTAGACCAGCAACGGACCGTTGCTGGTGCGGTCGGTGGTGACGACCAGCGGGCAGGCGCGAGGGTCGACTTCCACGGTCATGGCCGCCGAGACCACGCAGGCCACCGACGTGGCGCAGGCCTGTGACAGGTGCGGACCCGTCAGGCCCTCCATGCCCAGTCGGGCCGCCAACCAGGGCGCGGCGTAGAAGCTGGAAGGCTGGGGCACGCTGGTGCCCAGGACGATCTGCGTGATGCGCGAGGTGTCCGTGGCGCGCTGGGCCAGTGCGTCGCGGGTGACGGCATGCGCCAGATCCAGACTGGAGACATCGGCCAGTGCGCCCTGCCAACGCACAAAGGGAGAAGACCACAGGTGGCGCAGCGGGATGGCGGCTTGGGTGAATTTCATGAAGAGGCCTCCGGAGCCGGCCGGACGGCGACCAGCGATTGCTTGTACATGCTGCGGGGCAGCGCACCGGGCGCGACCAGGGTGACTGCGACGCGCACCTGCAGGCGCGCGCGCACGAGGTCCTCGATCTCGCGTGCGAGAGGGGCGGCGGCCTCGGCTTGCAGCGGCGTTTCAGTCTCGATCTCTACCGGGATCGGGTCGTCAAAGCGCACCTGGTCAGCGCGGTCCTTCCAGATGCGAAGCAGCGGCGTGGCACGGCCAGTGAAGTGCGTGCCCACGAGATCGCGCAGGGCGCTGGGAAAGAGGTTCATGCCCTTGTAAATGAGCATGTCGTCGGTACGGCCGATACAGCGCATGCGTGGGCTGGTACGACCGCAGGCGCAGCGCATGGCCACCACCTGCACGTGGTCACGCGAGCGGTAACGCACCACCGGCATGGATTCGCGCGCGAAGGTGGTGTAGGCGAGCTCGCCAGTGGCGCCCTCTTGCCATTCGACGCGGTCGCCGCTGTCGGGGTTGATCAGTTCCACCGCCACATAGCGCTGGGCGTTGAAATGCATGCCATCCTCGGCTTCGCATTCGGACCACATGGAGGGCATGACATCGCCCAGGCCCATGGCATCGCGCACGCGCTGCAGGGACAGGCCCGAGGCGATGCGCGCGCGCACCTCGCGCTGCTGCATCCCTGGCTCGCCGCCACCGAGAACCGTGTGCAGGTGCGAGGGCTTGCCGGTCTCGCGGCCAGCCGCGGCCCATTGCTCGGACAGGTGCAACGCGAAGGACGTGGTGGAGAGCATCGCGGTGACGCGCAGATGGCGCATCTCGCGCAGGATGCGCTCGGTGGGGAAGCCCCCCAACCAGCACAGGATGGCGCCCAGGCGCCGAAAGCCGTCGGCATAGGGCAGGCCGCCGGCGACCATGGGCAGGCCCACGAGGTGGGCCACGATGTCACCGGGGCGCAGACCGGCGGTGAACCAGACGTTGGCGATGGCGTCGGCGCAGGCGTCAGCGTCGGCGCGCGTCATCGCGTAATACAGCGGGCGGCCGGTGGTGCCCGAAGACGCCACGGCCTGCACGATGCGGTCACGTGGCACGGCCTGGTTGTCACCGAAAGGCGATGCGTCGTCTGCGGTGTCCTGCGCGGCGCGCAGGTCGTCCTTGTACGTATAGGGCAGCGCCTGCAGGTCGGCCAAGGTGGCCAGATTCGGCGCCTCGGGTAGACCCGCGTGCAGGCGGGCATACAGGCGCGAGGTGCCCCGGATGCGGGCCAGCGAGGCGGCCAGTTGTGCCGCCTGCCAGCGCTCCACCTGGGGCCAGGGCAGGGTTTCGAGTTCTTCGTTCCAGTAGGCCATGGGATCGGGTTCGCGAGAGTCGAGGGATCAGGCGCGCGTGGCAGCCAGGCGGTCATGCGTGTTCGCCGTCACGCCGCGTTCACGCAGCACGAACTTGCGCACCTTGCCGTTGGCGGTGCGAGGCAGGGTCTCCACGATGTCCAGATATCGGGGCACGGCGAACCGGGGCAGGCGCTGGTCGCAGAAGGACCAGAGCTCGGTCAGATCCAGGGTGTGGCCGGCGCGGGGAATGAGGGCCGCCATCACCTCGTCTTCGGCCAGTTCGCTGCCCACCGGAAAGACCGCGACCTCGGCGACAGCCGGGTGGCCTTGGAGCACCTGCTCCACTTCCCAGGAGGAGATGTTCTCGCCGCGGCGACGGATGGCGTCCTTCAGGCGGTCGACGAAGCGAAAACGTCCATCGGCCTCGCGCACCACACGGTCGCCGGTATGAAACCACAGGTTGCGCCAGGCCTGCACGGTCTGCTCGGGCAGGCCCCAGTAGCCCAGGGCGAAGGCATAGGGTTCGTCGGCGCGCACGATGAGTTCGCCGGCGGTGCCATCAGGCAGTTCGACATCGTGTTCATCGACCACGCGCGCATGGAAGTCGGGCTGCACTCGGCCCATGGTGCCATCGGCCGGCGCGCCCGCGATCGCGGACAGCACGAAGTTGGTTTCGGTGGAACCGTAGCCCTCCATCAGGCGCACGCCGGTGCGGGCATGGAAGTCCTGTGCCCCCGCAGCCGGCACGCCAGGCCCCAGGCCGATGCGCACGCGATGCGTACGTTCGTGCGGGCCCGCAGGCTGCGCCAGCAGGATCGGCACCATGGCCCCGAGCAGATAGATCACCGTGCCCTGTGCCTCCTGCATCGCGGGCCAGAAGCCCGAGGCCGAGAAGCGCGGCAGCCACACACCCCGGCAGCCCGTGACCGCCGCCTGCGCATAGGTGTTGAGGGCATTGATATGGAACATGGGCAGGGTGGTGCACAGCACGTCGGATTCAAGGAGACCCAGCACGCGCGAGGTGTTCAGGCCCCAGGCCACGTACTGCGCGTGCGGGCACATCACGCCCTTGGGTACGCCGGTGGTGCCGGAGGTGTAGAGAATGGCCAAGAGGTCACCCGGTCCGAGGTCGGCGGCCGGTTGGGGAGCTCCGGGCGCGGGCCAGGCCTCGACCACCACGCCGGGGGTCGGCACGGGCGCAGGGCCGTCCAGCAGCCAGATTCGGCGCAGCGTACCGGGCAGGGAAGGAGGCAAGCGCTCGACGAAGGCCGCCTGCGTCACCAGCAGACAAGCACCGCTGTCACGAAGCACGTGTTCAAGCTGGGCCGCCATGAGAGCGGTGTTGACCGGCACCACCACCGCCCCGAGCCAGCCGCAGGCCAGCACGGTCTCGAAGAATTCGATGCGGTTGGCGCACATGACCGCGACACGATCGCCACGCGTCACCCCTGCGGCCTTGAGCGCCCCGGCGCGCGCGGCGGCATGCACCACCGGGTCGGCATGGGTCCACTGCACGCCATCGATGCTCAGGAAGGGGCGCGCGCCGAAGCGTTCGGCCTGCCGCCGCAGCAGGTGCGGCAGCGTGCGCCGCGCGACGGGGATGGACTCAGTGGTCGTCACGCCCGCCACCGAGGTAGGTGGCCTGCACGCGCGGATCGCCCGCCAACTGGCGGGAGTCGCCTTCCAGCGCGACCTCGCCCGTCTCGAGCACATAGCCACGGTCCGAGCTTTCGAGCGCGGCGCGCGCGTTCTGTTCGACCAGCAGGATGGACACGCCGTCGTCACGCAGGCTGCGCACGATGGCCAGGATCTCCTGCACGATCAGCGGCGCCAAACCCAGACTGGGTTCATCCAGCATCAGCAGGCGCGGGCCCGACATCAGCGCGCGGCCCACCGCCAGCATCTGGCGCTCGCCGCCTGAGAGCGTGTCGGCGCGCTGATGGCGGCGTTCAGCCAGGCGGGGAAAGCGGGTGCAGACCTGCTCGTAGCGGCGTTTGAGTTCGGCCGAGGCCAGGCGGCGGCTGTAGGCGCCGAGCACCAGGTTGTCGTAGACGGTGAGCTCGCCAAAAAGCTCGCGCTTTTCAGGCACGAGAGTGAGCCCGCGCTCGACGCGTGCCTCCACGTCCAGCGCATGCAGGTCCTCGCCTTCAAAGCGCATGTCGCCGGTGGAGGGCAAGAGGCCCATGGCGGCGCCCAGAAGCGTGGTCTTGCCCGCGCCGTTGGGGCCGATGACCGAGACGATCTGGCCCGGCATGAGCGTGAGCGTGACGCCACGCACGGCTTCGACCTGCCCATAGGCCACGTGCAGGTCGCGAATTTCCAGCATGGGAGTGGTCATGCGCTGGCCTCCTGCGCGGCACCTTCACCTGATGCGGGCGCGCCCAGGTAGGCCGCCTGCACGCGCGGGTCGTTGCGCACCTGCGCGGGCAGGCCTTCGGCCAGCTTGGAGCCGAAGTTCATCACCACGAGGCGATCGACGAGTTTCATGACGAAGTCCATGTCGTGTTCGACGATGAGGATGGTCACACCCTCTTCGCGCAGGCGGCGCAGCAGCTCGCCCAGTTCCTGTTTTTCCTTGCGGCGCAGGCCGGCGGCGGGTTCGTCCAGCACCAGCAGCAGCGGGTCGGCGGCCAGGGCACGTGCGATCTCCAGAATCCGCTGCGTGCCCAGAGGCAGGCTGCCCGCCTGCTCGTGCGCGCGGTCGGCCAGGCCGATGCGTTCGAGCTGGCGCCAGGCTTCGGCGAAGACCTGCGCTTCTTCCGCGCGGTCCAGGTTCAGGCCGGCACGCAGCACGCCGGCGCGGGCGCGGGAATGCGCGCCCATGGCGACGTTATCGAGCAGGCTCATGTGCGGACGCAGCTTCACGTGCTGGAAGGTGCGGCCCAGACCCAGGCGGGCGATGTCCACCTGCGCGCAGCCGGTGACGTCCTGCCCCAGGAACTCGACGCGGCCCGCCGTCATGGGCAGCGTGCCGGTCAGGAGGTTGAACATGGTGGACTTGCCGGCACCATTGGGGCCGATCAGGCCAACGATCTCGCCGGCCTTGACATCGAAGCTCACGTCGTTCACGGCGATCAAACCACCGAAACGCTTGACCGCACCCTGCACCGAGAGCACCTGGGTGCCGCGCGCCGGCGTGGGGCGTCGCGGCAGCGGCGCCACGTCGGCGTCAGGACGAGACTGCGCGTGGCGCATCGGCCAGCGTTTCATGACCACGCCCATGAGTCCGCCGCGCGCGTAGTGCAGCAGCAGGATGAACAGGAGCGCGAAGGCCACCGCCTCGAACTGGCCGCCGCGGGTGGTGACCAGGGGCAGCAGATCCTGCACGGTGTTCTTCATCATCAGCACCATGGCGGCACCGATGATGGCGCCCAGCAGGTGCCCCACGCCACCGGCTACCGCCATGAGCAGGTATTCGATGCTGGCGCGCACGTCGAAGGGCGCCGGGCTGACGAAGCGGTTGTTGTGCGCATAGAGCCAGCCCGCAAAGCCCGCGAGCACCGCGGCCAGCACGAAGAGCGTGAGCTTCAGGCGCAGCGGGTCGGCACCGACGCTGGCCAGCAGGATGTTGCCCCCGCGCAGTCCGCGCATGGCCCGGCCGGTACGCGATTGCAGGACGTTGCGGCAAAACAGGTAGGCCAGGCCCACCACCACCCACACCAGGTAGTACATGACGCGCGGCTCCTGCAGCGACCAGGTGCCCAGGTGGATAGGGGGAATGTTGGACAGGCCAGTGTGGCTGCCCAGGGACTTCATATTGCCAAACAGCAGCGCGATGGACAGGCCCCAGGCAATGGTGGACAGAGGCAGGAAGTGCCCGCCCAGGCGCAGGGTGATCGCACCGATGATCACCGCGGCGCCGCCCGTGAGGACCAGCGCCAGCAGCAGTCCCAGCCACGGCGAGAGCCCCTGGCTGGTCGAGAGCCAGGCGGTGGCATAGGCGGCGATGCCGACGAAGGCGGCCTGGCCGAAGGAGGTGGCGCCGCCCACGCCCGTGAGCATCACCAGGCCCAGGGCAACGAGCGCGCCGATACCGATGTCGTTCATCAGCGAGACGCCGAACTTGCCCAGGACCAGAGGGGCCAGGGCGACGGCAGCGACGACCGCGCCGATGGCGACGCCGCGCAGGCGCGAGGCCGCGACGGGCACAGGCGATGGGGTGGGGCCGCTCATGACTCGACCTCCTCTTGTTCTTCTTCAGGGTGCGATTGCAGCGCCGAGCGCAGGAGCAATGCGGGAATCAGCAGGCAGAAGACGATCAGGTCCTTGAGCGCGCCGCTCCAGAAGGAGCCGAAACTCTCGACCATGCCGACCGCAATGCCACCCAGGGCGGTGAGCGGATAACTGACCAGGCCGCCAATGATCGCGGCTACGAAGGCCTTCAGGCCAATCAGGAAGCCCGAGTCGTAATACATGGTCATGACCGGCGCGATCAGGATGCCGATCAGGCCGGCCAGCAGCGAGGAAAAGGTGTACGCCAGCAGGGCGGTGCGGGCCGGCCGGATGCCGACCAGGCGTGCGCCCACGCGATTGACCGCGGTGGCGCGCAGGGCCTTGCCGGCGACGGTGCGCTCGAAGGCCAGGAAGAACAGCGCACTGAGCACGATGGCCGAGGACACCATCAGCAGCACCTGGCCGCTGACCGCGAGACCGCCAGGCAGCGTGAGCGTGCCGGTGACCAGGGGCGAGGTGCGAAAGCCCTCGGGCCCGAAAAACAGCAGGCCCATGCCAGACAGCAGGAAGTGCAGGGCCAGCGAGGCGATCAGGAGCACGAGCACCGAGGCGTCGGCGATCGGCTGCAAGGCCAGGCGGGCAATCAGGGGCGAGATCGGAATGACCAGCAGGACGGCGGCCACGATGGACACCGCTGCGGGCACCTGCGCGCCGGCCACCGACCACGCGAACAGGCAAGGCAAGGCGGGCAGCACCCCCCAGCCGAGGATGGCGCGTGGAATACGCGCAGCTTCGCCCTTGCGAAGCGCCTGCGCGATCTCCACGGCCACGGTGAGCGCCGCCAGGGTGAGAACCATCCCCACCGTGGCCGGGAGCTTGCCCGCCTCCATGGCGGCCAGGCTCAGCGCCGAGAACGCGGCGACGTCGCCGAATGGTACGAAGACCACCCGCGTGACCGAAAACACCAGCACCAGGCCCAGGCCTGCGAGCAGATACACCGCTCCGCCGGCCAGGCCGTCGATGCTGAGAATAAGGGCGACGTCCCAGTTCATATCGTCAAGGCTCCAGGGTCAGGGTGCCAGCTTCCACTGGCCGTTCTCGACGCGGACCACCACGCGGGCGCGGGTGTCAACGCCATACAGATCGCCGGGCTTGAAGTTGTAGACGCCATGCGCGCCGACCACTTCCTTGGTGCTGAAGATCGCGTCACGCAGGGCGGCGCGGAACTGCGGCGTGCCAGGCTGCACGCGGTTGCCAGCCAGGGCACGGGCTGCGGCGTCGGCGAACACCGTGTAGCCGTCAAAGGAGTAGGCCGAGAAGGCGTCGGTGCTGGGCGCGTTGTTCACCCGCTGGTAGGCGGCGCGGAAATCCTGCGTGACCTTCTTGGTCGGGTAGTTGGCGGGCAGCTGGTCGGCCACGATCACCGGGCCGGTGGGGATGAAGGTGCCGTTGATCGAGGCACCGCCCACGCGCAGGTAGTCGGGGTTGACCAGGCCGTGCTGGCCATAGAGGCCGCCCTTGAAGCCACGCTCGGCGAGCGCCAGGTAAGGCAGCGCGCCCGGCGTGCCGGCGCCGCCGGTCATGACCGCGTCGGGACGGGCCGCGACGATCTTGAGGACCTGGCCGCTGACCGACTGGTCGGCGCGTGCGTAGCGCTCGTTGGTGACGACCTTGATGCCGGCGGGTTCGGAGGCCTTGACCAGGGCGTTGTAGACAAGGTCGCCCCAGGCATCGGAGAAGCCGATGTAGCCCACGGTCTTCACGCCGTTGGCCTTCATGCGCTCGACGACGGCGTCGATCATCAGCTGCGGGGGCTGGGCCACCGTGATGGTCCAGTCCGCTTCAGCGGGAGGCAGCTGGATGGGAGACAGGCCCACGGTGGGGGTCTTGCTCTCGCGGCCGACCTGCGAGATGGCGATGGTGGCGGGCACGCCCGAACCGCCCATGAGGACGTCCACTTTTTCTTCTTCCACCAGCTTGCGGGCATTGCGACCCGAAGCGCTGGGATCGGAACCGTCATCCAGGATGATCAGTTGCACCTTGCGGCCGGCAATCTCGGGGCGCATGGCCACCGCCGCCTTCATGCCGTTGGCATAGGGAATGCCCAGCGAGGAGTTGGGGCCGGACAGCGAGACGGACAGGCCGACCTTGAGGTCTTGCGCCGCAGCCGAAGCCGCGAACGCGAGCGCCGCAGTGGCGCCCAGCATCAAACGTGAAAGCGATCGCATGGTGTTGTCTCCTTGGTTGGTGATCGTGGGTCAGGGGAACTCGGGGCTATCCGGGCAGGTCCAGCGACATGTACTGGGCCCAGGCGCGGAACTGGTTTCGCATCAGGATTTCATTGGTGCCGTTGACGTCCTGCGTGGGGGCATCGAACTCGCCGGCACGATGCCCGCGATGCAGGCTGACCCATTCGTTGCGGCCGGCCACCAGGCCTTTTTGCGCGCTCTCGAACAGATGCAGGTCGTCATGAGCCACCACCGACATCGGGGAAAAGACCAGACGGTTGTACGTGAGGGCTCTTTGCAGCATCAAGTCGGGACTACCCTCGGCCCGAAAGCTCCAGGCCTCCACCAGGGTGCGGTCGGCGGCCAGCGGCCGGATCACGCGGATCGCCTGTGGCGAACTTTTGAGCGACACGCTGGGAAAAAGGAAAGCGTTCTGCGGCGAGCGCTGGAGCACCTCGGTGGCGCGCGCCTCGCCCAGGGCCTGGCGCAGGGACTGCTCGTAGTCACCCAGCGCGCCATAGGCCGAGTGCAGACTGAAGTGGATGCCCAGCACGCTATGGCCGTTCGGGTGGATGCGTCCGCCCATGCCGTCGAAGAAGTCATGGCCTGCGGCAAAGGGCAGGATCTGCTCCATGGCCATGGGCTTGGGCGCGTCCTCGGGTTGGCCGGCCCAGACCGCCTTGGCCGCCGCCGTAGCGGATTCATGGGTGGACAGGGGATGCACTGTGTCGTTGATGTTCTCGACGTACATCTTCCAGTTGCAACGTACCACGGTGCGCACGCATCCACCGGCCACCTGCAACCGCCCCGTGGGCGAGCGATCCACCAGCAGATCGATCACGCGCAGCATGGGGCCGCAGTAGTCCTCGAAGCTGGGGCCGACGTCATTCAGGCGTGCGAACACGAAGTCGCGGTAGATGGCGACATGACGCAAGGCCTCCATGCCGGCGCCCGATTCGCTGGAGGCCAGCCGCGTGCCCTCGTAGCCCGCGCGCAGCGGCACGGCCACCGGCGAGCCATCGAGCTTGTAGGTCCAGGAGTGATAGGGGCAGCGAAAGACGCGACCCACGTTGCCGGTGGGCGCGGAGACCAGCTGCGCGCCCTTGTGGGCACAGCGGTTATGCAGCACGCTCACGGACCCATCGGCCTGGCGCACCATCAGCAGCGGCCGGCCAGCGATCGTCACCATCACGTAGTCGCCGACGTTGGGCACCTGGCTGGCATGGCCCACGAAGTTCCAGGTGTTGGCAAAGAGGTGCTCCTGCTCCAGCGCGAAGAGCTCGGGGCTGATGTACAGATCGCGGTGCACGCGGTCGTCCTCGACCAGAGCATGCACCTGCGCACGGGTCAGGGGCTGGGCGTAGCGGCTGGACATGGCGTGCGTTCCCGTGGTCAGAGCGAGATCGAGCCGATGCTGGCGCCGCCGCAGACGTACAGGGTCTGGCCGGTGACGAAGCCCGCGGCCTCGTCGGCGAAGAAGGCAATGGCGCGCGCGACATCGGCCGGCTCGCCGATGCGGCCCACCGGGATGGAGGCGGCCAGCTTCTGCTCGCGCTCGCTGCCGGCGGGGATGACGTCGTAGAACATCTCGGAGTGCACCGGGCCGGGGGCCACGGTGTTCACGGTGATGCCGTCGGCCGCCAACTCCAGCGCCCAGGTACGCGCCATGCCCAGCATGCCGGACTTGGTGGCCGAATAGGCGGTGCGGGTCTGCGCGCCCAGCGCCGCGCGCGAGGACATCAGGATCACCCGCCCGTGGCGGCGCGCGCGCATGCCGGGCAAGGCGGCCTGCAGCAGCTGGATGGCGCAGCCCAGGTGCAGCTCCATCAGGGCCTGCAGGTCGTCCAGCTTGACCTCGGGCAGCAGCGAGGGACGGATCACGCCGGCGTTGTGCACGATGACGGAAAGATCAAAGCGCTGCGCCACGTCGGTCGCCGCCTTCCCGGTGGCGGCGCGGTCCATCAGGTCAACCTCGACGCTGTGCAGGCGCGGGTGCTGGATCGGGCAGGCGCGGCGCGCCATCGACACCACCTCATAGCCGCGATCGAGCAGGTCCTGGCAGATCGCCAGGCCGATGCCTGCGCTGCCGCCGGTAACGAGCGCGACCCGCGGTGACCCGCTCATTTCACATCCTCCACCAGCGCCAGCACGCGCAAGGGGCTGCCGCTGCCTTTCTGGATCTTCAAGGGCGGGCAGATCAGGAGCGCGCCGGTAGGGGGCATCAGGTCCAGGTTGGTCAGGCACTGCAGGCCGTAGCGGCCGGCGCCGTGCATGAAGTAGTGGCAGGGATAGGGCGGCCGCAGGTGGTAGCCCTGGCCGGCGTCGGTGCCGATGGCCTCGGAGCCGAAGCCCAGAACGTTGCGCTGCTCCACGAGAAACTGCGCCGCTTCGCTCGAAGGCCCCGGCGTGTGCTGGCCGGTCTCGTCGAAGTTCTGGTAGGCCTCCGGGTCGGTGCGCTTGGACCAATCCGTGCGCATCAGGACCCACTGGCCCGCGCCGATGCGACCGTGCTGTTTCTCGAAGGCCTCGATGTCGGCCACCGTGAGCAGGTAGTCGGGGTTGGCCTTGGCCTGTTCGCTGCAGTCGATCACGCAGGCGGGCGCGACGAAGTTCTGCACCGGGATGGTGTCCACCGCGTTGTTCGGCAGGTCACGGCCCGAGATCCAGTGGATGGGGGCGTCAAAGTGCGTGCCGGTGTGCTCGCCGCAGGAGAAGTTGTTCCAGTACCAGCCCGGGCCGCGGTCGTCGTAGGCCGAGATCTCCTCGATGCGAAAGGGCCAGCACTGACCCATCTCGGGCGGCAGCGCGATCTGCGGGAATTCGGGCGTGAGCGTCTGCGTGAGATCCACCACGCGAATGCGGCCGCTGGCCAGGGCCAGGGCGACGGCGGAAAGGGCCGAGGTGCTCATTGCGCGCCTCCGGCGGCGATCTCGCGCTCGAGCACCTTGGGGTTCTCGTGCCAGCGCTCGAGCCACTCCTGGGCCACATCGCCGGGGTAGACATCCTCGATGCCGTCACGCAGCGCGCCGATGACGGCGCTGGCCAGGGCACCCGGCGCGAGCTTGGGCGGGGGCATGTTCTGGTTCCACTCGTCGTCGATGGGGCCGGGGAAGACGTTGATCACCCGGATGCCGGCCGGTCGCATCTCGGCGCGTTGGCACTGCGCCAGCGAGAGCGCCGCCGCCTTGGAGGCCGAGAACGTACCGTGCGGCGGGAAGTTGGACAGGGCGTAGACCGACAGCAGGTTGACCCACGCCGTGGCGTTCGTGACGCCGTCGGCCGAGCGGCCCTTGAGCGCCGGGCCGAAGGCCTGGGCCAGGCGCAGCAGGCCGAAGTAGTTGATCTCCATCTCGGCGCGGGCGGCATCGGTGCCGCGGCGCGCGCCGATGCCGAAGGTGCGGTGCACCTCGGCGTTGTTGATCACGATGTCTACCTTGCCACCGATCTCGCCAGCCAGCTCGTCCACGCTGCGCCCGTCAGTCACGTCCAGGGCCACGTGCGTGACCTGCGGCAAGGCTGCCACGTCGTCCGCCCCGGGCATCTTCTTCCAGGGTTCGGCATGACCGGCCCAAACGATGTCAGCGCCGGCCTTGACCAAGGCGCGCACCAGCGCCTGGCCGGTGGCGG
>JBEEIS010000133.1:0-14274 GCA_041169755.1 Pseudomonadota bacterium | reverse complement strand
AAGGCGCCGAACATCTGCTCGGTCTGCTTCTGGATCTGGTCCTGCATGGTCTCGAACAGGGTCTTGGACTGCTCGACGTAGTTGCCCATGAGACCTTGCATCATCGGGTTCTGGGCGTTGGTGAACTGGGCCCACATCTCCGGCGTGAGCGTGGCCGACTGCTCGGCCATCTTGGCCTGCATATCGGTGAAGGCCTGCACGTTCTTCTCGAGGTAGTTGCCCATGAAGGCCTGCATGGCGTTGCCGTAGAAACGGATCATGTTCGCCAGGGCCGCCTCGGTGAACATGGGGGCGCCGCCCGCCTCTTCCTCCAGGATGATCTGCAGCAGGATGCTGCGGGTGAGGTCTTCGCCGGTCTTGGCGTCACGCACCACGAAGGACTGGCTTTCCAGCACGAGCTGCTTGACCTCGGCCAGGGTGATGTAGCTGGACGTGTCGGTGTCGTAGAGCCGCCGGTTCGGGTACTTCTTGATCACGCGCTGCGTGGGCTTGTCGGCCTGGGGCTTCTTGGATTGCAATTCGACCGCTCCTGTAGAAGGGCGGATTCTAGGAGCCGCCACCACAATCCATCCCCGGGATCACCCGGGGGTGAGACCGGGTCCGCAGGGGATAATGAGCCGATGAGCAATTGGATCGACGTGGCCGCAGAGGCCGACCTGTTTGACGATTGCGGGATCGCCGTCCCCGTGGCGGGCCGCGAGGTGGCCCTGTTTCGGATCGACGGCCAGGTCTGGGCCACGGACAACCAGTGCTCGCACGGCGACGCGCGCTTGTGCGAGGGCTTTGTGGAGGGCCACGAGGTGGAATGCCCGTTTCACCAGGGGCGCTTTGACGTGCGCACTGGCGCCGCCACTTGCGGGCCCGCCACCGAGCCGGTCCGCAGCTGGCCCGTGAAAATCGAGGGCGGGCGCGTCTTCCTGCAGGAGGACGCATGACCCTCGATGATCTCTATCCCCTCTACGACGCCGACCGCGGCACGCTGTCCACCGCAGGCCAGCGCAGATTTATCAAGGAAGTTGAGGCCCAGGGACTGACCTATGCGCCCTATGCGCAACGCGTCGGCCCCGGCTTTGCCACCGCCGCCAGCGAACTCAAGCGGGCGCTGGACGCCGCGGTGCTGCCCGCGTTCCAAGATGTGGTGGGGCGGGTCACCAGCGAGCGCTTCACCCAGGCCTATTGCGATGTGCGGCTGTACCCGCAGGGCCAGGAGCTCGCGCACTGGACCGAGGGCCACTGGGCGGGTGAGCGACTGACGGTGATGGTGGCCTTTGTGTTGTCCATCCCGCCCGACGACAGCCTGGACAGCATGGCGCGCTTGAGCCTGCTCTCGCTCTTTGAGGAGTCGCCCTGGGATCCTCAGGTCAAGAAGCTCGGGAAGAAGGGCAAGCTGCGCGAACGCCTGAATGTTGACAGCGTCAACGCGATCCTCAGCGACATGGTGTTCGTGGGCTTCAACCCCTACGACCTCGACGGCTTCGAGTTGGAGATCATGATTGACGGCTGCCCGGCGGCCTGCTATGAACGCCTGCGCACCCGCGCGCTGGGTGAGCCGATTCAGAAGGCGCGCAGCACGCGCACGGTCTTCAAGGGCATGCCCGGTCCCATCACGCTCGACAACGCCGCCCAGGAAGTGCCCGTGCTGATCGCGGCACTGGCCAAGGCGCTGGGCGTCAAACACCTGAACCCGACGGCCCTGCAGCCCGGTGATTCGCTCTACGCCCTCATGGGGTTTGACGAGAAGCTCACGCAATCACTGGCCGGATCCATCCGCATGCACTTTGGCGTGCTGCACGTGGTGGGCGGAGCGGGGATGTTCACCGTCGACGACGCGATCACCTTCGCGCAGGACATCCTGGAGTCGCGCCAGGACGAATGACGGGACCCGCTGCCGGGCGCGTCGCGGTCTCAGGGACTGGGTTTGGACGGCATGGTGGGTTCACCACTGGCGTGGTGCCCGCCGGAAGCTTCCAGGATGGCGGAGAGCACCAGCACGCCGATCACCAGGCCCGCGGTCAGCATCGAGGAGTTTTCCTTGATGAAGGGGGACCAAATCGAGATGATCGCGCCCACGATCCACAGACCAATGAAGTAGCCGATGGCGCGCACGAACATGCGCGCGAGCCGGCCCACCAGGACGCGGATTGGCGGGATCACGGTAAACACCAGAACCGACGCCACCAGGATGCCGATACCCCAGAGGGCGTCGATATTGCGCTCCTGGGCCATCACGTACCAGGCGATGGCCCCGACCAGAAAGCCGACGGTGCCGGCATAGCCGCCGACGGACGAATCCTCAGCGCTGGCGTGGGCCGCCGAGCGCTCGGCGTCGGACATCGAGTTCCAGACCGCCACGTTGTGGTTGTAGTTGGCCAGGGCGGACTCGTATTCGGCCAGGGCTTCCATGTAATGGGCGGTGCAGAAATTACGACCGTTGGGAATATTCGCTTGGCAGCGGCGGCAGGTACTCATGGCGGTAAGGAAAGACCTTAAAGGGTATCAATTTGCCCATGATAGGTCGCACGCCTCGAAGGCCGCCCTCGGGATGATTTACCGAGCGCACCGATGCCACTTCAAAAGTACGAGTACCGCAAAAGGATACGAATCAAGGCACCAAGAACGCGGGCACAGGCCGGGAGTCCCGTGGCAAAAACCGCGAAAGCGCGTCCACCAATGAAAAATCCCCTGCAGGCAGATACCCGCAAGGGATTGGATTGGTAGGCGCGATTGGACTCGAACCAACGACCCCCACCATGTCAAGGTGGTGCTCTAACCAGCTGAGCTACGCGCCTGTCTTCGTTCGAAGCCCGCGATTGTAGCAGGGTTCGCGAGCGGCCCGGCTCAGCGCCGACGCGCCGCGCGCACGCCGGGCACCTCACGCACCTGGGCCAGCACCGCCTGCAAACGATGCGAACCGGCGATCTCCACGGTGAACGTCATCCAGGCCACGCCCTTGACCGACTGGGTCTGCACGCCCACCACGTTCATCTTTTCCTTGGCGAAGACCTCGGAGATGTCGCGCAGCAAGCCCTGGCGGTCGGCGGCCTCGACGGAGACGTCCACCGGGTACAGCGCCCGATCGTCGTCGCGGGGCTGGCCCCATTCCACCTCGATCACGCGCTCAGGGTTGCGGGCGACGATCTGGCGCAGGTTGCTGCAGTCGCTGCGGTGAATGCTCACGCCCTTGCCCCGAGTGACGAAGCCGCCGATCGGGTCCGGCGGCGCCGGCTTGCAGCACTTGGCCAGCTGCGTCATGAGCGAATCCACGCCCACCACCAGCACCCCCCCCTTGGACGAGGCCGGCGCAGCGCGCGACTTCTTGAGGAGGAATTCGTCCTGCGGCAGCGGCGCCGGTGCGGGACGAAACAGGGCCTCAATGGTGCGCAGCGAAAACTCGTCCTTACCCACCACCGCGAACAGGTCCTCGGCCGACTTGAACCCCAGCTGTGAGGCCAGGTCGTCCAGGCGCATCGCGGTGCGGCCTTCACGCTGCAGGAGTTTTTCCACCGCCTCGCGTCCGCGTGCCACGGTTTCGTCACGGAACTGCTCGTTGAACCAGGCGCGCACCTTGGCGCGTGCGCGCTGACCGGCGAGAAAGCCCAACTCGGGGTTGAGCCAGTCACGCGAAGGGCCGCCCTCCTTGGCGGTGATGATCTCCACCGTCTGGCCGTTTTTCAGGGGCGTGTTCAGGGGCACCATCGCACCGTCCACGCGCGCGCCCCGGCAACGATGACCCAGGCTGGTGTGCACGGTGTAAGCGAAGTCCACCGGAGTCGCGCCCTGCGTGAGTTCGACCACCGAGGCCTGCGGCGTGAGCACGTAGATGCGATCCTCGAACAGCCCCTCGCCGGCACCGGCCAGGTCCCGCTCCCAAGCGAGCAGCTGGCGCAGCACCGCGATCTTGGTGTCGTACTCGCTGCTGGCCGCAACGCCCGCATACCCCTTGGCACCCGCCTCCTTGTAGGCCCAGTGCGCCGCGACACCGTGTTCGGCATGGTCGTGCATGGCCTGGGTGCGGATCTGGATCTCGATCGGACGCCCCGCCGCGTCGCGTACCACCGTGTGCAGCGACTGGTAACCATTGGGCTTGGGCCGGGCGATGTAGTCGTCAAACTCGCTTTGAATGGGCTCGAACTGCTGATGCACCCACGACAAGGCGGTGTAGCACTCGCGGACCGCCTGCACGATCACACGCAGGGCGCGCACGTCGAAGACCTGGTCGAAGTCCAGCGACTTGCCCCGCATCTTCTTGACGATGCTGTAAATGTGCTTGGGCCGGCCCGCGACCTGCGCGTGCAGGCCCTGGGCTTGCAGCTCGCGCTCCAGGCGCGCGCGCAGTTGCTCGACGTAGGCCTCGCGCTCCGCGCGGCGTTCATCGAGCAGACGGGCCACCTGCTTGTAGGTGTCGGGCTCGAGGAAACGAAAGGCCAGGTCCTCCATTTCCCACTTGACCTGCCAGATGCCCAAGCGGTTGGCCAGGGGCGCGAAGATGTCCAACGCCTCACGCGAAACGCTGGGCGGCGGCAGTGTGCGCGAGGCGGCGTGCCAGCGCAGCGTCTGCAGTCGCGACGCCAGACGCAACATGACCACACGCAGGTCGCGCGAGAACGCCAGGAGCATCTTGCGGATGTTCTCGGCCTGGGCGCGAGGCCCCTCCCCCACACGGGCCTGGCGCTGCACCGCCATCAGCTGGTTGGTCGCCAGGGCCAGTTCGGCGTAGCTCTCGCCGAAGCCGCGAGCGATGCTCTCCTGCGGTCGGGCCAGGTAAGGGCAGGCATGCACCAGGTAGCTGGCCGCCTGCATGGCCTCGGAACCCCCCATGTGCTTGAGGATGGCAGCCACCGCATCGGCATGGGCCAGGGTGTTTTCACCCGTGTCCAGCGCCTCGTGGGCAATCAGCGGTTCGGCGAAATTGCGCGCGCGCGCCAGCGCATCGGCCTGCTGCGGCAGGGCCTGTTCCGCTGCCGCGACGAGGCCGGAGACCGGCGCCGCGTCGGGAGCTGGTGCCGACTGGCTTTTCATGGCGCTGCGCGCGCTCAGGGCTGGAGGAAGGACACCACCGCGTCCACCTGACCCGGCGGCACGAAGGTGGGCGCATGACCCACGCCGGCGAACTCGATGAGGCGTGCACGCGGTCCGCGCTCGGTCATCGCCCGCGCTGTCTCGGCCGAGAGCAGGTCGGACTCGGCACCCCGCACCAGCAGCACCTGCGCGGTGATGCGCTCCCACATCTGCCACAGCATGACCTCGGCCTCGCGTGCCGCGGCTTCGGTGAGCGTGTCAGACGGCACGGCGATGGCGGGGTCGTAATGCAACTCGAACTGTCCGCTGGGCAAGGGACGCAGCATGGGCCGGGACAACGCCAGCCACTGCGCCGGGGTATGCGGACCGAAGCCCACCGACACCGCAGCCATGGCGTCTGCCGCCTGCTGCTCGGTGTCGTAGGGGCCCATGCGGCCGACGTAGGTGCGCAGGCGCTGCAGGCCCTGCCAGTCGATCGACGGACCGATGTCGTTCATGACCAGCCGCCGCACCGGGACAGGCAGAGGCAGATCGGGCGTGCCCAGCAGGCCCATCGCGATCAGGCCGCCCATGCTGGTGCCGACCCAGTCCAGGACCTGCAGCGGCGCCTGGCGGTGCACATGGCCCAGGAACTGAAGCATGTCGCCCACATAGGTCGGGATCTGGTAGTGGCGCGGATCGGCCAGGCGGGTGCTTTCGCCACGGCCGGCCATGTCGGGACAGAGCACCCGCAGCTTGCCGCCGGCAGCGTCCAGCAGGGCCTGGGCCAGCACGTCGAAGTCGCGGCCCTGGCGCGTCAGACCGTGCACGCACACGACGGCATGCGGCGCATCGGCACGGCCCCATTGCCAGTAGGACAGGTGGCGTGACTCGCCCTCGGTCGGACCGGTGCAGACGAAGGAAAGGCGTTCAGGGGAAGGCATGGGGACGACAAGGGTTGAGGGGGAAAAGGCTGAACCACCGCAGGCGCCGGCGAGACGGCCATAGGCGACGGATCGTAATGGATCGGCAGCTGGCACCCCGGTCGCGCGGGGCCGCCCGACGCGGCACTTAGTGCTTCCTTCGATTTAACGCAAGTTTTGTAACAGGCCGTTAATATGAGCGCGTAAGGAATCACCGGGTGCAACAGGGCGATCAGAATCGCCTCAGTTACACACAGACCGGAACACCATGAACACCCACGCTGCCCGCACCGACAAGATCCTGGTGGTCGATGACGACGCTCGGATCCGAGACCTGCTTCGGCGATACCTGACCCAGGAAGGCTTCGAGGTCATCCTGGCCGAGGACGGCAAGGCGCTCAACCGCCTGATGTTGCGAGAGACCGCGGACCTGATCGTCCTGGACCTGATGATGCCCGGCGAAGACGGTTTGTCGATCTGCCGCCGTCTGCGTGCCGCCAACGACCGCACGCCCATCATCATGCTCACGGCCAAGGGCGAGGATGTGGACCGTATCGTCGGACTGGAAGTCGGCGCCGACGACTACCTGGGCAAGCCCTTCAACCCGCGCGAGCTGCTGGCGCGCGTGCATGCGGTGCTGCGGCGGCGCCCGACCCAGGAGGCGCCCGGCGCGCCCTCTTCCGAGAACGAGGTCGTGAACTTCGGACCCTTCGCCTTCGACCTCGGCGCGCGCACGCTGCGCAAGAACGGCGAGGAGCTGCCGCTGACGACCGGCGAGTTCGCCATGCTCAAGGCCCTGGTGCGGCACCCGCGCCAGCCCCTGTCGCGCGAGAAGCTGGCACAGCTGGCGCGTGGTCGCGAGTTCGAACCCTTCGACCGGAGTCTGGACGTGCAGGTGTCCCGCCTGCGCAAACTGGTCGAGAACGACCCGGCGGCACCGCGCTACATCCAGACCGTCTGGGGCGTGGGGTATGTCTTCGTTCCGGATGGCGCAGGCTGAGCTGAACGGGGGCGCGCAGGACGCCTCTGCCGGGACGGGGGACCGTCCCGCCCCTGCACAGGCGACGACAGCCGCCGAGCCCGAACCCCGGCTGGGGCTCTCGCTCTTTTGGCGCACGTTCTTCCTGCTGGCGCTGCTGCTGCTCGGCTCCATCATGGCCTGGCTGCAGACCTTTCGCGCGCTGGAGTTCGCGCCGCGAACGATACAGACTGCCCAGCAGATTGCCACCCTGGTCAACCTCAGCCGCGCGGCCCTGCTCCACTCCGACGCGATCGGTCGGATTTCCCTGATCAAGACCCTGGCCGACCAGGAGCAGGTGCGCATCCAGCCGCGCGAGCCCGGGGACTACACCACGCCCCTGGAGGCCGGCATGGCGCAGCGCTTGATCGAAAGCGAACTGGACCAGCACCTGGGGCCGGGCACCCAGGTGGCTGGTAGCGTCAACGGCGAGCCGGGGCTGTGGGTGGGCTTTCGCATCGACGCCGACGCCTACTGGCTGCGGCTGGACAGCGAGCGTTTCATGCAGGCGGGTGGCAAGACCTGGCTGATCTGGCTGGCCACGGCAGCCGGCCTGTCCCTGGCTGGCGCCGCCTTGATCGCGCGGCTGATCAACCGACCGCTCAAGCGGCTGTCCTTCGCCGCGAGCCGCGTGCGTGATGGCGACTTCGATGCCAGCCGGCTGGACGAGGAGGATGTGACCAGCGAGATCCGCGCGGTCAACATCGGCTTCAACCGGATGGCGCAGCAGCTGGGCAAGATCGAACAGGACCGCGCGGTGATGCTGGCGGGCATTTCGCACGACCTGCGTACGCCCCTGGCCCGACTGCGGCTGGAGACCGAGATGAGCGTCGCCGATCCCGACGCACGGGCGCACATGGCGGCGGACATCAATCAGCTCGACGCGATCATCGACAAGTTCCTGGACTACGCCCGGCCCGAGCCCAGTCAGCTGCGGCCCGTCAGCCTGGCCGGGGTGGTGCGCGATTGCGTGTACGCGGTCCAGGAGCGGGACGACCTGCACATCAGGCTGGACGTGCCCGAAAACCTGCAAGTGCTGGCCGATGAGGTCGACCTCACGCGGGTGATCGCGAACCTGCTGGAAAACGCGCGCCGTTATGGCAAGACGCCGCAGACCGGCTTCGCTCAGGTGGACGTGACCGCACGACTGCGTGACGACTGGGTGCTGCTCAAGGTGCGTGACCACGGACCCGGCGTAGCACCGGGTGCGCTACCCAACCTGATGAAGCCGTTTTTCAGGGGAGACACGGCCCGCACCGCAGCGACAGGCGCCGGCCTGGGACTGGCCATCGTGAACAAGACGGTACAGCGCATGGGCGGCATCTTCTCGCTGGCCAACACCACGACCGGCGGGTTGACCGCGCACATCAAGCTGCAGCACCCCGGGGGCCAGGCCCTGGAGGCCGCACGCAGCGCGGATCAGCGCGCGGCCAGGTAGCGGGCCGGATCCACCGGCTTGCCCTGCTTGCGGATCTCGAAGTGCAGCTTCACCCGGTCGGCGTCGGTGGCGCCCATCTCGGCGATCTTCTGGCCCTTGCGCACGGACTGATCTTCCTTGACCAGCAGCGTCTGGTTGTGCGCGTAAGCGGTGAGGTAGGTGTTGTTGTGCTTGAGGATGATCAGGTTGCCGTAGCCGCGCAGGCCAGCACCGGCATACACCACGCGCCCGTCAGCGGCGGCCAGCACCGGGTCGCCCGGATTGCCGGCAATGTCCAGGCCCTTGTTGCGGGCCTCGTCGAAACCAGCCAGGACCGAGGGGTTGCCAGGCGCGGGCCAGGCCCAGGCGATCTCGTCTTCGGGGGGTGACGCGTTCGTGCTCGCGTTCGGATTCGCGTTGGCCTGGGTACTGCCGGGCGAGGATGCGGTCGGGGCCTGGGCCGGGCTTTCCGCAGGACGAGGGGCGGGGGCGCTCGCGCTGCCGGTGGGTGTCACGACGGATTGCTGCACCGGTCGGGTGACGACCTCGGTCGATGCCGGGGGCTGGATGCGCAGTACCTGCCCGACCTCGATCACGTTCGGATTGCTCAGATTGCTCCAGCGCGCGATGTCGCGCCAGTTCTGTCCGGCGTCCAGGGCGATGCGCACCACGGTGTCGCCCGGGCGGACGGTGTAGTAACCGGGTTTGCCGGCGTTCTCGGCCCCGAGCGGCAAGGGTCGGGCCGCCGGGTCGTCCTGCTGCTGCGAGGCGCTGGCGGGGGCCTGGCCGGTCGCTCGGGAGGCCGTGGACTGCGCCTGCGGGCGCGAGGTCGGGCTGGCGGCGGGCGCGGCAGGCGCCGGGCGGTTGCGCGCCATGGCACCGCGGTCTTCGACCGGCGCCGGCGTGCGGCCGCCGGATGCGCAGCCAGCCAGGACAGCGGCCACCAGCCACAGGCCGGCCAGGCCCGCACCCGAGGGCAGGCGCTGCTTGGGGGAGACGAACAGGGTGGACATGGCGTCAGGCGGTCCCGGATTTTAGGGGGACGAAATGCACCGGCTCCAGCGTGCTTCGCTGCAGGCCAGCGGGCGTCTTGTCGATGACCACCAGGGCCTGCTGACCGCCGGGCATGACCGTGGGTGCGACGATGCGTCCGCCCACCGCGAGCTGATCGATCCAGGCCTGAGGCACCGCGTCACCGCCGGCGGCGGCGATGATGCCGGCATACGGCGCGCCCTTGGGGTAGCCGACCATGCCGTCGCCAAAGAGCAGGTGCACATTGGGCAGGCGCAGGGGCCGCAGGTTCTCGCGCGCCTTGTCATGCAAGCCGCGCAGGCGCTCGATGCTGTACACCTCGCGCGCGACGCAGGCCAGCACGGCAGCCTGGTAGCCGCAGCCGGTGCCGATCTCGAGCACACGGCCGAGGGAGGCGCTGGCGTCAGTGCGACCGGCCAGCAGGAGCTCGATCATGCGGGCCACGACATTGGGCTTGGAGATGGTCTGGCCCAGGCCGATGGGAAGGCTGGTGTCTTCGTAGGCCTGGTTCACCAGCGCCGTGTCGACGAAGCGATGCCGCTCCACCTGCCCCAGGGCCGCCAGTACGCGCGGGTCCGAGATGCCCTGGGCCGCGAGCTTTTGCACCATGCGTGCACGCACCGCGCCGGAGTCCAGGCCCAGCCCCTGGGGGGCGGCTGCGGGCAGCACGGTCGAGCCGGCCACGCGCGCGGGACGGGTGATGGGCTTGGGGCCGGAGAAAAGGTCCAGCCGAGCGGGGAAGGTGGGACGGCGGGTGGTCATGCGCGAGGCTTGGCCGCAGCCATCGCGCGGGCGGTCTGGGCCCAGTCGCCGAGGGCGTCGTGGTCGGTCAGATCCACCTGCAGCGGCGTGATCGCAATGCGGCCCTGGGCCGTGGCGTGGAAGTCGGTGCCGTCCGCGCCGTCGCGGGCCGGGCCGGCAGCGCCGATCCAGTACATGGTGTCGCCGCGCGGGCTGGTCTGGGCAATGACGCTCTCGGCCGCATGGCGGCGCCCGAGCCGGCAGATCTCCAAGGGACCGAGCGCCTCGTACGGGCGGTTGGGGATGTTGACGTTCAGCAGGAAGGGCGCGGGCCGCGCCAGCAGGCCCTGGGCGATGACCTGCTGCACGAGGTCGCGCGCCACGCGCGCCGCAGCGTCCAGGTGCGACCAGCCCTTCTCGACCTGCGAGAAGGCGATGGCCGGGATACCGAACAGATAGCCCTCCATGGCGGCACCCACCGTGCCGGAGTAGATCGTGTCGTCGCCCATGTTGGCGCCGTTGTTGATGCCGCTGACGACCAGGTCGGGGCGGTACCCGAGCAGGCCCGTGAGGGCAATGTGCACGCAGTCGGCGGGGGTGCCGTTGACGTAGCGCACGCCCTCGGGGCCGGGGTGCACGTACAGGGGTTGGTGCAGGGTGAGCGCGTTGGACTTGGCGCTGTTGTTGTGCTCTGGCGCCACCACTTCGACGTCGGCGATGTCGCGCAGGGCTTCATGAAGGGCCACGATGCCGGGGGCACGGTAGCCGTCGTCGTTGGAGATGAGGATTTTCATGGGGTGCAGCGGACGATTGTAGGGCTGGCCGTCGCTGGGGGGACACGCGGCGCAGGCCGCCGCTGCCTATGATCGGCGCCTTTCATTGCCCCCGAGGAAGCCCCCCCATGCATGCCTGGCTTTGCGAAAACCCCGTCGGTGTCGAGGCCCTGGCCTGGAAGGAACTGCCCACCCCCGTGCCGGGCCCGGGCGAGGTGCGGGTGCGGATCGAGGCCGCGAGCCTGAACTTTCCCGACCTGCTGATCGTCCAGAACAAGTACCAGATGAAGCCCGCCCTGCCCTTCGTGCCGGGCGCGGAGTTCGCGGGCGTGGTGGAAGCCGTGGGCGACGGCGTGACGCACCTGAAGCCCGGCCAGGCGGTGGCCTGTCTGGCGGGCACCGGGGGCTTTGCCACCCACACGCTGGCGCCGGCGGCGCTGTGTCTGCCGCTGCCGGCGGGCTTTGGCGCGGTGGACGCGGCGGCCTTCATCATGACCTACGCCACCTCGCACCATGCGCTGGTGGACCGCGCGCAGCTCCGGGCCGGCGAGACGGTGCTGGTGCTGGGCGCTGCAGGCGGCGTGGGCACGGCGGCAATCCAGATCGCCAAGGCGGTGGGGGCGCGGGTGGTCGCGGCCGCATCCAGCGACGAGAAATGCGCGCTGTGCCGCGCGCAGGGCGCCGACGAGACCATCAACTACAGCGTGCACAGGCCGCAAGCCGGCTTGCGCGAGGCGATCAAGGCGGCCACCGGCGGCAAGGGGCCGGACGTGGTGTACGACCCGGTGGGCGGTGACTTCGCGGAGCCGGTGTTTCGCTCGATCGCCTGGCGGGGCCGCTACCTGGTGGTGGGGTTTGCCTCGGGGCCCATCCCCGCCCTGCCCCTGAACCTGCCGCTGCTCAAGGGCGCCTCACTGGTGGGGGTGTTCTGGGGCGACTTCGCCAAGCGCGAGCCGCAGGCCAACGCCGCGATGATGCAGACGCTGGGCCAGTGGTACGGACAAGGAAAGATCAAGCCGGTGATCGACGGCACGATGCCGATGGCCGACCTGAAGGCCGCCTACGCCCGCATGGGGTCGCGCGCGGTGAAGGGCAAGCTGGTCATGGTCAACTGACGCCGAGGGCCGCCCGGGGCGCCGTATAATCGCGGTCTCTGTGGTGGCTGTAGCTCAGTTGGTAGAGTCCCAGGTTGTGATCCTGGTTGTCGTGGGTTCGAGTCCCATCAGCCACCCCACCGAATCCAATAAAAAGACCGCCTTCAAAGGCGGTCTTTTTTTTCGGCAGCCCAGTGCGTGCCGGGCTTACTTTGCCGCCGCAGCGTCCTTGGCGGGCGCCGCCGTGACCTTGACCTGGTAGCGGGCCTTGAGCAGGTTGTAGTAGGCCAGCGCCTCGGCCTGCGACCACCACTGGCCGTACTGCTGCTGCTCCTGGCGGGCGACGGCCTCGGGGGGCGCAGTACGGGCCATGGACTTGACCACACGCACCACGGCATAGCCGGCATCGCCCATGTCCACACCGATGAAGGCGGGCAAGGCGGCGGGGTCGGCCTGCAGGGCCGCCTCGACCGCGGGGCGCGGCTGGCGCGCCGGGTCTTCACGCGACACCACCACCGCCGCCGGCAGCTTGGCCGAGGCGGCATCGGCCTTCCAGGCTGCCAGCTGATCGGCGCCGGCCTTCTTGGCCTGCTCGGCGCCGCGAGTGGCCTTGACCCGGTCACGCACCTGGGCCTTCACTTCGTCCAGCGGGCGGGTCCGCGCGGGCACATGCTGTGTCACGCGACCCGCCACCATCTGGCCAGGGGCGAGTTCGACGGCTTCGGTGTTGCGCTTTTTCTCGAGGCTGTCCGCGGAAAAGAGCGCGGTGAGGAACTTGGGGTTGGCCATCAACGGCGGGGCGCCGAGGGCCGGGGTGCGCTGCACGCCGGTGGCCGTGCGCAGTTCGAGCTTGAAACGATCGGCCACGCCCTTGAGGGTGTCGGACTGCTCATAGACCGCGTTGCTGAAGGCGTCGGCGGTCTCGGCGAACTTGCGCTGGGCCTGCTGCGTGCGGATCAGGGCCTCCAGCTCGGGGCGCATCTCGTCGAAGGTGCGCTGGCGCGGGGCGCGGATGTCGGTCAGGCGGATGATGTGGTAGCCGAACTCGGTTTCGACGACGCCGCTGGTCTCGCCTTTCTTCAGGGCAAAGAGCGCGTCTTCGAAGGGCTTGACGGTGGCGCCGCGGGCGAGGAATTCGAGGTCGCCGCCCTTGGCTGCGGAGCCGTCCTTGGAATGCTTGCGCGCGAGGTCGGCGAAGCTGGCCGGGTTCTGGCGTGCCGCCGCCAGGAGTTCCTCGGCACGGGCCTTGGCCGCAGCGCGCTCGGCGGCCGGGGCGCCTTGGGCCGCGGGGATCAGGATGTGGCTGGCACGGCGTTCTTCCTTGCCGGCGTTGCTCACGACGTTCTGCTCGTAGTAGGTCTTGAGGTCGGCGTCGTTGACGGTGATGCCCTTCTTGACCGACTCGAGGTCGAGCACCAGGTATTCGATGCTGGCCTGCTCGGGCGCCTGGAACTGCTGGGGGTTGGCCTGGTAGTAGGCCTGGATGTCGGCGTCGGTGGGCGTGATCTTGGCGGCGAATTCAGCGGCGTCAAAGCGTGCGACCTGGACCTCGCGCTTTTCGAAATAGGCGCCCAGGGCGACCTGCGCCGGTCCGGCAGCCGGCAAGGCGCTGGCACTGATGCCGGTGAGGACCTGGCGGCGTACGAGGTTGGTGCGCACCTGCTCGTCGTACATCTGGGGCGTCATGCCCTGGCGGGCCAGGGCCTGCTTCAGGCCCTCGACGTCGGTGCTGCCGTCGGGGCGGCGAAAGGCCGCGAGGGCCTGGTCCTGCTGCAAGGCGGCGAGCAGGCGTTCGTCGGTGACGACCATCCGCGCTTCACGGGCAGCCACCGCGATGACCTTGTCGCGGATGATGCGGTCCAGGGTGGCCTGGCGCGCTTCGGGGGAGTCCAGCAGCTTGGCGTCGAGCATGGGCAACTGCTCGCGCATGCGGTCGGCCTCGGCCTTGTGGGCGGCGTCCCATTCGCTCTGGTGTATGGCCACGCCATCGACCTTGGCCACCGTGGGGCCGCGATCGTTCATGCGGGAGTAACCCTCGACGCCAAACAGCACGAACGACGGGAAGATCAGCAGGAACAGGACGAACTGCAGGATCTTGGTGTGCTTGCGGACGAATTCGAACATGGGAGCGTCTTAGTCGGAAACGCAAAAGGCGAACCATGGTTCGCCTTGGCGCGGGGCATGCCGTGAACCGGCCTGTGAAGCCGGAAATTATCCACTTTTTACTGCGGTGGCCCGCCGGGCGGGAGATGCCCTCACCTCGGGTGGGTGGGATCCC
>JBEEIS010000132.1:0-10333 GCA_041169755.1 Pseudomonadota bacterium | reverse complement strand
TCACTCACGCCATGAAAATCGCTCAAGAAATCCGCGCCGGCAACGTCATCATGCAAAACGGCGCCCCCTGGGTGGTCCTCAAGACCGAATACGCCCGCGGCGGCCGTAACGCCGCCACCGTGCGCATGAAACTCAAGAGCCTGCTGGCCAACCAGGGCACCGAGATCGTCTTCAAGGCCGACGACAAGATGGACCAGATCGTCCTGGACAAGAAGGAGTGCACCTACTCCTACTTCGCCGACCCCATGTACGTCTGGATGGACACCGAGTTCAACCAGTACGAGGTCGAAGCCGAGAACATGGGCGACGCCCTGAACTACCTCGAAGACGGCATGTCCGCCGAAGTCGTGTTCTACGAAGGCAAGGCCATCTCCGTCGAACTGCCCACCAGCGTCGAGCGCGAAATCACCTGGACCGAACCCGCCGTCAAGGGCGACACCTCCGGCAAGGTCCTCAAGCCCGCCAAGATCGCCACCGGCTTTGAGATCGGCGTTCCGATCTTCGTGGCCCAGGGCGACAAGGTCGAAATCGACACCCGCACCGGCGAATACCGCCGCCGCGTCTGACACTCCTGGCGGCCGCTGCCGCACATCAGGTACAAGAAGGCTCCCTGGCGGAGCCTTTTCTTTTGCCCGTCCCCTCGAACGTGTCCATGGCCTTCGACTTTGCGCAGATTCCGGTGCCGTTTCGCATGCAGCCCGGGCTCGCGCGCCTGCCCGAGGGCGCAGGCCACCTGACCCCGCTTGCACCCGAGCACGTCCTCTACACCGAAAAGCGGCAAGTGCTGCAAGCCGGACTCTCTCGCCACAGCGTACCCGGCTTCGACCCCGCACCAGCGCTGGCAGCCATCGCCCGCCAGGCCCGGGCCCAGGGTATCGGCGACGCGTCGGACGCCGGCACCCCGCCGGAGCTGGCCTTCCAGGAGGACTTCGCCGTCCTCGAGGGCGAGGGCGGCACCCTGCCCTGGTTGTGCGTGTGCGCGCCTTCGCACTGGGCGCCCGAGGACAAGCTGGGCCTGCCCCTGGCTGCCGTCCACGCCCCGGTGGCCGACAACGCGCTGCTGCAGTCGGCCTCGCGCCAATTGGCGGCTCTGGCCACCAGCGGCGAGCGCTGGGAGCGCTGGGTCTGGAGCCTCAGTCCCTCGCCCCGCCACGACCAGCATCCGCGTCGCTATCCGCCCACGCCCTGGCCCAACACGCCAGACCCGCAGGCCTTCGCAGCGTCATGCTGGCTGCGCACCGAGCGCCAGACTTTCTTTCCCGTCGGCGGCGACACGCGCCAGGCGGTCTTCACCATCCGCGTGCAACTGCATCCCCTGTCGCAAGCGGTCGACACCCGCGCCAAGGCGCAGCGCCTGCATGACAGCCTCGCCTCCATGAGCGAGGCCGTGCTCGCCTACAAGGGTCTGACCACGGCCCAACCCCGCCTCCTGCCGTGGCTCGCAGGGCAGGCCCACACCCTACCTCCCCACTGACCCCATGACCTCACCGCACAACCTTCACGACCGCAGCCTGGCCGATGCCTGGGCCACCCTCAAGGCCCACTCCGATGCCGGCCAACCCTTGCCGGCCGACGCCAACCGTCTGGCCTTCGCCGACCCGGAATTCCTGATGCGGCGCGAGACACGCGGCATCCGATTTCAGCTCGAGCTGCTCAAGCCCGACCTCGAGCAGCAGTTACAGGGAATCGAAAACACCGTGGTCGTCTTTGGCAGCGCGCGCTTTCGCAGCCAGGCAGAAGCCGACGCCCTGCTGCAGGCCGCCCAGGCCGGAGGCGACGAAGCCGTCATCGCCCGCGCGCAAAAGACCGTCCGCAACGCCCGCTACTACGAGCAGGCCCGGGCCTTCGGCAAGCAGGTCGCCCGCTACAGCGCCGGCAAGGCGCCTGCGGACAAGCTGTACATCTGCACCGGTGGCGGCCCCGGCATCATGGAAGCGGCCAACCGCGGCGCCTTCGAAGCCGAAGGCACCAGCGTCGGCCTGTCCATCGCCCTGCCCACAGAGGAAGCGACCAACCCCTACGTCACGCCGGACCTGTCCTTTCGCTTCCACTATTTCGCGCTGCGCAAGATGCACTTCATGATGCGCGCCAAGGCGCTGGTTGCCTTTCCGGGCGGCTTCGGCACGCTGGACGAACTGTTCGAGGTCCTCACGCTGGTGCAGATGCGAAAGTCCAAGCAGGTCCCGATCATCCTGTTCGGATCCGACCACTGGAAGCGAATCCTGAACCTGGACGCCCTGCTCGAAGAAGGCGTGATCTCCGAGCCGGACCTGTCGCTGTTCCAGTACGCCGACGACCCCGAGCAGGCCTGGTCCTTGATCCGCGCCTTCTACCAGCTGCCAGCCTGAGACCCGGGCACGCCGGGCGCGCACCTAGTGCAGCCCGACCTGCCCGCGCAGGCGCGCTGCCATCGGCGTGCTGGCCGCCATCAGCGCGCCCACCGCCCAGAACACGCCCGACGCGCCGATCGCCGCGCCGGCCGCTCCAAACAGCAAGGGCATCAGCACGCTGGACACGTTGATCGACATCAGCCGCAGCCCCAGCGCCTCGCCATGCCGGTGGACCGGCGTGATCTGGTGCAGCGTGCTCATGACCATGGGCTGCACAGACCCCATGGCAATCCCCAGGAGCACCGAACACGCGCCCATCGCCAGGGGCGCATGCATCAGCGGATAGACCGCGAACACCAGAGCGGCGGCACCCATTGCCACCACAATCACCTGCCACTCGCGTACACGCGACGCCAGAAGCGGCAGCAGCATGCGCACCGCCGTCGCCGCCACCGCGAACGCGCCCATGATGGAGCCGATCACCGAAGCGGACAGGCCATGCTCGTGCCCCAGCACCGGCACCAGAAAGGTATGCACGTCCCAGCACGAAGCCACCACCCAGTTCACGGCAATCAGGCGACGAAAGCCCGGCTCCCGCAGCAAGCTCCAGGCCGTTGCGCGCTGGGCACTCTGGGGCGCCTCGATCGGCGCCAGGTCGCGGGCACCGCGCACCCAGAACCACGTCACCAGCGGAAGCAGCGCCATCGCCAGAAAAGCCAGGCGAAAACCGCCGTTGTCGATCAGGATGCCCGCCAGGAAGGGCCCGATGAAGTTGGAAATCGCCGGCCCGATGGACAGCCAGGAAAAGGCCTGCCGCAACTGGGTCGGCCCTTCTGCGATGCGCCCCACATGCCGCTGCAGCGCGATCACCACCGCGCCCGTCGAGGCCCCCGTCAGCACCGCCGACAGACACAGCACCGGAAACACCGGCCACAAGGCCGCCAGCGCAGCGCCCCCCGTCGCCACACCGATGCCCAGGGCCACCGGCCGACGCACGCCGTGACGGTCGGTGTAGCGGCCCGCTGGCAGGGCCAGGAACACCGTCGCCAGCGCAAAGAGCGACAGCAGCAATCCCACCGCCGCTGCGCTATAGCCCTCGCGCAGCGCCAGCAAAGGCGAGGCCATGCGCATGCCCGCCATGCAGGCGTGCAGGAACACCTGCCCGATGATCAGCCGCGCGAGCTCGCCTGAAAGTCCCATGCCGGGTCAGGCGTCCGTCTCGTCGGGACCGTCATCCACCCCGGGCAGCAGGGCCTGGGCTTGGGCCTCGGGCAGCGCCTCGACGCCCTTGAGTGCACGTCGCATCTGGCGCGCGCGCGTGTCGGCCTTGTCCAGGGTGTCGGCGGCCTTTTGCACCTGGTCCTTGATGCGGACCACCCATTCGCCATAGCGCTCAAACTCGGTCTTGACCGCGCCCAGCACCTTCCACACCTCCGAGGCCTGCTCCTGCAGGGCCAGCGTGCGAAAGCCCATGTGCAGGCTGTTCAACATCGCCAGCAGCGTGGTGGGCCCGGCCAGGGTCACGCGGTAATCGCGTTGCAGGGCGTCCATGACACCGGGGCGACGCAACACTTCGGCGTACAGACTTTCCACCGGCAGGAACAGGATGGCGAAATCCGTGGTGTGCGGCGGCGACACATAGGCCTCGCAAATCGCCTTGGCCTCCTGGCGGATACGGCCCTCCAGCGCGCGCGCCGCGGCGTCGGCAGCCGCCACATCGGCGCGGTCGTGGGCCTCCAGCAGGCGCTCGTAGTCCTCACGCGGGAACTTCGCATCGATCGGCAGCCACACCGGCGCGCCGTCGTCGCTGCGCCCCGGAAAGCGGACCGCGAAATCCACCCGTTGCCCGCTGCGCGGCTTGGTCTCCACCTGCTTGGCGTACTGCTCCGCGGTCAGCACCTGCTCCAGCAGCGCCTCCAGCTGCACTTCGCCGAACATGCCGCGCGACTTCACGTTGGTCAGCACGCGCTGCAGGTCGCCCACGCCCTGAGCCAGCGTCTGCATCTGCCCCAGGCCCACATGCACCTGGTCCAGCCGGTCAGCCACCTGCTTGAAGCTCTCGGTGAAGCGCGCTTCCAGCGTGGACTGCAGCTTTTGATCCACCGTTTGGCGCATCTCGTCGAGCTTGGCGGCGTTGGTCTGTTGCAGCAGCGCCAGCTGCGCCTCCAGGGTGCCGCGCACCTCCGAAAGCCGGCGCGCGTTGGCATCACTCAAGGACTGCAGCTGCTGCGCCAGCGTATCGCCCAGTCCTTTTTGCATCAGCGCCAGCTGCTGCCCGAAGGCGTCGATCTGCGCGTTCTGCGTGCGTGTGGCCTCTCCCGCCTGCCGCACCAGCGCCTCCTGGAAATGGGTCAGGCTGTGGGTCAGCTCCTGGCGCGCGCCACGCGACGAATCACTGATCTCACGACGCAGCTCGCGCTCGAGCCGTTCATTGGCCTCCAGCAACTGCGCCCGCAGGCCCTCGTCGGACGCGGGACGCCGCAGCAGCAGGACGATCAGCAGGACGGCATTGCACACCGCCAGCGCCAGCAGGACCCACGACACCAGCGTCAAGTCGACTCCAGCACTTCGGGGTTCACCGGCGTCACCGGCTTGCCGGTGGTCAGGTAGGCGATCAGGTTGTCCGCCGCCAGGTCGGCCATCGCACGGCGGGTGGCCACCGTGGCACTAGCGATATGCGGCGTGAGGACCACGTTGGGCACCGTCAGCAGATCGGGGTGTACTTGCGGCTCGCCCTCGAACACGTCCAGGCCCGCCGCGGCGATACGCCTTTCGCGCAGCGCCTTCGCCAGCGCCGCGTCATCCACGATGCCTCCGCGCGCAATATTGACCAGGGTTGCCGTGGGCTTCATCTGAGCGATCTCTGCACCGCCGATCGCATGGTGCGATTCGGCGGAATACGGCAGCACCAGCATCAGGTGATCGGCGGTGCGCAGGAGTTCCTCCTTGCTCACGTAGCGCGCCTTGCACTGCGCCTCCAGCTCGGGCGAAAGGCGACTGCGGTTGTGATAGATCACGTTCATGCCGAAGCCGTGCGCTCCGCGCCGCGCGATACCCTGGCCGATGCGACCCATGCCCAGAATACCCAGCGTGCTGCCATGCACCTCGCTGCCTGCGAACATGTCGTAGGCCCATTTTGTCCATTGACCCGCACGCAGGAAATGCTCGGACTCGGTCATGCGCCGGGCGGTCGCCATCAGCAGCGCAAAGCCGAAATCGGCCGTCGTTTCCGTCAGTACGTCGGGCGTGTTGGTCGCGAGCACGCCAGCAGCCGTCATGGCCTTCACATCGAAGTTATTGAAGCCCACCGCCATATTGGCGCAGATGCGAAGGCCGGGGCAAGCCTTGAGCACCTCGGCGTCGATACGCTCGCTGCCCGTGGTGAAGGCACCGGCCTTGCCTTGCAGGCGCGCGAGCAACTCCTCACGCGACCAAATGGCGTCGTTGGGGTTGTCCTCCACATCGAAGTGCTGCTTGAGCTTGGCGATGGTTTCAGGGAAGACGCCGCGGGCGACCAGGACTTGGGGTTTATTCATCGGAACCAGATCCATGTGATGACAACGAAAAGCGGCACCAGGATGCCGAACGACCAGAGCATGTAGCCAAAAAAGCTCGGCATGCGCACCCCACGGTCTTCGGCAATCGCCTTGACCATCAGGTTGGGAGCATTGCCGATGTAGGAGTTCGCCCCCATGAACACCGCACCCGCCGAGATCGCGGCCAGTGTGGGCGCCAGGGTGGTCATGAGCGCCTGGGCGTCACCGCCTGCGGTATTGAAGAACACCAGGTAGGTGGGCGCGTTGTCCAGGAAGGAACTTAGAAGGCCGGTGGCCCAGAAATAGGCCGCCGGGTCGGGCGAGCCATCGGGCCGGGTCACTGCCGCAATCACAGCGCCAAAGGGGCCGTCCACACCGGCACGCAGCATCGCGATCACCGGGATGATGGTCAGGAAAATACCCGCGAACAGCTTGGCCACCTCCAGCATCGGCCCCCAGGCGAACTGGTTGTCCGCATGCACCGAAGCAGGCGTGACCTTCAGCGACGCCAGGATCACCGCCACCAAACCCAGGTCGCGCACCAGCCCCGGCAGGCCCACTTCGGTGCCCGCGAGGTTGAACGACACGGGCGACTTCCATACCCCACTCACGAGCACCAGGACGATGATCACCGCCAGCAGGGCGAAGTTGCGGCCTCCATCGAAGCCGATGGCGGAGGTGTCCGGCGTGGGATCGCGCGGCTCGATTTCCTCGCGGCGGTGGTAGTAGTACGAATCCAGCGCATAGAAGATCGCCAGCAGCGCGACCAGCATGAACAGCGTCTCCGGCAGCAACGCACGCACCGTCCAGAAGAACTCCACGCCCTTCAAAAAACCCAGAAACAGCGGCGGGTCACCCAGCGGCGTGAGCGAACCGCCGATGTTGGACACGATGAAGATGAAGAACACGATCACATGCGCCTTGTGGGTACGGTTGTCATTCGCGCGAATCAGGGGCCGGATCAACAGCATCGACGCACCCGTGGTTCCCATGAAGCTCGCCAACACCGCTCCGATCGCCAGGATGGCGGTGTTCAGCCCCGGGCTGCCATGCAGATTCCCGCGGATGTAGATCCCGCCCGAAACGGTGAAGAGCGCCGTCAGCAGGATCACGAAGGGGATGTATTCCGCCAACATCACGTGCACCAGAGCCACGCCCGCCTGGCCTACGCCGAACGTGGCCGCGAAAGGCAGCAGGAATGCCAGCGCCCAGGCCGCCGCCACCTTGCCGAAATGGTGATGCCAAAAGCTAGGCGCCAGCAGCGGCATCAGGGCGATGGACAGCAGGATGCCCGCGAAAGGGACACCCCACAGCGGCGACAGCTGCCGTCCATCCACATCGGCCGCCAGCGCCAGCTGCGGCAGCAGCGCCAGCAGGACGAGCCCTGCGCGCGCAGCGCGTTGTACACACATAGCCTTGTTTCCTCGTGTTGTCGTGGTCAGTCCAGCCAGCGGGTGAACTGCGACACCGCCTCGCGCGGCGTGTGCATTTCATTCACCACGGCCGATTCGTCGGCCCAGCCCAGGGCCATCCCGCACACCAGCATCTCCTGCTCGCCCGCGCCGACGAGGGGCAGCACGAGACTGGAAAAGCCGTTCCAGGCCGCCTGCGGACAGGTGTGCAGGCCGCGCGCCCGCGCCGCCACCATGATGTTCTGCAGGAACATGCCGTAGTCCACCAGCGAACCCCGGCCCATGCGCCGGTCCACCGTGAACATCAGACCGACCGGTGCGTCGAAGAAGCGGAAATTGCGCTGGTGCTGCGCGTGCATCTTGTCCTTGTCGCCCTTGCCGATCCCGAGCAGCCCATAGAGGCTCCAGCCGTTCTCGCGCCGGCGGTCGATATAGGGCGATATCCACTGCTGCGGGTAGTAGTCGTATTCCTCGCGGTACTTGTCCGCCAGCGACGGGTCGGCGCGCAGCGCGTCGTGCGCAGCGCACACCTGATCCACCAGCGCATCGCGGCGGGCCCCCTGCAGCACATAGACCGTCCAGGGCTGGGTGTTGGTGCCCGAAGGCGCGCGGCTGGCCACGCGCAGGATGTCTTCCAGCGTGGCGCGGTCCACGGGCTTGGGCAGGAAGGCCCGCGCCGAAAAGCGGCTTTCGATCGCCGCGTCCACGCTGCGGGGGTCTTCCACGCGGGTGCTGACCTGGGGGGTGCTCATCGAAGTGTCTCCAAGAGGTGTTTCAGGGGCGCAGGCAAGGGCACCGGACGGCGACTGGTCTTGTCCACGTAAACATGCACGAAGTGCCCGCAGGCGGCACTCTGGTCTTCGCCGGGGGCGAAGATGCCGACCTCGTAGCGCACGCTGCTCGTGCCCATATGCCCCACCCGCAGGCCGACCTCCACGCTTTGTGGAAAGGCCAGCGGCGCGAAGTAGTTGCACTGGGTCTCGATCACCAGGCCGATCGTCGTGCCCTGGTGGATATCCAGCGCACCGTGCTCGATCAGCCAGCCGTTCACCGCGGTGTCGAACCAGCTGTAGTAGACGACGTTATTCACGTGGCCGTAGACGTCGTTGTCTTCCCAGCGCGTGCCGATGGGGCGGAACACCGGGTAGGCGCTGCGCGCCTGCGGCCGGGGTCGCGACGCGGTGGGGGTCGGGGCACTGCTCATCGCGCCCGATTCTGCCAGCGGCGCCAGTACTGGCTGGCCACCTTGAAGGTGTTCACCTGGGCCTGTACGGTGTCCTCGATGCGCACGCCATAGCCGCCCGCCATCGCGAAGGCCAGGGGCAGACCGCGCTGCCAGGCCCACTCGAACACGCGCCGGTCGCGCGCCTCCAGCCCGTCCCAGCTGACCTTCAGTCGGCCCAGGCGATCGCCTTCGTGGGGGTCCGCCCCGGCCAGGTAGATCACCAGGCCCGGGTCGAAACGGCGGTCCAGTTCGTCCAGGGCCTGCTCCAGGGCCTGCAGGTAGGCGTCGTCCGCGCACCCGTCCGGCAGGTCCACGTCCAGGTCGCTGGGCTCCTTGCGGAAAGGGAAATTCTTCTGGCCGTGCATCGACAGCGTGAACACGCTGGGGTCGCCCCGGAAGATGCTGGCCGTGCCATTGCCCTGGTGCACATCCAGATCGATCACCGCCACCTTCAGCGGCTTGCGCCCCGAGCGGCCCCATTCGGCCTGCATCAGTCGTGCAGACACGGCAGCGTCGTTGAATACACAAAAGCCCCCGCCCTTGTCGGCGCTGGCGTGGTGGGTCCCCCCGGCGATGTTGGCTGCCACTCCCTCCCGCAAGGCGGCCCGGCAGGCGGAAACCGTCGCCCCCACCGATCGGCGGGCCCGGTCGGCCATCGCCTCGCTCCAGGGAAAACCGATTTCCCGCAGGATCCGGGGGTCCACCGAACCGTCCGAGATCGCCTTCACATAAGCCGGGGAATGGGCCAGGGCCAGCTCGCCGTCACTGGCTGCAGGGGCCTGCATCAGGCGAACCTCCGGGAAATCCGCCGCCAGGCGATCCCGCAGGATCTGGTACTTGGCCATCGGAAAACGGTGCCCCGGGGGCAGGTGCAGGACGAACTGGGTGGCGTAAAAGACCTGCATCGGGTCGATTGTGGCCGGGGGCCCAAACCCAGGTTTTCTAGGCGGAAACATCAATTTGACGCACTGCAGCAAAAAAAAGCTTGCAATGCCCGGGCAAACCCCTATACTTGAGCCCATGCTGCAACGCAACATAAAGACCGGTACCGGTCTGAAGCGGGCGGCACACCGAGACTGACCCTCATTTTTTTACGGAGATCCTCACCATGCTGACCGCTGAACAAATCGTTGCCTCCCACAAAGCCAACCTCGAGACCCTCTTCGGCCTGACCTCCAAGGCCTTCGAAGGCGTCGAGAAGCTGGTCGAACTGAACCTCACCGCCTCCAAGGCCGCCCTGGCCGAAGCCGCCGGCACCACCCAGGCCATGCTGTCCGTCAAGGACGCGCAAGAGCTGCTGGCCCTCCAAGCCTCGCTGTTCCAGCCCCTGGCCGAGAAGACCGCCTCCTACAGCCGTCACCTGTACGAGATCGCCTCCGCCTCCGGCGCCGAGTTCGGCAAGACCTTCGAAGCCCAGGCTGCTGACGCTCAGAAGAAGCTCCTGTCGGTTGTCGACACCGCCGCCAAGAACGCCCCCGCCGGCAGCGAGACCGCCGTCGCCGTGCTCAAGAGCGCTGTGGCCGCCGGCAACAACGCCCTCGAGTCCGTGCAGAAGGCCGTCAAGCAGGCCACCGAAGTCGCCGAAGCCAACTTCAACGCCGTCGCCAACACGGCCGTGAACGCCGCCAAGACGACCGCTCGCGCCAAGCGCTGATCCTGCGGCGCCGGCCCCAAGGGAACTGCTGGAGCTGGCCCGTTACCTACAAAGCGACGCCTTGCCTTTGCAGGGGTCCTTCAGGTTGTCTCCTCGGGTCCTTTCGACACCTGTGAAGGTTCAGGGATCCCTTAGCCCCAGCTGAAAAGCTGGGGCTTTTTTATGGCCTGCGCTGC
>JBEEIS010000131.1:0-14564 GCA_041169755.1 Pseudomonadota bacterium | reverse complement strand
GCCCAGGTCCAGCGCGAAGCCGCGGTCTTGCTGGCCCAACGCATCGAGGTGCTCTCCCTGAAGCCCTGGCGCGACGCGCTGGGCGCAGCCGAAGCCCTGCGTACCGACGTTCCCGACTGGCAGTCTCAGGCCCAGGCCTTGACCCAGGAGGGCGGCTGGCCCAGTGTGGACGCGCGCTTTCCGCCCCTGCTGGACGCGTCGCGCCAGCAGCTGCAGCTGGTCTGGGACGCTTTCCAGTCAGCCCTGGCCCAGGCCGCAGCGGCTGACACCGACCCCACCGCACCGCTGCCGCCGGTGCCGGCCTGGGCCGACGAGCTGCGCGCCGCACGCGGCCTGCCGGTCGAGGCGCCCCCCGCCCGTCCCGCCCGCGCCCAACCCGACCCGCAACAACGCGCCGCTGCCGAAGAGGCCGTCCGGGCCGCCCTGACCAAGGTCGAACAGGAGGTGGGGCAGGGTCATGGCAAGGCCAGCGCAGGGGCTGCCTCGGCCCTGCGCCAGGCGCTCAAGGAACACGGCAAGCGCATCGACCCGAAGCTGGAGCAACAGGCCCATGCCGCCCTGGCGGCTGCGGGCGAGATGGAGGGCTGGCAGCGCTGGCGCACTGATCAGTTGCGTCAGGAGCTGGTGACCCAGGCCGAGGCCCTCTTCGAAACAGCACCGGCGCCTCAGGGCGCTGCACCCGAAGGCGCAGACGCGGTGCGCAAGCCCCGCTTCGGCGGCCGCAAGATGCAGGAGCAGCTTCGCACCCTGCGTGAGCGCTGGAAACAGCTGGACCAGGGCGGCGCGCCCAATCACGCGCTCTGGAAACGCTTTGACGAGGCCTGCAACCAGGCCTACAAGGTGGTCGAGGTGTGGCTGGACAAGGTCAAGTCGGAGGCCGCTGAACATCGCGGTCGCCGCATGGCCTTGATCGACGAGGTCAAGGCCTGGGCTGACGCTCACCCCACCGCCGAGGGCGGCGATTGGAAAGGCTTTGACCGCGGTCTGCACCAGCTCGAGGCGCGCTGGCGAGAAGCGGGGCACCTCAGCGAGAAGGCCTTCGCTGAAATCCAGCCGCTCTGGAAGCAGGCCTTGCAGGTGGCTGAGGCCCCGCTGCTGGCTGCGCAAAAGCTGAGTCTGGAACGCCGCCACGCGATGATCGAAGAGGCCGTCGCGCTGGGCGCCGCGCCGCAACTGCGTATCGACGCGGTCAAGGCGCTGCAGCAACGCTGGCAGGCTGAGGCTCAGTCCGTCCCCCTGGACCGCAAGCAGGAGCAGAAGCTGTGGGACGCGTTCCGCAAGCCGCTGGACGACGCTTTCAACCGCAAGGGCCAGGAACGCGATCGTGCCGCCTCGGCGCTGAGTGAACGTGATCGCCAGGTGCTGGAGGCCTCGCGTGCCGTAGAGGCCGCCAATGCATCGGGCGATGCCCAGAAGATCCGCGCCGCCTTGGCCAACCTGGAGGCCGCCTTGCGCGGTCAAGCCCAGGCCCGTGATGCGGCGGCCCGTGCAGACGCTGAGGCCAAGGCCGATGCGCCGGCGGCGGGGGCCGTCACCGCGCCCGAGGCGCAGCAGGCCTCGTCGGCTGCTGACGACACCGGAGCAAGCGCGTCGCCGCAGAGCGGCGAAGGCAAGGCGGTGGCTGGGGTCCCCGCTGTGGCCCCGAAGCCGGCGCCCAAGCCCGTGGTGGCACGCCGTGGTGACGACCGTCCTGGCATGAAGCGCGACGAACCGGCGCAGGCCGCGCGCGGTGGACGGCCAGGGGATCGGCGCCCGGGCGCGCCCGCAGCGCGCATGGGTGAGCGCGATTCAGGACGAGGCCCGGGTGGGCGTGGTCGCCCGGGTGATCGCGAGGATCGCGGACCGCGCCTGGGTGATGTGGCCTTCCGCGCGCAGCGCGAGGCCATGGAGCATGCCCAGTCCACTCTGCGCAAGCTGGCCGCGCAGGCCCACGGCGAGGCGCTCACGCAACTGATGTCGGCCTGGGAGCAGCGCGCCGGAGACCAGGTCCCGAGCCAGAGCGAACTGGGCAAGTCGGTCACGCCCGCAGTGCGGGGCAGCTGGGTGCAGGCGATTTCAGCGGCGCCGGGCGGTGACCCGTCCGAGTCCCTGCTGCGCCTGGAGATGGCTTCGCAGGTGCCCACGCCTGCCGAACACCTGGCGGCCCGACGCGCCTTGCAGCTACAGCTGCTCACGCGCCGCCACGACCCTGCGCCCGAGCAGACCTGGGGGCAGGACACCGCCCGGGTCCTCGCCAGCGCCCACCAGCCTGCGGTCGCACGCCGGCTGCAGGGCGTGCTCAAGGCCCTGCTGCGGGCCTGAAGAAGCTGTCGAACAGGGGCGTGAGCGCCGGGAATTCGGCGGTGAAGCGTTCGCGCTGCACAAAGTAGCCCTCGCAGGCCACGGCGAAGAACTCGTCGATGGCCTGCGCCCCATACGGGTCCAGCCAGGTCGGTTCACCGCCGAAGCGCTCGGCCACGATCACTCGCTCGCGGAAGGCCTCGTAGTCGCGCGCCAGGACCTCCTGCCACGCGCGCCGTACGGCGCGCGAGGGCAGGGGCGGGCAGCCGTCGGGCTCGCCATCGCGCATGTCCAGCTTGTGCACGAACTCGTGGATCACGACGTTGTAGCCCTCGCCAGCCCGGGTGCCGGCTTCAAGCACATCGTGCCAACTGAGCATGACCGTGCCTTGTTCCATGGCCTCGCCGGCCAGCACTTCGTCGTAGGCGTGGACCACACCGGTGTCGTCGACGTGGGTACGCCGCGCCACGACCTCGTCGGGATGAACCACGATGCCCACGAAATCGTCATACCAGTGCAGACCCAGATGCAGCACCGGCAGGACCGCCTGCGCCGCGATGGACAGGGCCATCTCGTCGGTGATCACGAGGCCTTGCGCGCCATGGAATTCCTTGTCCTGCAGAAAGCGGGCGGACAAGACGCGCAGCTGCGCCAGCTCCGCGTCGGGTCTTTGGGCCAGAAAGGGGTAGCGGGCGAGCACCGCGTCCCAGAGCGCCTGCGGAAGGGGCGGCGCCTCGCGCCGCTTGCGCCACCACCCGAGCATCACGCGGGCAAGTCGATGCGATCGAAGGTGCCTGCAGCATCCAGCCGCAGCACCTGCTGTCGGGGTGGCTGCGCCTGGGCGTCCCAGTCGGAGAGCACGATGCGCTGACGCCCGTCGCCCAGGTCGTGCTGGGCGGGCCGGTGGGTGTGGCCGTGGACCATCACCGCTGCATCGGCGGTGTCCAGCCACTGGCGGGCCATCGACGGATCGACATCGGTTTCATCGGCTGCGCCGGAGTGGCGGGCCTCACTGGCCTGCCGCATCTGCCGGGCCAGGGCCTCGCGCTCGGCCAACGGCCTTTGCAGGAATGAAGCGATCCAGGACGGCGCGCGCACCTGCTCTCGAAAGGCGAGGTACGCGGTATCGGACAGGCACAGCGCGTCGCCGTGCGTGAGCAGCCAGCGGCGTGTGCCAAAGGCCAGCACGGTGGGATCGGCCAGCAAGGTGAAGCCGCAGGCGCGCGCCAGTTCTGGGCCCACCAGGAAGTCTCGGTTGCCGTGCAGGAAATGAAGCGGGCGCCGTGCGCCGGCTGCCTGCAGCACCTCGGCGCAGTCGGCCGCGAAGCCGGGCGTGTTGATGGCGTCATCGCCGACCCAGGCTTCGAACAGATCGCCCAGGATGAAGACCGCGTCGGCGGACGTGGTTTCCAGATGACGGCGCCAGGCCGCGAAGGTGGCCGGGTCGTCCGGGCGCAGATGGATGTCGGACAGCAGGTCGACGCAGCGCCAATGCGGCCCGGCCTGAATGGCCGGGACGGGGTGGAGCGCTGTCGTGCGTCCCACCCAGGGTCAGGCCAGGACGGCCTTCTCGATCACGACGGCCTGCTGGGGCACGTCGTCATGGAAGCCGCTGCGGCCCGTGGCCACGCCCTCGAGGCGGTCGACGATGTCGGTGCCGGAGACCACCTTGCCGAACACCGCATAGCCCCAGCCTTGCATGCTGGGAGCGGTGTGATTGAGGAAGCCGTTGTTCGTGGTGTTGATGAAGAACTGCGCGGTGGCTGAGTGCGGGTCGTTGGTACGGGCCATGGCGACGGTGTACTTGTCGTTTTTCAGGCCGTTGTTCGCCTCGTTCTGGATCGGGGCCAGGGTGGACTTCTGTTTCATGCCGGCGTCGAAGCCGCCGCCCTGGATCATGAACTTGGGGATGACACGGTGGAAGATGGTGCCGTCGTAGTGGCCGCTCTTGACGTAGGCCAGGAAGTTCTCGGTGGATTGAGGCGCTTTCTCGGCGTCGAGCTCGAGGGTGATGACGCCGTGTCCGGTGATGTGCAGTTCTACCTTGGGATTGCTCATGGTTTTTCCTGTTTGAAAGCTGGGATTCAGGGGAGGATCGTGGCCGACTGGATCACCACCGGGGTGCGCGGCACGTCAGAGGGGAAGGGGCCGCCGGGGCCGGTGGGCTGGGACTTGATGCGCGCCACGACGTCCATGCCAGTCACGACCTTGCCGAAGACAACATAGCCGTAGCCCTGCATCGTGGGGGCGGTGTGGTCCAGGAAGGCGTTGTCCTTCACGTTGATGAAGAACTGCGCGCTGGCCGAATTCGGGTCCATGGTGCGGGCCATGGCCAGCGTGCCGACGACATTGCGCGGACCGCCGCGCGCCAGCGCCTCGCGACCCTCATGGGGGATCGGGGCGCGTGTGGGCTTTTGCGCGTAGCGCGTGTCGTAGCCACCGCCCTGGATCATGAAGTTGTCGATGACGCGGTGGAAGATGGTGCCGTCGTAGTGCTTGTCACGCACGTACTGCAGGAAGTTCTCCACGGTCTTGGGGGCTTTGTCGGGGTAGACCTCCACCACGATGTCACCCGCCGAGGTGGCGAGCTTCACGCGGGGGGCAGGCGCCGTACCCGGCGCAGGGGCCTGCGCGACACCCGAGGCGGGGGCTTGTGCCAACGCGGGCAGGGCCAGGGTGCAGGCCAGGGTCAGGGTGACGGCCAAGCGGCGGGATAGGGGTAGCGGTGTGGTGGGCATGCGGGAGCTTTGAAAAAGAAGTGCGGTCGTGGCTTCAGCGAGGCGTCGGGGCTGCAGGTGCTGGCGCGCTGGCACCCGCCCGGCCGCGGGGGGGTACGGTGGTGGCCTCGATTAGGCTGCGCGCGGCGGTGAGCTTGCGGCCGGCGCTGGCCAGGGTGGGCTCGAGCTGTCTGGCGCGGCTCCAGGATTGCACGGCCAGCCGCAGCAGGATGTCACCCAGGTTGTCGTGCGCAGTGGCGTACGTCGGGTTGGCGCGCAGGGCCGCCTCCAGGGCGGCACGCGCGGGCTCGAGCTCGTTGCGTGCGGCATGCAGCACCGCGAGGTTGTTGTGCGGCTCGGGCAGCTCCGGGTACTCGCGCGTGAGTTGCTGGTAGGCAGCGATCGCATCGTCGGTGCGTCCGGCATCGGCCAGCGCCTGCGCGCGCAGGAACTGCAGTTGCGGGTCGCGCGGGCGCGCAGCCAGGAGTTGGTCGGCGCGGGTCAGGGCCTCGGCGGCGCGACCGGCGCGCAGCATCTGGGCGATGGGGGTGTAGTCGTCGGTGGCCTGGGTCGCGGACACCTGCGCGAAAGCGGTGCAGCAGACCAATAGGGCCAGGGCAGTCACTGCCTGGCGCGTGCGGGCGAGGGGGGGCGGCGTGCGGCCTGGGGTCATCTGGGGTCGTTCGCGGGGACGGATCACAGGGGGCGGACCGCTCAGGCGCGGGCTTTATACTGCGGGCGATTGTAGCCGTGGCCCCTTTAGAAGGCCGCCGCCCGCCCACAGCGTCCCCATGATCTCCCACGACCGCCCACCCCGTGTGGCTCACCGCTCCGCATGAGCCTGCGCATCTACAACACGCTGTCGCGCGCGGTCGAGCCGTTCAGCCCGCTGGAGCCCGGGCATGTGCGGATGTACGTCTGCGGCATCACCGTCTACGACTTGTGCCATGTGGGCCACGCCCGGGCCAACGTGGCCTTCGATGTGGTGCAGCGCTGGCTGCGCACCAGCGGCTTGCGCGTGACCTTCGTGCGTAACATCACCGACATCGACGACAAGATCATTCGCCGCGCCCTTGAAAATGGCGAGACGGTGCGCGCGCTGACTGACCGCATGATCGTCCAGATGTACCTCGACTTCGACGCGCTGGGCATCGAGCGTCCTACGCATGATCCGCGCGCCACCGACTACGTGCCTCAGATGCTGGACATCGTGCGAACGCTGGAGGGCAAGCAACTGGCCTATCGCACGTCCTCGGGCGACGTGAACTATGCGGTGCGGCGCTTCCCCGGCTACGGCAAGCTCTCGGGCAAGTCGCTCGATGAACTGCATGCCGGCGAGCGCGTCGCGGTGCAGGAGGGCAAGGACGACCCCTTGGATTTCGTGCTCTGGAAAGCTGCCAAGCCCACCGAGCCCGCCGACGCCAAATGGGACAGCGACTACGGCCCGGGCCGCCCGGGTTGGCACATCGAGTGCTCGGCGATGGCCTGCGCTCTGCTGGGGCAAACCTTCGACATTCACGGCGGCGGGGCCGACCTGGCCTTTCCGCACCACGAGAACGAGATTGCCCAGAGCGAGGGCGCGAGCGGACAGCCGCTGGCCCGCGTCTGGATGCATAACGGCTTCGTGAACATCGATAACGAGAAGATGTCCAAGTCGCTGGGCAACTTCTTCACCATCCGCGACGTGCTGCGCAAGTTCGACGCCGAGACGGTGCGTTTCTTTATCGTGCGCGCGCACTACCGCAGCCCGCTCCATTACAGCGACGTCCACCTCGATGACGCCCGCGGTGCCTTGAAGCGCCTGTACACCGCGCTGGATGCGGTGGCGCCGGCCGACCTGGCCATCGACTGGGCCGAGCCGCATGCCGCCCGCTTCAGGGCCGCCATGGACAACGACTTCGCCACGCCCGAGGCGGTGGCCGTGCTGTTCGACCTGGCCGGCGAGGTCAATCGCACCCGCTCGCCGCAGCAGGCGGGCCTGCTGCGGGCCCTGGGCGGCTGCCTGGGTCTGCTGCAAGGCGACCCCCGCGCCTTCCTGCGCAGCGGCGCCGCCCTGGACGAGGCCACCATCGCGATCCTGATCGCGCAGCGCGCCGCGGCCAAGCAAGCGCGTGACTTCGCCGCCGCCGACCGCATCCGCGCCGACCTGCTGGCGCAGGGCATCGTGCTCAAGGACTCGCCCGCGGGCACCACCTGGGAGGTCAGTGCATGAGCGCGTCCAAGCCCGATAGCGTGGTTGAACTTGCCTCGCCCGACTACTGGCAGGAGGCCTGTCGCCACCTGGCCCGCAAGGACCGGGTCATGAAACGCCTGATCCCGGCCGTTGGTAGCACCACGCTGCGCTCGCGTGGCGACGCCTTCACCACCCTGGCCCGCAGTATCGTGGGCCAGCAGATCTCGGTGAAGGCGGCGCAGAACGTGTGGGACCGCCTTGCCGTGCTACCCCGCAAGATGACGCCGGCCAACGTGCTGCGCCTGAAGGTGGACGACATGCGCGCCGCCGGCCTGTCCGCCCGCAAGATCGAGTACCTGGTCGACCTGGCACTGCACTTCGACTCCGGCGCGATCCGCCCCACCGCCTGGCCGGAGATGGACGACGAAGCCATCATCACCGAGCTGGTTGGCATCCGCGGCATCGGCCGCTGGACCGCCGAGATGCTGCTGATTTTTCATTTGATGCGGCCTAACGTCCTTCCGTTGGACGATATCGGCCTGATCAACGGGATCAGCCAGAACTACTTCTCGGGTGACCCGGTCAGCCGCAGCGACGCGCGTGAAGTGGCGGCTGCGTGGGCCCCTTTCTGCAGCGTGGCGACTTGGTATATTTGGCGATCGCTCGACCCGCTGCCTGTGGAATATTGACGGGCGCTGTCCCACCAGGAGAACAATTTGGCCAAGAAAACCTTTCTTGACTTCGAGCAGCCCATCGCGGAACTTGAAACCAAGATCGAGGAACTGCGCTACGTTCAAACCGAGTCCGCTGTCGACATCTCCGACGAGATCGACCAGCTGTCCAAGAAGAGCCAGCAGCTAACCAAGGACATCTACAGCGACCTGAGCCCCTGGCAAATCACCAAGATCGCCCGCCACCCCGAGCGCCCTTACACGCTCGATTACGTCGGCGAGATCTTCACCGACTTCATCGAACTGCACGGCGACCGCCACTTTGCCGACGACCTCTCCATCGTGGGCGGTCTGGCGCGCTTCAACGGCCAGGCCTGCATGGTGTTGGGCCACCAGAAGGGCCGCGACACCAAGGAGCGCGGCCTGCGCAATTTCGGCATGAGCCGCCCCGAGGGCTACCGCAAGGCCCTGCGCCTGATGAAGACCGCCGAGAAGTTCAAGCTGCCGGTCTTCACCTTCGTCGACACCCCTGGCGCCTATCCCGGCATCGACGCCGAAGAGCGCGGTCAGTCCGAAGCCATCGGTCGCAACATCTTCGAAATGGCCCAGCTGCAGGTGCCCATCATCACCACCGTGATCGGTGAGGGTGGCTCCGGTGGGGCGTTGGCCATCTCGGTGGCCGACCAGGTGCTGATGCTGCAGTACTCGGTGTATTCCGTGATCAGCCCCGAGGGCTGCGCCTCCATCCTCTGGAAGACCAGCGACAAGGCGCAGGACGCGGCCGAGGCCATGGGCATCACGGCGCATCGCCTGAAGGCCCTGGGCCTGGTGGACAAGATCGTCAATGAACCGGTGGGCGGCGCCCACCGCGACCCCTCGCAAATGGCGGCCTTCCTCAAGCGCGCCCTGAACGACGCCTGGCGCCAGCTGGCCGACCTGAAGCCGCGCGAGCTGCAGGAGCGGCGCTATGAGCGGCTGCAAAGCTATGGCCGCTTCAGCGACACCAAGGCCGACAGCCGCTGACCCGGGCGGCGGTGTCCTGGCCGCCCTCGCCGCGACGCTCCTGCGCGGGCCTGCACCTTCCTTTCCCGCAGCCGTCGCCTTCAGCGGCGGTGCCGATTCCACAGCCCTGCTCCTGGCGGCCCACCAAGCCTGGCCAGGGCGGGTGCATGCCATCCACATCCACCACGGCCTGCAAGTCGCTGCCGACGACTTCGCCAGGCACTGCGCGGCCCTGTGCGATTCCCTGGGCGTGCCCTTGCACACGGCCCGCGTCCAGGCCCGTCCAGCGCCCGGAGAGAGCCCGGAGGATGCCGCGCGTCGCGCCCGCTACACGGCGCTGGCCGAGACCGCGCGCGCGCAGGGGTGTGCCACGGTGTTGTTGGGGCACCAGGCCGATGACCAGGCCGAAACCCTGCTGCTGGCCCTGAGCCGCGGCGCGGGGCTGCCCGGCCTGGCGTCCATGGCGGGACGCTTTGAGCGTGAGGGCCTGACGTTCGAGCGACCGCTGCTGGACGTGCCTGGCCCGCAGCTGCGACAGGGGCTGCAGGAGGCGGGGGTCTCCTGGGTGGAAGACCCGACCAATGCCCAGATGGCCTACACCCGCAACCGCATCCGCCACACGCTCCTGCCCGCGTTGGAGGCGGCCTTTCCGGCGTTTCGCGAGACCTTCGCGCGATCGGCTCGTCATGCGGCTCAAGCGCAGACGCTGCTGGCTGGACTGGCCACGGACGACCTCGCACGGGTGGGCGACCCGCCCGCCATGGCGGCCCTGCAGGCCTTGCCGCGTGCTCGCCAGGCCAATGTGCTGCGGTACTGGTTGCGATCAATCCACGCGGTGGCGGCCAGCGAGGCGCAACTGGAGGAGCTTCTGGACCAGGTGGACGCCTGCCGCACCCGGGGTCACCGCATCCGACTGAAAGTGGCGGGCGGTTTCGTGGAGCGGATCGACCCGCCGACCTCCCTCGACCGCGCGGGTTACCTGGCCTACCGTCCCGCCTGAGCGCGGGTAGCCCGACGGTATAATCTGCGGCTTTGCGCAGGGCGCCGGACCTGGTGTTACGGGCCCGGACCCGCCAGAGCCAAGCGGCCCGGCCCGCGTCCGATTCGGACCCCCTGCGTTGTGCGTCACCCCTTTAGAAACCAGCGCCTGACCCGGCGGGCGCTTCTTGGGTCCGTCACAGGCCCGGTCCTTCCATGGCATTGATCGTTCACAAATACGGCGGCACGTCGATGGGCTCTACCGAGCGCATCCGCAACGTCGCCAAGCGCGTGGCCAAGTGGGCGCGCGCCGGCCACCAGATGGTGGTCGTCCCCAGCGCCATGAGTGGCGAGACCAACCGCCTGCTGGGCCTGGCCAAGGAGCTTGCGCCCGAAAAATCCTCCGACGCTCTGAACCGCGAACTGGACATGCTGGCCTCCACCGGCGAGCAGGTGTCCGTGGGTCTGTTGGCCATCGCGCTGCAGGCCGAGGGCATGCAGTCGGTGAGCTATGCGGGTTGGCAAGTGCCGATTCGCACCAACAGCGCCTATACCAAGGCCCGCATCGAATCGATCGACGACCAGAAGGTGCGCGCGGATCTGGCCGCCGGCAAGGTGGTCATCGTCACCGGCTTTCAGGGCGTGGACGATGCCGGCAACATCACCACCCTGGGCCGCGGCGGCAGCGACACGTCGGCGGTGGCGGTGGCGGCGGCCCTGAAGGCGGCCGAATGCCTGATCTACACCGACGTCGACGGCGTCTACACCACCGACCCGCGCGTCGTGCCCGAGGCGCGGCGCCTGCACACCGTGAGCTTCGAGGAAATGCTCGAGATGGCGTCCATGGGCTCCAAGGTGCTGCAGATTCGCTCGGTCGAATTCGCGGGCAAGTACAAGGTGCCGCTGCGCGTGCTCTCCAGCTTCACCCCTTGGGACATCGACATCCAGGAAGAGGCCAAGTCCGGCACCCTGATCACTTTTGAGGAAGACGAACAAATGGAACAAGCCGTCGTTTCCGGCATTGCCTTCAACCGCGATGAAGCCAAGGTCTCCGTGCTGGGTGTGCCCGACAAACCCGGCATCGCCTACAGCATCCTGGGTGCGGTGGCGGATGCCAACATCGAGGTGGACGTCATCATCCAGAACATCTCCAAGGACGGCAAAACCGACTTCAGCTTCACCGTGCACCGCAACGACTACGCGCGCACCGTCGACCTGCTCAAGTCCAAGGTGTTGCCCGCGCTGGGCACTGACCGCATCGAGGGCGACACCAAGATCTGCAAGGTCTCCATCGTCGGCATTGGCATGCGCAGCCACGTGGGCATCGCCAGCAAGATGTTCCGTTCGCTGAGCGAGGAGGGCATCAACATCCAGATGATCTCCACCTCCGAGATCAAGACCTCGGTGGTGATCGACGAGAAGTACATGGAACTGGCGGTGCGGGCCCTGCACCGCGCCTTCGAGCTGGATCAGCCGGCGGCCGCCTGAACCCCTGGCCCGTAGGGCGCTGCCGGGTGTGCCCGGCCGGTCTTCGGGCATAATCGCGTCACCTGGAAACGTGACCGAGAGGCCGAAGGTGCTCCCCTGCTAAGGGAGTATGCGGTGTAGAGCCGCATCGAGGGTTCGAATCCCTCCGTTTCCGCCAGGTACTTCCGTATTTCGATTCCAGCGCGCAGGCACCCTCGGGTGCCTGTTTTGTTATCGGGGCTAACCCAGTGGCCGACTCAGGCGGCTTGAAACTTCAGTGCCTTGATTCCTGAGAGGGCCTTGGATGCCTTCACGACCTGCCGCGCCTGCCAGAGGTCATACGCCGCCTGCTGCGCCAGCCACACTTCAGCGGCCCCGCCGTGGTCGCGCCCCAGCCATCGCTCCATGCGAAGTGCCATGGCGGGGCTGATCGCCGCTCGCCCATTGAGTACCTTGGACAAAGTCGTCCGGTCGACGCCCAGCTGGGCGGCGGCCTCGCCGACCTGCAGATTCAGGGCGGGCAGGATGTCGTCCCGCAGAGTGAGACCCGGGTGGGGGGGATTGAACATCGAACTCATAGTCACCTCAGTGGTAATCCTGGTAATCCACCAGGATGGCATCGCCGTTTTCAAACGCAAAAGTGAGTCGCCAGTTGCCGTTGACGCTGACCGACCAGTGACCGGAAAGGCCGCCCTTGAGGGTGTGCCAGTCCCAGCCGGGACGGTTCATGTCTTCGGGCCTCGTGGCGGCATCCAGCGCAGACAGTTGCCGGGCCAGGCGCGGGGCGTGAGCCGCTTGGATCCCGGCGCGTGAGCCGGATTTGAAGAAGCGCTCAACGCCTTTGTGCCTGAAGCTTCGGATCATGCGCCAATTGTAGCGTGTGGCGCTACGCGCATCAAGAAGGTGCTTCTTGATCGGCGCTCAGAGCCCCGTACCACGTGGGGCGCGAACAACGGCGGCAAGCCCTTGAGCGGCTGCGTGAGGCAGACAGCCCCGGCTTGAATGGGTGCAAGGCTTTCAGGGTGTAATGGCACCTGTTTGCCCCTTGTGGAGTCACCCGTGTCCAATGCTTTGGTTTCGAAAATCCTGTCCGCCGCCTGTATGGGCTTGCTGGCCCTGGTCAGCATCCCTGCCGCTCACGCGCAAACCACGCTGCGCGTGACCACCATCCCCGAAGAGGCGGCCACCGAGCAGGTGCGCAAGTTCACGCCCTTGGCCACCTACCTGGAAAAGCAATTGGGCATGAAGGTGCAGTTCACACCCGTGACCGATTACCCCGCTGCGGTGGAGTCGCTGGTCAACAAGAAGGTCGATGTGGTCTGGTTCGGTGGTTTCACTTTTGTGCAGGCCAGCATCCGTTCGGGCGGCAAGATCGTGCCCTTGGCCCAGCGAGAAGAAGACACGCGTTTTCAATCGGTGTTCATCGCCAAGACCGATTCGGGCATCAAAACGCTGGCCGACATGAAGGGCAAGCAGGTCTCGTTCGGCTCGCAAAGCAGCACCTCGGGCCACCTGATGCCGCGCAGCTTTTTGCTGCAAGCCAAGATCGATCCTGAAAAAGACTTCAAGCGTATCGCCTACAGCGGCGCGCACGACGCGACCATCGCCTCGGTGGTCAGCGGCAAAGTCGATGCCGCCGCGCTCGACATCACCGTCTGGAGAAAGTTCGTGGCCGAGAACAAGGTCGACACCCAGGCCGTGAACGTGTTCTACACCACCCCGCCTTACTTCAACTACAACTGGTCGGTGCATGCCGATATGCCTGCCGACCTGCGCGAAAAAATCAAGGCCGCCTTGCTGGCCCTGAACCCCGCCAACCCCGAGCATGCGGAGATCTTGAAGCTCAACCGCGCCACCCGCTACGTGCCCACCACGCCCGAGAACTACAAGGGCCTGGAGTCGGCCGCACGCAGCGCGGGCTTGCTCTAACGCCTGGGCCACTGCGCAGTGAATATCGCGCTACAGGGTCTGGAGGCCCGGCACCCCGCCGCGCTGCCCGGCGCGCCCTCGGCCTTGCGTGCATTGAATTTGCAGCTGGGCGCGGGCGAACAGGTGGCCATCATTGGCCCCTCGGGTGCGGGCAAGACGACGCTGCTGCAAGTGCTGGCCTGCGCCCAGCCCCCCACGCAAGGCACGCTGCACTTGGCGGGGGTGAACCCCTGGACCCAGCCCGCGGGCGCCTTGCGTGCACTGCGCGGCCAGCTGTTTCTGGCCCCGCAGGTGCCGCCGCTGCCGCCCCGTCAGCGCGTGGTGACGTCCGTGCTGGCCGGGCGCCTGCCCGCCATGGGGTTGTGGTCCAGTTTGCGCTCGCTGTTTTACCCGGCGGACATTCCGGCCGCGTATGAGGCGCTGGCGCACTTTGACCTGGGCGACAAATTGTTTGAACGGGTGGACCGCCTGTCGGGCGGTGAGCGTCAGCGCGTGGGTTTGGCGCGTGCCTTGTTGGCACCCGCCCAGCTGTGGCTGATCGACGAGCCCTTGTCGGCCCTGGACCCGATGCGCGCCCGCATGGCCATCGAGGCCTTGGTCGGTTTGGCCGCCGAGCGCCACGTGACGATGGTGGCCACGTTGCACCAGGTGGACATGGCTTTGGCGCATTTTCCTCGCATCATCGGCCTGCGCGATGGCCAATTGGCATTTGACCTGCCCGCTGCGCAAGTCAGCCCCGAGCATCTCGCGCATTTGTACGATCAGCACGAACACGAGTTGCGCGGGGAGGCGATGCCCGTGTCGCTGCAAGAAGCCGCACCGCCAACGCCCGCGCCTGTGGTGATGCATTGCCGCTGACGCGGCCGGCTTTCAGACGTTTCGCGCCTCCGACATGTCCGCCTCTGTGTCCCAGTTGCCTGTGGCTCAGCCTCCTGGGGTCCCACCCGAGCGGCCCTCTGTCAAACCACCCGCGCGCGACCCGGCCTTTGCTGCGCGCGTGTTCTGGCTGAGTCTCGCGCTGGTGATTTTGTGGCCGCTGGGTGTGGCCACCGAGTTCCGGCCCTGGGTGCTGTGGGAGCCCGACAACCGCAAGGTCACCGCCGACTTTGTGCGCAGCTTCTGGCCGCTGGTGCACACCACAGAATTTTTGCAGATGGTGCTGCGCGAAACCTGGCGCACCGTGGCCATGGCCACGGCGGGGGTGACGCTGGCGCTGGTGTTGGCCGTGCCCTTGAGCTTGCTGGCGACGCGGGTGTTGTCGCTGTCGGCCTTGTCGGGCCGCATGGACCGCGGGCCGGCCGTGCTGCGCTGGTGCGTTCGCGCCACGCTGATCGTGCTGCGCAGCAT
>JBEEIS010000130.1:0-29679 GCA_041169755.1 Pseudomonadota bacterium | reverse complement strand
AACATCCCGGACATCTACGACCTGCGCGGCATCGACCGCCAGCAGGGTGCGCTGGTGGTGGTGCGCCCCGATCAGTACATCGCGCATGTGCTGCCGCTGGACGCGCATGCGGCGCTGGCCGCGTTCTTCGCGGGGTTCATGCGGGCGGCCTGAGCCCGCTCTCCAACAGGCGTTATCCCGCGTCGCGCAGTGCCTGTGCCTGCGTGGCGATCGCTTCGCGCTTGTCCTGCGCCAGGCGCGCGAGGTTGCGTACCTGCATCCCCATGCGCGGGTTGCCCGCCAGCATGGCCTCGTGCCGCATCAGGAAATCCCAGTACAGCGTGGTGTAGGGGCAGGCCGTCGGCCCGGTGGATTCGCCCGGGTCGTAGCGGCAGCCCTTGCAGAAATTTCCCATGCGCTGGATGTACTTGCCGCTGGCGATGTAGGGCTTGCTGGCCATGATGCCGCCGTCGCCGTACTGGCTCATGCCCAGGGTGTTGGGCAGTTCCACCCACTCCACCGCGTCGACATACACGCTCAGGTACCACTGGTGCGCTTCCTGCGGCCGTACCCCGAGCAGCAGCAGGTACAGACCCGTCACCATCAGGCGCTGAATGTGGTGGGCGTAGCCGTGCGTGAGGGTTTGCGTGAGCGCGTCGCGCAGGCAGGCCATGTCGGTGGTGCCGGTCCAGAAAAATGCGGGCAGCGGCTCGCGCGCGTCCAGCGCGTTGCGTTCCAGGTACTCGGGCATCTGCGTCCAGTAGATGCCGCGCACGTACTCGCGCCAGCCCAGGATCTGGCGGATGAAGCCTTCCACGGCCTCGATCGGTGCCTGGCCTGCGCGCCAGGCGGCTTCGGCGGCCTGCACCGTCTCGCGCGGATGCAGCAGCTTCAGGTTCAGGGCGGCCGACAGTTGCGAGTGGTACAGCCAGGGCTCGCCGGCCCACAGCGCGTCTTCGTAGCGGCCGAACAGCGGCAGGCGATGGGTGATGAAGTCGTGCAGCGCCTGCAGTGCCTGCTCGCGGGTGACGGGCCAGCCGAAGCTGTCCAGGCGTCCGGGGTGGTCTGCGAAGCGCGTCTTCACCAGATCCAGCACTTCCTGCGTGTGCGCGTCGGGCACGAAACGTAGCGGGGCGCGCAGGTCGGAAGGTCCTTGCTTGCCGAAGGATTCGCGGTTGTCGGCGTCGAAGTTCCACTGGCCGCCCGCCGGCGCATCGCCGTCCATCAGGATGCCGTGCTTCTGGCGCAGGGCGCGGTACCAGTACTCCAGCCGCAGCTGCTTGCGGCCTTTGGCGTGCTCGGCGAACTCGCGCACGGTGCTGAAGAAATGGCGGTCGTCACGAATCTCCAGGGGCAGGCTGGCAGCCGCGGCGGCGCCACGGATCGACTGCAGCACGCGCCAGTCGCCTGGTGCGGTCATGACCAGACCCTGCGGCTTCACCCGTGCGAGGGCGCGGTGCAGTTCCCCGGCCAGCGTGCCTGCGTTGTCAGCATCGTCCAGGCGGGTGTAGTCCAGTGGCCAGCGCCGATCCCGCAGGGCCTGCGCGAAATGGCGCATGGCGCTGAGAAATAGCGCGATACGGGGCTGCGAGGAAGGCACGTGCGTGGATTCCTCGGCGACTTCCGCCATCCAGACGCGGTCCTGCGCCGGATCCAAGCCGTCGAAGGCACTGGCCTCCAGGTCCAGCTGGTCGCCCAGCACGATCACGAGGTGGCGAATCTTCATCGGGTGACCTTCGGGCCCAGCGGCAGGACCTTTTGCAGGGGTGAGTCGGGCGCGATCTCCAGGCAGTCCACCAGGGCTTGCGGCAGGTCGGGCACCTGGCGCCGCAGGTAATCGCGAATCCAGGGCGCTGCCAGCCAGGGCGCGGTGTTGCCGCTCCAGACGCCTCGGGGCACGAGGGCGGGCGTGTCACCCTGCACCGTGAGCGTGACGACCGCTGGCATCAGGGTGTCGGACACCACTTGCGCCAGCAGCCAGGGACCTTGGCGAGACAGCACCACCACCTGCGCCGTCTGCGAATCGGGCGGGCTGTATGCGCGCACCGCCGCTTGCGCCGCGTCCCAGGTCGGATCGCTGGCCTGCAGGACCTGGACCGAGCCGCAGCGGCGCGTGAGCCGGGTCCAGGCGTCGCGCGTGTGGCCCCAGGCGTCGATATCGTGCTCGCCCACGCGCAGCAGGACGCCGTTATCGGCGCGGCGCCAGTCGACATGCAGGTCGACGACCAGGGCCGCCGTCAGCGCCAGGACCGCCAGGGCGACATGGCGCTTCAATGGGAGGGCCTCAAGATTGTGTGGGCGGGTGTCCGTGGACGGTGCAACCCGGGCCCCTTGAAGGTAGGGTTAGGATCCTGGACAGGAGGCGTGACCATGAACGAAGACCCCCGTTGTTGTGGGACAGGCACTTGCATCATCAATGCCGAAGGATTTTGCTGGTGCGGCCAGAGGTGGGATGGGGAGAAGATGTGCTTCTCGCAGCAGGCGCCCGGCGAGACCGCAGCGCGAGACGGCGATTCTGCGCAAAACGGGAAGACCCCGGAGCTCGGTGGTGATCGACCCTGATCGCGGGTCCGCCGCCAACCGTGCCACCCTGGCGCCATGGGCGCCGCGGTGGCGCCGACTGCATGAAAGCCTTTAGCGATGCGTCTGACCTCCTTGCGTGCCTGTTTGTGGGCCACCCTGCTGGCCCTGGTCCCGCTGCTGTCGACCGCCCAGTCCGCGCGCCCCGCCAAGCCCGACTTCACCTGGACGGAGGCGGGCCCCGGTCTCTACGCCGACAAGGTGCGCTTTGCCAACGGCGACGTGGCCCAGGTGGCGAAGGGACCCCTGCCGGGGCGCGATCTGCGGGGCCTGTGCGCGCTCTCCCGCCTGGAATTGCGAGGGGGCAAGACCGGCGAGTTGCTGTCGGTCACGTCCGCTTGCGACGACAACGTCAGTGTGGTCGCGGCGCATCCCTCCGTGCAGGAAGCTCGCGTCGCCATCATCACCACCAACTGTGGCGGCACGGCCTGCCACGCCCACAACGAGTACTTCGTCGTCTACCTGGCCAAGGGTTCGCTGCGTGTGGCGCGCGTCGGCACCGGCTTCTACGGTCCCAAGGGCAAGCCCATGGTGTTCTCATTCTGGTTCGAGGGCGACGACCTCGCCCGCAGCACGCTGGCGCCGTTCTATGGCGGCGAGCGCAACAAGCTGGACGACCTGCTGCCGTCCACCCGCCAGTGGGTCGCCCCCGGCGAGTACATCGATGCGCGCTTTCGCAAGTCGCTCCTGCCCTTCCTGGGTGAACACCCCGAGGCCCTGCTGTCCGACACCCAGGCCCGTGCGCCCCTCGTGAGCCGGGTCCGGCCCGAGCAGTTTCGGGCCTTGCGCGCGGCCATGAGCGGCCCCGGCGATTCGACGCTGGTGAACGGGCGCTTCCTGGTGATGAACGCCTGCATGAAAAGCAATTGCCCCTATGCGTTCGGCACGGTGGTGGTGGACGGCTTGACGGGCGACCTGCAGGTGATGACCTTCCACCCCGAGGACAAGCGCCACCTGCATGTGGGCACCCGGGCGCTGGACCCCGCCACCGACTATGTCTGGCTGGAGGCCGTGGAAACGCAGGACGTGCTGCGTCTGTCGATCGATGCAGGCAAGCTGAAGGTGGAGCGGGCTGCGGGCAAGTAGACGCCCGGTGGCCGGTGCACTCAGGTGCTCTGGCGCTCCATGATCTCGAACCCCAGATCCAGCAGGGGTTGCGCGGGCGCCTCACCGCGTATCAACGACAGCAGCATCCGCGCAGCAGCCTCGCCGATCTGCGCACGCGGGGTGCGCACCGTGGTCAGGGGCGGGGTCATCTGGTCGCTGCCGGTGAGGTCGTTGAAGCCGGCGATCGCGATCTGTTCGGGCACGCGGATCCCCCGGCGCATCGCGGCCAGCAAGGCACCTTGCGCCAGGTCGTCGTTGCAAAAGAAGATGGCATCCACTGCAGGCGTTTGCTGCGCGATCTGCTCGAACAGCACCGCGCCCAGCGCCAGGGACGACGAAGAAGGGTGGAGCCACTCCAGGGTGGGCGCGTGCAGGCCCGCCTCCTGCAAGGCCAGGCGCCAGCCTTGCAGGCGCTGCATGACCCGCGGGTCCAGTTGCGCGGCGGCGAAGGCGATGCGCCGGTAGCCCTTGGCCAGCAGGCGGCGCGTGAGCGCGGCGCCTGCCTCTACCTGTCGAAAGCCCACGCAATGGGTCGCGTCCGTCGTGCCCGCGCCAGGCAGGTCCATCAGGTGCACGTAGGGCACGCCGCTGCGCGCGATCAGCTGGCGCGTCGCGGCGCTGTGGTCCAGCCCCGTGACCAGCAAGCCCGCCGGGCGGTGCAGCAGCTGCTCCTGCAGCAATTGCTCCTCTTCGCGGCTGTCGTAGTGGGTGATCCCGATCAGAGTCTGAAAGCCCGCCTGCCGCAGCGTGGCCTGCGCCGCTTCCAGCAGGTCGACGAACAGCGTGTTCGACAACAGCGGAATCAGGAGGGCGACGTGGTCGCTGCGCTGCGAGGCCAGGGCGCGTGCCGCCGGATCCGGCACGTACCCCAGTTTGTTGGAGGCGGACAGCACCTGGGCCACCAGGTCCGGGTCGACCGCGCGCTCGCCGCGCAGCGCGCGCGACGCGGTGCTCAGGCTCACGCCGGCGGTCTGCGCCACGTCGGCAAGGGTGACGCGGCCCGTGGAGCGGTGGCGGCGAGAGGGCGGCGGCATGGCGGCGTGCGGGTTTGTACGGAGCAGGAACGCTTCCGAGCCTTCTAGGATAGCGCTGTCCCAACAGCGATCCTGAAAGAAAGCGGGTCCGAGGTCAAGAGCGGGGAAAAGCCCCTTGAAGCCGTAGCCCTTCGTTTTCAGACTGGATAGCGCTTTCCCAAACGGCTGCCCGCCGCCAGCGTGACGGGCCCCGGATGCACGAGGAACCCGTACGTGTCCAAGCCTGATGTTCTGGCGGCCGCCAAGCTGCATCCCTTCTTTCTGAAGGCCCTGGAAGCGGCCTACACGGTGCATGACCGCACCCATGTCACCGACCCCGCGGCCTTCGCGCAGCTCGCGCCGCGCATCGTGGCAGTAGCGGCCACTGGTGAATCGCTGGTGCCGGCCGAACTGCTGGCGCGCCTGCCCGGCGCCAAGGTGGTGTCGGTGTTTGGCGTGGGCTATGACGGCGTGGACGTGCCGGCGGCGATCCGCCACGGCATTCCCGTCACGCACACCCCCGACGTGCTGACCGACGACGTGGCCGACCTGGCCCTGGGGCTGATCCTGTCCATCGGCCGCACCATCCCGCAGGCCGACCAGTTCGTGCGCCAGGGCCGCTGGCCGCAGGGCCCGATCGCGTTGGCCCGCAAGGTCTCCGGCGCGCGCCTGGGCATCGTGGGCCTGGGCCGTATCGGCAGCGCCATCGCGCGTCGCGCGCAGGGCTTTGGCATGTCCATTGCCTACACCGCACGCAGCGAGAAACCCGGCACGGGCTACGCCTACCACCCCAGCGCCCAGGCGCTGGCCGCCCACGTCGACTTCCTGGTGGTGATCACGCCCGGTGGCGCCGGCACCCGTCACCTGATCGATGCCCAGGTCTTGAAGGCTCTGGGCCCGCGCGGCTACCTGGTGAACGTCGCGCGCGGCAGCGTGGTCGATGAGGCCGCTCTGATCGCGGCGCTTCAGGCTGGCACCATTGCCGGCGCGGCGCTGGACGTGTACGCCGACGAACCCAACGTCCCGCAGGCCCTGTGGACGATGCCCAACGTGGTGCTCACGCCCCACATGGCCAGCGCCACCCACGAGACGCGCCAGGCGATGGCCGATCTGGCCTTTGCCAACCTGCATGCAGGCGTCACTGGCGCGCCCCTGCGCACGCCGGTTCCGGAGTGCGCGGCGCGCTGAGACGCCCATGACCTTGCGGCGCGCCCCCGGATCGGCCTTGCGCATCGTGGTGATGGGCGTGTCCGGTTGCGGCAAGTCCACGCTAGCCCAGGCCCTGGCCGAGCGCCTCGGTCTGGCGATGGTGGATGGCGACGACCTGCACCTGCCCGAAAGCATCCGCAAGATGTCCAGCGGCATCGCGCTGGAAGATGCGGACCGCTGGCCCTGGCTGGACCGCATCGGTGAATACCTGGCTGCGGCGGACGACGGTGGCTCGCGTGGCCGTGTGGTGGCCTGTTCGGCCCTCAAACGCGCCTACCGCGACCGCATCCGTGCGCAGGTCGGCGATGGGGTGTTCGTGTTCCTGCATGGCGACGCGCACACCATCCACCAGCGCATGGCGGGCCGCGTGGGTCACTACATGCAGCCCGGCTTGCTGGAAAGCCAGCTTCGTACTCTGGAGGCGCCGGGCCCTGACGAAACCGATGTCCTGCACCTGGGGATCGACCCACCCGTGCGCGCGCTGGTCGAGCGCACCGTGCAAGCCCTGGGGCTGCAGGCGCCGGCCACTTCTTCACCGGCCTGAACTTGCCGCCCCCTCTTTTCAAGACTGACTCCAAGGATCCTCATGTACATCCGCTGCGCGTTCTTCCAGGGCCATGTCAAGCCCGGCATGCACGAGGCCTTCAGCCGCTACATCCGCGAGAAGCTCGTGCCGCTGTGGACCCGCTTTCCTGGCGCCGAGGAAGTGCGCGTGCTGCGCCAGGTCGAGAGCGACGTCACGCAGCCGCACTTCGGCATGGTGCTGTCAGTGCGCTACCCGACGCGCGAATCGATCGAGATCGCCCTGGCCTCTGCGGTGCGCATGGAAAGCCGCGAGGTGTCCAAGGAGCTGATCGCGATGTTCGATGGCACCGTGTTCCATACGATCTTCAGCGCCGATGAATACGGCCTGCCGACCGACTGATTTCCCCACCCCCCCCACCAACCATTCTTTCAATAGGAGACACAGCATGAAAATTTCTCGCGTCCTCGCCGCCTGCCTGCTGGCGGCCCTGGGGTCTACCGCCTTCGCGGCCAAGTTCAATCTGAAGATGGGCCACGCGGTGAATCCCACCGACGGCCAGCATGCCGCCGCGATGAAGCTGGCCGAACTGGTCAAGCAGCGCACCAATGGCGATGTCGAAATCACCATCTTCCCGGCCAACCAATTGGGCAACGACGCCGCCATGATCAATGGCACCCGCGGCGGCACGATCGACATCGTCTCCAGCGGCGCCTCCAACTTCAACGGCATCGTCCCCAACACCGCCGCCATGGAGCTGCCCTTCGTGTTTCGCAGCGCGCAGCACGCCTATGCCGTGCTCGATGGTGCGGTCGGCACCGGCGTGCTCAATGAGCTGGCCCCGCACGGCCTCAAGGGCCTGGCCTACTGGGAAAACGGCTGGCGCGCTTTCACCAACAACAAGCGTCCGGTCACCAAGCCCGACGACTTGAAGGGCCTGAAGATCCGCTCCACCCCCAACCCGTACCACATCCAAGCCTTCCGCCTCCTGGGCATGAACCCCTCGCCCATGCCCATCGCCGAGCTGTACACCGCCCTGGAGACCGGCACCTTCGACGCGCAGGAGCACCCGATCAACGTCACCTGGTCGTCCAAGTTCTACGAGGTGCAAAAGCACCTGACCGTGAGCAACCATGTGTACTCGCCGCTGGTGGTGGCCATGAACAAGGCCAAGTTCGACAGCCTGCCGGCCAACTACCAGAAAGTCATCGTCGACGCCGCGCGTGAAGCCGCCACCTTCCAGCGCAACCTGAATGCGCAGAACGCCTCCAAGGTCGTCGCCGACCTGAAGAAGTCGGGCATGCAGGTGATCGAGAACGTGGACATGGCCCCGTTCCAGAAGATCGTCTCGGGTGAGATCGCCAAGACCTTCGCCGAGAAGAACGGCCCGGCGCTCCTGAACGCCATCGAAGCCGTCAAGTGATGTGACGCCGCCCCTTGGCGCCCGGTGGCGCCAGGGGCATTGACTGTGTGTGATCCATGAAAACGCTCAACGACCTCTTTTTCCGCCTGGTCGAAGTCCTGCTCGTGGTCATGTTGTCCGCCATGGTGGTCATGGTGTTTGGCAACGTGGTGCTGCGTTACGGATTCAACGATTCGATCATCAGCTCCGAGGAGCTGTCGCGGTTCCTGTTCATCTGGATCACCTTCCTGGGGGCGATCGTCACGCTGCGCGAGAACGCGCACCTGGGCGTGGACACCCTCGTGCGCAAGATGAGTCTGCGTGGCAAGAAGGTCGCTGCCATCGCCTCCAACCTCATGATGATCGGCTGCTGCGCGCTGATGTTCTACGGCACCTTCAAGCAGCACACCATCAATGCCAGCACCCGGTCGGCTGTCACCGAGATCCCGATGATCTGGGTCTATGGCGTGGGCTATGTCGCCAGCGTCGCGATGGCCCTGATCCTCGCGGGCAAGCTGGTGCGACTGGTGCGCGGCGACGTCACCGAGGATGAACTGGTGCAGGTCAAGGAGTCCGAAGAGATCCTGGCCGCCCACGGCGCGGAGGTGAAGAAATGACCGTCGCCGTCTTCCTGCTGTCCCTGCTCGGCGCGATGGCGCTGGGCATGCCCCTGGCCTTCTCCCTGATCGTGTGCGGCGTCGCGCTGATGCTGCATCTGGACAACTTCGACACCCAGATCGTGTCGCAGAACCTGATCAACGGCGCCGACAATTTTCCGCTGATGGCGGTGCCCTTCTTCATGCTGGCCGGCGAGCTGATGAACGCGGGCGGCATGAGCCGGCGCATCGTCAATTCGGCCATGGTGTGGGTGGGGCATTTCCGTGGCGGCCTGGGCTATGTAGCGGTGTTTGCTGCCCTGATCATGGCCAGCCTCTCGGGATCCGCCGTGGCCGACACCGCGGCCCTGGCCGCGGTGCTGATGCCCATGATGCGCGACGCCGGCTACCGCATGGACCGCTCGGCCGGCCTGATCGCGGCGGGCGGCATCATCGCGCCGGTCATTCCCCCCTCGATCGGCTTCATCCTCTTTGGCGTGGTGGGTGGCGTCTCCATCTCCAAGCTGTTCATGGCCGGCATCTTCCCCGGCATCCTGATGGGGGTGGCGCTGATCATCACCTGGCGCATCGTCGCTGCGCGCGACAACGTGCAGGTGGCACCTCGTGTGCCGCTCAAGGAGCGCCTGAAGGTGACCGCCGATGCCTTCTGGTGCTACCTGCTGGCGGTCACCATCATCGGTGGCATGAAGATGGGGGTCTTCACGCCCACCGAAGCCGCCGTGGTGGCGGTCGTTTATTCGCTGTTGGTCGGGTTGTTCGTCTACCGAGAGATCAAGGTGCGCCACCTGTACGGAATCATCCTGGCCGCGGCCAAGACCTCCTCGGTGGTGATGTTCCTGGTGGCTGCGGCGCTCGTGAGTGCCTGGCTGATCACCGTGGCCAACATTCCCAATCAGATCGCCGAGCTGGCGCGTCCCTTCATTGACAGTCCGAAGCTGCTGATGATCGTGCTGATGCTGCTGGTGCTGGTGGTCGGCACCGCACTGGATTTCGCGCCCACGGTCTTGATCCTCACGCCGGTGCTGATGCCGCTGGTCAAGCAGGCTGGCATCGACCCGGTGTACTTCGGTGTCCTGTTCATCATCAACAACGCCATCGGCCTGCTCACGCCGCCGGTGGGGACGGTGCTGAACGTGGTCTGCGGTGTGGGCCGTGTGGCCATGCATGACGTGATCAAGGGCGTGATGCCCTTCCTGCTGTCGCAGATCGTGGTCCTGGGGCTTTTGATCGCTTTCCCCGAACTGGTGCTCACGCCCATGCGTTGGTTGATGATGAAATGAACAAGATCCTGAACGACTTCAACCTGCAGGGCCGCCGCGCCCTGATCACTGGCTCCTCCGGCGGTATTGGCTTGGCGCTGGCGCGGGCCCTGGGGCAAGCCGGCGCGCATGTCATCCTCAATGGTCGTGACGCGGGCAAGCTGTCTGCAGCCACCGCCACGCTCCAGGCCGAGGGCCTGGGCGTCAGCAGCCTGAGCTTTGATGTGACCGACGCCGATGCAGTACGCGCCGCCATCGACCAGCTGGAGGCGCAGGGGCCGATCGACATCCTCGTGAACAACGCCGGCATGACGATCCGCGGGCCCCTGCACGAGTTCGCCGATGCCGACTGGCGCCGCATCATGCAGACCAACCTGGACAGCGCCTACTACGTGGGTCAGTCGGTAGCGCGCAAGATGATTCCGCGCGGGCGCGGCAAGATCATCAACATTTGCTCGGTGCAAAGCGAACTCGGTCGTCCGGGCATCGCGCCCTACATGGCCACCAAGGGCGCGATGAAGATGCTGACCAAGGGCATGGCCATCGACTGGGGTCCGCACGGCCTGCAGGTCAACGGCCTGGGCCCGGGTTACTTCAAGACCGAGCTCACGCAAAAGCTGGTGGACGACCCCGCGTTCAGCGCCTGGCTGGTGGGTCGCACCCCCAGCCGCCGCTGGGGCGATGTGGAGGACCTGGGGCCCGCCATCGTGTTCCTGGCCAGCGAGGCTTCGCGCTTCGTCAACGGCCATATCCTGTATGTCGACGGCGGCGTGACCGCCACCCTCTGAGCGAGTGCAAGCCATGAAATCCATCGTCTGCCACGGCCCCAAGGACCTTCGCATCCAGGACGCCGACATCCCTGCGCCGGGCGCGAATCAGCTGCTGGTGCGCGTGGCCTTCGGCGGCATCTGCGGCTCGGACCTGCACTACTTCCAGCACGGAGGCTTTGGCACCGTACGGATCCGAGAGCCGATGGCGTTGGGGCATGAGGTCTCCGGCATTGTGCATAGCGTGGGTGCGCAGGTTCGGGACCTGCGCGCGGGCCAACGCATCGCCATCTCGCCCTCGCGCCCCTGCGGCCACTGCCGTTTCTGCCAACAGGGGCAGCACAATCACTGCCTGAACATGCGCTTTTACGGCAGCGCCATGCCCTTCCCGCATATCCAGGGCGCGTTCAGCGAGTTCATCGTCATCGAATCGCACCAGGCGCATGCCATCGGCGACCATCTGAGTCTCTCGCAGGCGGCACTGGCCGAGCCCCTGTCGGTGGGCCTGCACGCCATCCAGCGCGCCGGCGGTGTCCTGGGCAAGCAGGTCCTGGTCACGGGTTGCGGCCCGATCGGATCGCTCCTGATTGGCGGCCTGCGCCGTGCGGGCGCAGCGCGCATCGTGGCCGTCGACCTGGCGGATCGCCCGCTGCAGTGCGCGCGCGAGATGGGCGCCGATGAAACCATCAACCTGCGCACCGAGCCGCAGGCGCTGGATCGCTACAAGGCGGACAAGGGCCAGTTCGACGCGGTGTTCGAGGCCTCGGGCAGCGAGGCCGCGCTCAAGGCGGCTCTGGACGTGATCGTGCCGCGCGGCGTGCTGGTGACGGTGGGCCTGGGTGGCGACATAGCGCTGCCCATGAACCAGCTGGTGGCCAAGGAGGTGGACCTGCGCGGCACCTTCCGCTTCCATCCGGAGTTCGCCACCGCGGTGCAGTTTCTCAACGAGGGCCTGATCGACGGCAAGCCGGTGATCACCGGCGTGGTGCCCGCCTCCCAGGCGGTGCAGGCCTTCGAGCTGGCTTGCGACAAGCAGCGTTCCTTGAAGGTGCAGATCGATTTTGAAATAGCGGTGTGACCGCCATCGCCCGGTCTGCGCTTCACCCGACACTATGAAGATCGCTTTTCACGGCCAGAACGCGGCCAACTTTCGTGTGGGCTTCGAGTCCCTGATCCCACCGGGCCACACGATCGTGGACCTGCCGGACTCGCTCACCGACGCGGCTGACCGCGCCCACTACGCCAGCGCCGACGTGATCGTCGGGGTCCGCCTGGATGGCAGCCTGCCGCGCCCCGAGCGGGCGCGTCTCTTTCAGGCCCCTGCGGCCGGTACCGACGCCATCGATCTGACCTGCCTGCCGCCGACCTGCACCTTGAGCAACGCCTTCGGCCATGAATACGCCATCGCTGAATATGTGATGGCGGCGCTGCTGCTGCGGCATGTGCCGCTGGCGCAGGCGGATGCCGACTTGCGCCAGCAGCGGTGGACCTTCTATGCCGGCCGTCCCGCTGCCTTGCGCACCGAGTTGGGCGCGCAGACGCTGGGCGTGTTGGGGTTTGGCCACATCGGGCAGGCCATCGCCGCACGGGCCAAGGGTTTTGGCATGCGGGTGCATGCGGCCAACCGCAGCGCGATCCACAGTGCGGGGGTCGATCGCGCCTTCGGCCTGTCCGCGCTCGATGAATTCATGGCGTCGGTCGACATCGTGGTGGTGACCTTGCCCCTGGCCGACACCACGCGCGGCCTGGTGGGCCGCCAGGCGCTGGCCGCCCTGCGGCCCGAGGCGGTGCTGGTGAACGTGGGGCGCGGTGCGGTGATCGACGAGGCGGCTCTGTTCGAGGCCTTGCAGTCGGGGCGCTTGGCGCACGCCATCATCGATACCTGGTACCAGTATCCGGACGCCACGCGTGCCGAATGCGCGCCTTCGCGCTGGGACTTCGCCTCGCTGCCGAATGTGCTGATGACGCCGCACATGTCCGGATGGACCGAGGGCACGGTGCGTCGGCGCCAGCAGACCCTGGCCGACAACATCACGCGCCTGGCGCGCGCAGAGCCCTTGATCAACGTGTTGCGCGCGGCGGCTTGACAGATCTGCGGCACACGGCGGCTGTTAGGTCGCCACGACTTTCGTGCCCACCGCGACAAGCAGGTTTTCTTCATGGGCCGCTGATGAGTTGGCCTGCGCTGCGCTAAGATGGCGAGCTTGTATCCCTCACCTTCTTGGCGCCATGGCCACCAGTAAAAAAGAAAGTTCGCTGCTCTACTTCAAGTTTCTGAACCTGGTCGCAGCGACCCGGCGTCTGCCCGGCATCCCCGAGATTGACGCGGTGGAAGACCGAATCCTGGCGTTCCTGGCCCGCTCCTGGTATGCCGGTGACCGCATCAGCGTGGTGGAGGCGATGAACGGGATGCCCGAGATTTCTCCGTCCACCGTTCAGCGCCGCCTGAAGGCCCTGCGTTCCAAGGGGCTGCTGCGGGTGGAGACCGACTTGCAGGACAACCGCCTCAAGTACGTTCAACCGACCGACCTGTCGATGCGCTACTTCGCTGCCCTGGGCCAATGCATGCGCAAGGCCCAGGCCAGCTGAGACTCAGGCGATGCACGCGGCCGCGTCACAAAGGCGCTTGTCCGCCACCCAGTGCCTGGCCGGCACAGCCGCCGTTGCGGTGGCCTATGTCGTCTTTTTCAAGCTCAACGACTGGGCATTCAGCCTCGTCAAGATCTCCGACCACATCAGCTGGGTGTTCCTGCCGGCGGCCATCCGTATGCTGGCGGTGATGCTGTTCGGTTGGGCTGGCGTGGCGGGCCTGTACCTGGGCTCCCTGACCCAGCTCGGTGGCGTGCTGGAGGTCGATCCGGCGCGCGCCCTCGTGATCGCGGGCATCTCGTCGGTGCCCTGCCTCGTGGCGGCCCGACTGGTCCAGCGTGTGCTGCGCGTGCCGGGTGACTTGGCGGGCATGACCGGGCGCCAGCTCCTGGTCTTTGGCGTGGCCGGCGGCCTGGCCAGCAGCGGCGCTCACACCGTGTACTTCGCCCTGGAAGCCGGCGATCTGGCGCCCCTCGCGGGCTTCATGCCGATGTTCGTCGGCGACACCATCGGCACGCTCATCGTGCTGTACGTCGGCGCCTTGGTCCTGAACCGGCTGCTGCCACGCGGAGAGTGAGTCATGGGGATCTGGATCGAACTGGGCGTCTTCCTGCTGGTTTTCGTCTTCGCAGCCTGGCAGTTCCACGACCTGCGCAAGGCCCGGGCCGAGCGCGAAGCGCGCCGGCAGGCCGAGCGTGAACGTGCAGACCCGCCCGATGGCGGCCCTGCCGCCTGAAGCGCCGCCTGGTCAGCCACCTCACACGCGATCTGCGCGCCCCCGACCACTGGAAGGTCGCCTTCCTGCCGGCGGCCGCTAGTCACGTGTCACCCGCAGCAGCTCCTCGCGTGAGGTGATGCCCTCGCGCACCAGGCGCTCGCCGTCGGCCTGCATCAGCGTCATACCCGCCGCAGTCGCACTGTCGCGGATCTGGGCTTCCGATGCGCGGTTATGAATCAGGTCGCGCACGGTCTCGTCGGCGGTCATCAGCTCGAACACGCCGGTGCGCCCGTGGTAGCCGGTGCGCCCGCAGTCTTCGCAGCCGGTTCCGCGGCAGACGGTGCACAGCTTGCGTACCAGGCGCTGCGCCAGCACCCCCAGCAGCGAGGAGCTCAGAAGGAAAGGCTCCACGCCCATATCGGTCAGGCGCGTCACTGCGCTCACCGCGTCGTTGGTGTGCAGCGTCGCCAGCACCAGATGACCGGTGAGCGAGGCCTGGATCGCGATCTGCGCGGTCTCGTGGTCGCGGATCTCGCCAATCATGATCACGTCCGGGTCCTGGCGCAGGATGGCGCGCAGCGCCTTCGCGAAGTCCAGGTCGATCCGCGCATTCACCTGCGTCTGTCCCACGCCCGGCAGGTCGTACTCGATCGGGTCTTCCACCGTCATGATGTTGCTGGCGCCGGCATCCAGCCGCGAGAGCGCCGCGTACAGCGTGGTGGTCTTGCCTGAACCGGTAGGACCCGTCACCAGGATGATGCCGTGCGGCTGCGTGATCAGCGCCTCGAAGCGGCGCAGCGTCTCGCCGGTCATGCCCACCGCCTGCAGGCTCAGCTTGCTGCCGCTTTTGTCCAGCAGGCGCAGCACTGCGCGTTCGCCGTGCGCGCTGGGCAGGGTGGACACGCGCACATCCACCGCACGCGTACCGATGCGCAGGCTGATGCGGCCGTCCTGCGGCAGCCTTTTCTCGGCGATGTCCAGTTCGGCCATGATCTTCAGCCGCGAGATCAGCGCCGCGTGCAAGGCGCGATGGGGCTGCACCACCTCGCGCAGCGTGCCGTCCACCCGAAACCGCACCGAGGAATGCCGCTCGTAGGGCTCGACGTGGATGTCACTCGCGCCGTCGCGCGCCGCCTGTGTCAGCAGGGCGTTGAGCATGCGGATGATGGGTGCGTCGTCGCTGGTCTCCAGCAGGTCTTCCACCGCCGGCAGCTCCTGCATGATGCGCGAGAGGTCGGCATCGTTCTGCACCTCGCTCACCACCGTGGCGGCACTGGATTCGCCCTGGGCATAGGCGGCGCTGATACGTTGCGCCAGCGCGGGCGGGTCCAGCTGCTGCACGGAGCGCACAGGGAACTTGCGCATCACCTCGCTCCAGGCGCTGCCCGGCGCGGTGCCGGCGTGCCACAGGGTGAGCGTGTCACCGTCTTCCTCGAGCAGCAGCTGGCTGCCGCGCGAGAAGGCATAGGGCAGGGGATGGCGGGGCATGCGCAGGACCTGTGGGGTGGGGCGCGATCGGATCACTCGCGATCGGTGACCGGGGGCAAGGGCCTGGGTCGCAGCGGCGGCGGGGCCGGTACGGCCTGAGGCTGTGCAGCAGGGGGGGGTGCCGGCACGCTGGCGGCGGGCGGCGCGGGGTACGGCGGCAGCACGGGCGCACCGTTGACCGGCACCACCGCGCTCGGGACCGGCTGCGCCGCCTGCTGCTTCAGGCGCATCAGCTCGTAGCGGTCCAGGGTGAGCGCGTCGCCGCGAGCGGCGCCGCGCACCACCACCGGCCGCAGGAACACCATGAGGTTGGTCTTCTTGCGACTGCGGGACTCGCTCTTGAACAGGCGCCCCAGCAGCGGCACATCGCCGATGCCCGGCACCTTCTGCTCGTTGCCGGCGTATTCGTCCTGCAGCAGGCCGCCCAGCACCACGATCGCGCCGTCGTCCACCAGCACCGTGGATTCGATCGAACGCTTGTTGGTGATCAGGCCTGAAGGCGAGTTGACCGAGCCCGCCTGCACGCTGGACACCTCCTGGAAGATCTGCATCTTCACCGTACCGTTCTCGCTGATCTGGGGTCGCACCCGCAAGGTCAGGCCGACGTCGCGCCGCTCGATGGTCTGAAAGGGGTTCACGCTGCCGGTGCCGCCGGCGTTGGCATTCGTGTACTGGCCGGTCACGAAGGGCACGTTCTGTCCGATCACGATGCGGGCCTCTTCGTTGTCCAGCGTCAGCAGGTTGGGTGTGGACAGCACGTTGCCCTCGGCATTCGTCTCGAGAAATCGCGCCAGTGCGGACAGCAGGTAGGCGCCATTGACCTGGCGTATCACCCCGATGTTCACCCCCGGCGAGGGCAGGGGGGTGCTGCTGGCAGCGCCCAGGTTCAGGCCGATGATGTTGGCCCCGCCGATGGTGAAGTTGGTTCCGGCGACGCCGAAGGTCGCGTTGTTCGCATTGCCGATGAGGTTCTGCCACTGGATGCCGAACTCGGCGGCCTTGTCCGCATTGACCTCCGCGATCAGGCTCTCGACGAAGACCTGCGCACGCCGCGTGTCCAACCGCTCGATCACCGCGCGCAGCTGGCGGTACTGGGGTTCGGCGGCGGTGATGACCAGCGCGTTGGTGGCCGGGTCGGCCTGGATCTGCCCGCCGGTCGAGGGTGCGGCGGTGGCTTGCATGGCGCCGGTGGCGGGGCTGGCGCTCGGCCCGGTGCCGGTTTGCACCAGCGAGGCCCCAGCCCCGCCGGGCGACGCCGCAAGTGCGCCGGGCAAGGACCCGCCACCGCCTGCGGCGCCGCCCATGCCCGCCAGCGCTGCGCGCAGCGTCACGGCCAGGCGCGTGGCGTCGGCGTTCTTCAGGTAGACCACATGGATATGGCCCATGGGGCTGGCGGCCGAGGGCTGGTCCAGGCGCTGCACCAGCGTGCGCACCAGGCTCATGCGCGCCGGGTTGGGCGCGCGCACCAGCAGCGTGTTGCTGCGGACCTCGGGGATCACCGTCGTGCGCGTGGCGGCATCGCTCGCGCTCGTTGCACCCGGTGGCCCGCCCGCCGGCGCGCCGCTGGCCTCGACCAGCCGCTGCACCACGGGTGCCAGGTCGGCGGCCAGGGTGTGCTGCAGCGGGAGGACCTCCACGTCCGCCAGGTTGGACAGGTCCAGTGCGGCGATGAGGCGTCCGATCCGCTGCAGGTTGTCGGCATAGTCGGTGACGACCAGCGCGTTGGTGCCCGGGCTCACATTGAGGGTGTTGTTCGGGCTGATCAGGGGGCGCAGCACCGGCACCAGGTTGTTGGCGCTCTCGTGCTGCAGCCGGAACACCTGCGTCACCAGCTGGTTGCCGACGGGCGCTGCGCCCACGCTCACCGGTCCGCCTTGCAGCTTGGCGTCGGCTTCGGGCACCACCTTGAGCAGGCCGTTGGCGTCCACCACGGTGAACCCGGACAGACGCAGCAGCGCGAGGAAATGCTGGTAGGCCGCCTGCGGTGTCACCGGCCGCTCGGTGGACAGGCTGATCGTGCCCTTGACCCGCGGGTCGACCACGATGTCGCGCTCGAGCAGGCTGGCCATGGTGCGGGCCACCGCTTCGATGTCCGCGTCGGTGAAATTGAGCGTCACCGGTTCGCGCGCGGCGGACCCGGGGCGGGCGGGTGCGGGTGTGGGAGTTTGTGCCTGCGCGTTCATCAGGACAGCGACCAGCCAGGCGGTGATCATCCAGGTCGCGATCCACCGGGTGGCGCGGGAAGAACGCAGAGGACAAAGAGGGCGCAGGGGCATGGGGTCATCCAAGGGTGATGATCGAGCGCGCGCCATCGCGACGACCGAGCAGGTTGAGAAGGTTGGCCAGCACGGCGGCGTGTTCGGGCGCGGTGCTGGCTTCCCCCGTGAAACGCAGGCGCGAGGGCTGCCACTCGCCACGGCCCGCCAGGCGCAGCCCGCCCTCGAGCGTGTCCAGTCGCAGGGTGGCCGCCGGTATGCCGCCTTCCAGCGTGAGCCGGTAACTGCCCATGGGACGCAGCGTCGTCAGGCGCGACGCCATGTCCAGGGCCAGCAGCTCGGCGCGACCCTGGACCCGCAGCCCTTCCCGGCTCCAGAGCAGCTGCAGACCCTGCGTGGACAGCTGCAGGCGACCCTCCAGCTGCAGGGTGTTCCAGGGCGTGCCCAGGCCCGCCAGGAGCGGCGCCGGCCAGTGCGAACCCGCGACATCGGCCACCGTGACCATCAGCCCCTGCCCGCTGGGCTGCAGCCGCATCGTGACCGGCTGGGGCGTGCAACAGGCCGCGTGCAAGGACAGCCCCAGCCCGCGCAGCCCGGGCCGCAGTGTCCAGGCCAGGCGCGAGGGCAGGGCCACGGCGTCGCGGCTGCCGCTCCCGCCGGCCAGAACCCACTGGGCGGACCCGCTCCATACCGTGCCCCGGGGATCTTCCAGGGCCACATGGCCCTGGCTGCCCCAAGCGACCAGGGTGGCCAGCCAGCGCGCGGGCGCAAAAAGCAGCAGCGCCAGTCCCACGCCACACACGGCGCCGGCCAGGGCCCAGGACCAGGGGGCGGCGGGTCGCGCGGGAGCCGGTGGGGGTCGGGTCATGGCGTGCGCGCGGGTGGGGAGGCGGGGGATCCGGGCAAGGCCAGCGTCATCTGCCCCTTCCATGTGCCGCTGGCCTGACGTTCCAGGTGCGCTTCGGTCGGCAGGGTTCGCGCCTCGATGCGCGCCTGCGCCAGCCACTGCGCCAGCGCCTGGCCCGACACGCCGTTCAGGGTCAACGTCACGCCTTGCGGGCCTGCGACCAGGCGCGCCGCCTCGCCGAAATGCTGGCGGATCTCGGTCTCCAATGCGCGCTGCGCTTCCTCGCGCCCGAGGGGCGGTAGTGGCTGCGTCGCTGCGCGCATGGCCGTCACTTGCGCTTGCAACTGCTGCATGCGTTGCAGTTGCAGATCCAGCGCTTGCCGTTGCGCGGGTGCGGTGCGCAAGGTGGTCCATGCCGGGCGCAGGGCAACCCACCACAGCACGGCGACCAGCAGCACGACCAGCGTGGCCGTGACCCCCAGGCGCTCTCGGGATGGCAGGCCCTGCCACCACGCACGCAGCCGAGTCAGGCCGGCACGTGACGCGGGACGCAGGGCAGCGGCTTTCAGGATCAAGGGCGCTCCTGTGGACGCAGCACCAGCTCGTCGGCCTGCAGCGTGACCGACAGGCCCTGCGTACTCAGTGCGGGCTCGGCCGTTCGCAGGTCGGCTGCAGTCCAGCCCAGGCCGCGCGCGCGCAGTGTGCCGCGCACGTAGTCCAGGCCAGTTGCGGCGCGGGTGGGTGCGGTGGTGGCCAGTGCCCCCAGCAGGGTCTCCAGGTCGCCGCTTGAGGGCGTGGCGGTGGCCTGTCGCAGGGCGGCCACCTCGCGCTCCATCTGCGCGAGGACATCGGCTGAGGTTCCCGTCATGGGGCGTGCCTGGGGGAAGCTGCGCACGAGGGTGGCGCGTACCGCCTCGCGCCGCGCGTCCAGTGCGTTGCGCTCCCTCCAGGCCCAGACGTTCAGCCCGGCGAGGTTGGCCACCAGCAGCAGCGCCAGCGCCCAGTGCGCAGGCCGCCAGTGTGGTGCGCGCAGCCAGTCGGTCCCCAGGGTGGCCAGGCGGCGGATTGCGCGGCCGCGCCCCGTGCGCGCGAGATCGAACTGCGCGAGGTTCCACGCCGACTGCGCCGCCTGCAGCCAGCGCTCCGCCGCTGGCTGCAGGACCAGTGGTCGTTGCAGCAGCGCCTCGGCCTGTTCGGCGATGGCGGGCTCCGCGAAGCACAGCGCCCCATCCGGCAAGGCCGGCAGCAGCGGCAGTGAAGCGCCAGACAGCGGCAGGGTCACCACGCCGCGCGGGCTGCGTGCCACCAACACCGCATGCTCGGGCTCGCCCAGCGCGTACAACGCGGCGGGCGCCTCGGGCGCGAACTCCGGCACGATGCGCGTCACGCTGTGGCCTGCCGCGTCCAGCGCCGCCAGGCAGGCGCGCAGCCAGGCCCGGTCGCACACCGCCACCCAGGCGGGTTCGCTCGCGCGGGCATGCGGCTCCACCGCGAAGTGCAGCGCCTCGGGTTCGTCCAGGAGGTGGTCTTCCAGCAGCCCCTCCAGCGCGGCGCGCAGCCGTGGCGATGCCGGCAGCAGGCCGCGGGGCCACTCGAGACGATGCCAGGACAGTGCATCGGCCGGCACCACCGCCACGGTCTCGGACCCCGCGCCGTGCGCGGCCGGTAGCAAGGTGGCCGGTGCGCTCGAGACCTGGTCGGGGCTACGGCCATCGACCGACAGCACGTAGGCGAACTCACTGGTGGCCACCACAGGTGGCGCGGGCAGGTGGATGAAGAGCGAGCTCATGTCAGCGCGAGGCCGTGGCAGCCGCCAGGAGCGGGGGCGCCTCCAGGACGCCGCGTTGTTGCTGCAGGGGCTTCACGTCCAGCTGATCGCGTTCCACCCAGGTGCGCACCTGGAACACCATGCGATCCAGCCGCAGCCGGCCCCGCACTTCGAAGTAGCGGCTGCTGACGCCGACCAGCGCGTCGTCCGGCAGCGCCTGGCCCAGCAGGCGCGCTGCGTCGGCGGGGCCGGCAAGGTAGCGCGAGCTGCGCCCAGCAACCAGGCGACGTGCGTCGGCCAGTCCGATGCCGCCGATCGCGGCGTAGATCACCTGTGCACTGGCCGTATTCAGGTTCACCGGGGTGCGACGGGGCAACAGCGCGACATGCGGCTGCAGGGCCGTCACCGTGGAGGGCGGCAGCCCGAGCCAGCCCAGTTGCTCGGTGCGCAGCGGTATGAGGGGCACCCGCTGCGTGTCGCTGTCGGTTTGCACGCCGGGTACGCTGCGTCCGCCCGAGCCGGCCGGCCCGCTGGCCAGCCGCAGTTGGGTCACCAGCGTTTCCAGCTGCGACGCGGGCAGACCCAGCAGATCGAACAGGCGCTCGAAGGCGCGCAGGCCTGCGGGCGATACACGCCCTGCCTCGAGCAGGTTGTACAGGTTGAGACGGGATTGCAGGTCGACGATCTCGCCCGACAGGAAAGCGGCATCGCCTGCGGCATCGCTGGTGGGCGCGTTGCGGTCGACGGCCAGAAAGGTGGAAAGCCGTGCTTCCTGCAGCGGGATCGCCCAGGGTTCGGCCAGGTGGTCCACCGTGCCGGTACGCGCGTCCTCGCGCAGGATCAGGCGCGCCCAGTCCAGTGCGCCCGTCAGCACCCAGGCTGCCTGCGCGCGCTGCCGCTCGGCCGCCTCCACCTCGAGCGTGCGCCACTGCTGCCACAGGCCTGCGCTGGCCAGCGTGGCCACCAGGGCGACGGTCAGCAGGGCGGCCAGCAGCGCTGCGCCGCGCGGGTGTCGGGTGCCACTCATGACCGGCGCGGAGTCAGCAGGGGGTTGACCCAATCGAGGGTGAGTGCGCCCCCCATCGGCCCGCCTGCGGGCAGGGTGAGGACCAGGCGCACGCCGTCGGGCAGGGGTGTCGGTGGCCGGGACGTCTCGGTGTCCTGGGGATCGCCGGGCGTGGCGTCGCGCCAGTTGCCGTCGCGAAAGTACAGCAGGCGCCAATCGTCCAGGGGCATCACCGACACCTCGCCGGCACGCCCGACCTCCGCCGGGTCGCGTGCCCAGGCCTCGGCCTGCAGCCAGGCCTGTTCGATGTCAGCGCGGCGGGTCAAGGGCGGCGATTGCCAGCGCAGCCAGAGCCCGCCTTGACCTTGCGCGGTGCGACGCGCCCAGGCCGCGACCACCACGCCGTCGGCGCCGGGTGGGGTGCCGGTGGCGCTGCGGCGCACGAGGCGCAGCGCCTGGCCGTTCCAGTCCAGGGCCGTCACCTGCGGCAAAGGCTCCAGGGCCTGCAGATCGGCGCTCCACTGGGCCAGGCCCACCTGCAGGGCGAGCACCTGGTCGGCCCGGGCTTGCACGTGCGATTGCGCGCGCAGCATGCCGTCCAGGCCGCGCCAGCTGAGGATGGCCAGGATGGACAGCGCGAACAGGGCCACCAGCAATTCGACCAGCGTGAAGCCATGCGCGGCGCCGGGCCGCCGCAAGGCGCGAACGGCCCCCTCGGGGGGCAGGACGCTACACGCAGGGGGCGGACGTGGGGGCACACCACGGTCCTCAGTAACGCCCCACCACGGTCGACACGCGCAGCAAGGCGCTGTCGCCCTGCTGTGCGGTGGCGTCGACGCGCCGGAAGTTCGGGTTGGGGGTGCCCGCCACGGCCAGCGTCACCTCGAAGGCTTGCCCGGCTTGCAGGCAGGCGCTGCGCGTTTCACCCAGCGCGGGCAACTCGCGCGCGAGCCGCACGCCCGCCAGGGCGTTGTCGGTGCACAGCTGCGCGAGCAGCATGTCGGACTGGCGCTGCGCGTTGCGGCCCAGGGCCGCAGTGGCCTTCAGGCCGGCGGTCAGTGCGATGGCCACGATGCCCAGGGCCACCATCACTTCGATGAGGGTGAAGCCGTGTGGCGACCTGCCCCCGGCCGGCCCAAGGCGCGAACGCTCTCTCGCGGCGGCGCTCATGGTCCCTCCAAGGGGCTGACGTTGAAAGGCTGCAGGCCGTTGGTGGCGACGCGATAGCCCCGACCTGGCGCCTGGGAGGCGACGAGGTCGACGCTCTGCGGGCCGATCAGTGGCTCGGGGCCCAGCACGAGCACCGGCTCGCCCCGCACCTGCACGCCCTCGGACAGCCAGCGGGTCGGCAGGCCGGTGTCCAGGCCGCCTTCGAAGTGAAAGCCGTCTTCCACCGCCCGCCAGCGCAGGGGCTGGCCGCTCGCGCGCGATTGCGCGCGGCCCGCTTCCAGGAGCGAGGCCAGTCGCAGGGCTTCGCGCTCGAGCTGAGTGGCCGAGGCGTCGCGCACCGAGAACGCCACACCGGTGCTGCCGATCGCGATGATGGCCACCACCACCAGCAGCTCCAGGAGCGTGAAGCCACGCCGCCTTGCGCGCGCGGTACCGGGGGGGTCACTGCCAGCTGCCGATGTCGGCATTCGGGCCCTCCCCGCCAGGCTGGGCGTCAGCGCCCAGGGACATCACATCGATCTCGCCGCGCGTGCCGGGGTTGAGGTACTGGTAGGGCTGGCCCCAAGGGTCCTGCGGCAACTTGTCCAGGTAAGGCCGCCAGCCGGGCGGCGTGGGCGCCGTGGTGGGCCGCGTCACCAGGGCCTGCAGCCCCTGCTCGGTGGTGGGATAGCGCTGGTTGTCCAGCCGATAGAGCTTCAGTGCCTGCAGCAGGTTGTTCACGTCGGTGCGTGCCGCCGTCACCCGCGCGTCGTCAGCCCGATCCAACACATTGGGCACGATCAGGGCCGCCAGCACCCCGATGATCACCAGGACCACCATCAGCTCGATCAGCGTGAAGCCCCGTCGAGCCTTGGTCGTCGTGTGCCTCAAAAGTGCGCATCTGTGCCTCATCTAAGCTCATCTTTAATTAAAAATAATCATTCAGATGATAATCGAGGCATGTTGGCGTCCCTGTCAGGCAATTTGCAAAGTCCACGGTCTGGCTGGCCCGTGCGTGTGTTCACCGGGGTGTTGTGGGCGGCGCTGGCCGTCTGTGTCGTGTTCTGGGGCTTGCGGCTGGGGGCCACACGGGCGCTGCCATCGTCGGCCCTCCCCGCGCTGCGGCAGCCCGACCCGGCCGATCCCTTGGCCGTCGCCCGGGTGCTGGGTGCGGCGGTGTCCGCCGAGGCGTCATCCACGGTGCCGAGCGGCCGCCTGGTCTTGACGGGCGTGGTGGCCGGCCGCTCCGGGGGCGGCGCGGCGCTGATTGCGGTGGATGGCGAGTCGCCCCGGCCCTTTCGCGTGGGCAGCCGTGTGCAGGGCGATCTGTGGCTGCAGTCGGTGCAGGCCCGCCAGGCGCGCCTCGGGCCGGCGCCTCAGGGCGTCACGACGCTCACGCTCGACCTACCGGCCTTGCCGGAGCTCCTGCCGCTACAAACGCCTTGAGGCACAGGGCCTGAGGCGAGCCCCACACCGAACTCGCCGACCTACCCGCGCAGGAACAGGCGGTACACCGGGTTGGATGTCTCCTCCACGCAGGGGTAGCCCAGCGTCGCGAGAAAGCCCTTGAAGGCCTTGTCGTCCGCCTTGGGCACCTGCAGGCCCACCAGGATGCGCCCGTAGTCGGCGCCTTGATTGCGGTAGTGGAACAAGGTGATGTTCCAGTTGGGCCGCATGTGCGAGAGAAACTTCATCAACGCCCCCGGCCGCTCGGGAAACACGAAGCGCAGCAGGCGTTCGTCCTGCGACAGCGCCGAGTGTCCGCCCACCATGTGGCGGATATGTTCCTTGGCCAGGTCGTCATGCGTGAGGTCCAGCGCCTCGAAGCCATGGCGCGTGAAGCTGTTCGCGATGCGCACCGACTCGCCCTTGCCCTGCGTGGTCAGGCCCACGAACACATGCGCCTTGGCCGCATCGCTGATGCGGTAGTTGAACTCGGTCACGTTGCGCGGTCCGCCGGGCAGGTTGCCGATCAACTCGCAAAAGCGCTTGAAGCTGCCTCGCTCCTCGGGAATGGTCACCGCGAACAACGCCTCGCGCTCCTCGCCCACCTCGGCGCGTTCGGCCACGAAGCGCAGGCGGTCGAAGTTCATGTTCGCGCCGCACAGGATCGCGGCGTAGGTCTTGCCCTTGGTCTTGTGCGTGGCCACGTACTGCTTGATCGCGGCCACGCCCAAAGCGCCTGCCGGCTCCACGATGCTGCGCGTGTCCACGAAGATGTCCTTGATCGCGGCGCACACCGCGTCGGTGTCCACCACCACGTAATCGTCCACCAGCGCGCGTGACAGGCGAAAGGTCTCTTCGCCCACCAGCTTCACCGCCGTGCCGTCGGAGAACAGCCCCACGTCGGACAGCGTCACGCGCTTTTTCGCGGCGACGGAGCGCACCATCGCGTCCGAGTCGTTCATCTGCACGCCGATCACCTGCACCTCGGGCCGCACCGCCTTGATGTAGCTGGCCACACCCGAGATCAGCCCGCCACCGCCGATGGCGACGAACACCGCATCGAGCGGCCCCTGGTGCTGGCGCAGGATCTCCATCGCGATCGTGCCCTGGCCCGCAATCACGTCCGGGTCGTCGAACGGATGCACGAAGGTCATGCCGTTCTTCTTCTCCAGCGCGAGGGCGTGCGTGTAGGCGTCGGAGTAGCTGTCGCCGTGCAGCACCACCTCGCCACCCAGGGTCTTGACCGCGTCCACCTTCACCTGCGGCGTGGTCACCGGCATCACGATCACCGCGCGGCATCCGAGCTTGTGCGCCGAGAGCGCCACGCCCTGCGCATGGTTGCCCGCCGACGCGCAGATCACGCCGCGCTTGAGCTGTTCGGGCGTGAGCTGCGCCATCTTGTTGTAGGCCCCGCGCAGCTTGAAGCTGAACACCGGCTGCTGGTCCTCGCGTTTGAGCAGCACCTTGTTGTGCAGCCGCCGGCTCAGGTTGCGCGCCGGCTCCAGCGCGGACTCGACCGCCACGTCATAGACCCGGGCATTGAGCACCTTGCGCAGGTAGGGATCGGCGGTTCGGGGGGCGGAGGCGGCTGGCATGTCGTTCTTACAAACAGATTGATTTTGTTACGGCTATATACAAACTGCAGCGGCCTGCATGTCAATGTATGAATTAATTACTCTTTTTCCGGATGAGATGCGGAGCTTTTGATGAGTTGTAGATCCCAATAGACCCTATAACGCAGGCCCACTTTTCATGAAACGATCTCTCCATGCTCGACGCTGACCGCTGGGGCGGTGCGGCTGCCACAAACGACAAGGTGTTTCGCGCCCACCGCGGGCGTACCGTTCCCATCCCCGACACCCTGACGTCTGTGTCAGGCTACCCGGAAAAGCTCCGAATCTACAGGATCGCCGCCAGCCGCTATTGGCAGGTGCGCTGCTGGTTCAACGGAAAAACCTATTCCAAGAGCCTGCGCACCACCTCCAAGAAAAACGCGATCACGCTGGCCAAGCGGTTCTTTGATGCCACCTCGGCTGCGATCAATTTGGCGCGCGACACCGGGGTCGAACCCGGCTCGCCCAGCTTCGGCATGCTGGCCGAGAAGCTCTTCCAGCAGGAGTCCGCGCGGCAGCACCGTGGCGAGTTCAGCAAGGGTTCGCTGCAGGTCATGCGCAACCGTCTGGACGCGCACATCCTGCCCGAGCTGGGCGGCATTCCGGCGCGCGCGGTGGGCTATGTGGCGCTGCAGGCCTTCGCCGACCGGCTGGGGCGCGAGGGCTTCACCACCACCACCATTTCGCAGTACCTGGTGATCGTGCGCAAGATCCTGAAGCTCGCGCGCCATCTGGGGCATATCAGCGAGGTGCCCGAGTTCCCGCAGATCCGTGTCACAGCCACGCCGCGTGGGGGCTTCAGCGTCACCGAGTACCGCCAGCTGCTGCGCAAGGCTCGCGCCCTGCGCGGCAAGCGCCACCCCATCCTGCGCAAGCTCAAGGAGTACGAGCGTTTCTGGATTGCGCGCGACCTGCTGGTGATGCCCGAGGACATCGGCTGGGTGATCGGCTTCATGGTCAACACCTTTGTGCGGCCGGGCGACATCAAGAAGATGAAGCACAAGCACATCGAAGAGGTGCGCGGCAAGCACATGTACCTGCGCATGAACCTGCCCGAGACCAAGCGCCATGACAAGCCGGTGGTGAGCATGCGCGCGGCGGTGCGCATCTATGCGCAGATCAAGCAGCGCAACGAACGCGCGGGCTTCGGCAAGCCGGACGACTACCTCTTCCTACCCCAGCTGAGCAACCGCGAGCACGCGCTGGCGGTGATGAACCAGCTCTTCCATTGGGTGATGGCGGAGTGCGGCCTGAGCACCGGTCCGCTGGGTCAGAAGCGCACGCTGTACAGCCTGCGCCACACGGCGATCACCTTCCGTCTGCTCTATGGGCAGGGCATCGACATGCTGACTCTGGCGCGCAATGCCCGCACCAGCGTGAACATGATCGAGCGTTTTTATGCCTCGGCGCTGAGCGGGGAGATGAACGTGGGGATGCTGCACAGCCGAAGGCAGGTGGCGCCGCCTTGAGGGGGTGAGGGCCCGGATCAAAAAACCCGCTGTGGCGACACGGCGGGTTTTTTTATGGGCGGATGGGGGAGAGGGCTGAGCGGGGCGGTGTCCGCGATAGCCTGGTGCAGTACGAATCCTTAAGTGCTATGCAACTAAATATGTAACACAGACTGGAATTCATGAAATAAATCAACGGCTTAGGTGGTAAACGTATTCATTTTGACATTGAAAAGGCTAGCTGCTTTGGCTGCCCTTGCAGCTACCGGCGCTTTCGCTCAGTCCACCGTGACCATCTATGGTCAGGCCGATGCAGCTTACACCTCCGTCAAGTCCGGCGCTAACAAGCTGACCGGCCTGGTCGGCGCTGGCCGTGGTTCCAACTTCGTGGGCTTCATGGGCTCCGAAGACCTGGGTGGCGGCCTGAAGGCCAACTTCAAGTTGGAAGCTGGCTACAACCTGGATAACGGTACCGGCTCTGCCACCAACACCAACAACCAGATCACTGGCGCTCCCCAGACCGTGTCGAACAGCTCGGCTACGACCTCGTCCGCCACGACCCTGGTGAACAGCACCACGACCGCTGCCACCACCCAGGACCGCTTCTCCATGGCCGGTGGCCAGGGCCTGACCTTCAACCGTTGGTCCTACGTCGGTCTGTCCGGCGGCTTCGGTGAAGTTCGCGTCGGTCGCGAGTACACCCCGACCTTCCAGGCCGTCCTGGGCGCTGACACCACCGGTGCCAACGGCGTGCAGAACACCCTGTTCCAGACCCTGTACCTGGGCCAAGCCAACAGCCATGCCACCGCCACCAGCGCGTCCAACGGCGTGAGCTACGAGTCGCCCTCGTTCAACGGCCTGAAGGTCAAGATCCAGACCTTCTTCGGCGAGAACGTGACCCCGATCTCCACCGCCAACAGCACCACGCTGACCGGCAAGTCGGGTGATGGCAACAGCTACCACGTCTCCTACGCCGCCGGCAAGCTGAGCGCTGGCTTCGGCGCCCAGAAGACCAAGGGCACCAACATCGCCGCTTCCGCTGGCGTGGCCCAGGTTCCTGGCCAGTACGAAGTCTCGACCGCCTACGCCAAGTACGACCTCGGCATGGCCCTCGTGACCGCTGGTACCGTTAAGGAAGAGATCACTCTGTCCACCGGCCTGAGCGACAACAAGTCCAACATCCTGGGCTTCAGCGTGCCGGTGTCCGGCGCCCTGGCCATCAACGGCACCTACACCAAGAGCAAGTACCGCGTGGCTGGCACCCTGACCGCCGCTGCTTCGCAGCTGGGCCTGCAGGCTCGCTACAGCCTGAGCAAGCGTACCGACCTGTATGCCAACTATGCTGTGACCGACAACAGCACCGGCACCAGCTACGGTATCGGCAACGGCTCTGGCCGTCTGGTGACCGTGTCTGGCAACAAGACGACCGGCTACCAGGCTGGTATCCGCCACAACTTCTAATCGCCTCGCTGGCCTCGCGCCAGCTTGATGATTGAAAGTCAAACCCCCATCGTGGAAACACGGTGGGGGTTTTTATTTGGGTCCGGCTTTGGCGGGCGCTGAGATGAAAAAACCCGCTGTGCCGCCACAGCGGGTTTTTGTTTTCTCAGTCCGGACTGGCTTGCGCCAGCATCAGATTAGAAGTTGTGGCGGACGCCAACTTGGTAGCCGGTCGACTTGTCGCCGTTGTTCGGCACGGTCACCATACGGCCAGAGCCGTTGCCCAGACCGTAAAACTTGTTCGCGTCGGTGTTGTCGACCACCGAGTAAGCGGCGTACAGGTCGGTGCGCTTGCTCAGGCTGTACAGGGCCTGCAGCGACAGCTGGGTGCCTTTGCCGGAAACAGTGGTGCCAGCCTTGTACTCGCTACGCACGTAGTTCACGTTCACTTTCAGCGCGCCGCTGACGGGGATCGAGGCGCCCAGCACATTGGACTTGTTCACGTACACGGTGGTGGTGCTGGTGGGCGAACCGTTCAGCGTTTCCTTGACCTGGCCAGCGGTCAGCAGGGCCATGCCGAGGTCGTACTTGGCGTACCAGGAGGCTTGCTCGTACTCGCCGGGGAGGCCGGCAGACGAGACCACAGAGCCGCCGGTGGATGCAGCAACTGCGGTGCCCTTGACAGTCAAGCCGCCCACGCCAGCACTCAAGGGACCAGCGTTGTAGTACACGTGGTACGCGGTGCCGTCACCAGCTTTGGGCGCGTTCAGGGTCCCGGTAGCGCCGTTGCCGTTCGGGTTCTCGCCAGAGATGACCTGAACCTTCGCGCGCAGGCCATTGAACGACGGGGTCTCGTAGCTCACGCCGTTGGAGGCGCTGGTGCCGACACCAATCAGGTTCGCAGACTGGCCTTGCAAGGCGAGGGTCATGTTCAGGGTGTTGCCCACGCCGTTGGCGCCGACAACGTCTGCACCCAGGATGGCGTTGAACGAGGGGGTGTACTCGCGACCGACGCGCACTTCACCGAAGCCGCCGGACAGACCCACGTAGGACCAACGGTTGAAGGTCAGGCCCTGGCCGCCAGCGAGGGAGGCACGGTCCTGGGTCCCAGCAGCAGTGGAAGAGCTGTTGATCACCGGCGCGGTAGCCGGGCCAGACTGGGTGGTCACGCCACCGGTGGCTTGGTTGTTGGTGTTGGAAGCGGCGCCAGCGCCAGAGTCCAGGCTGTAGCCAGCTTCCAGCTTGAAGTTGGCCTTCAGTCCACCACCCAGGTCTTCAGAGCCCATGAAGCCCACGAAGTTGGAGCCACGGCCGCCGGCCCAAATACCGGAAACGCTGTTCGCGCCGGAAGAGGCACGAGCGTAGGAGGCATCTGCCTGACCATAGATGGTCACGGTGGACTGAGCGAAAGCGCCGGTAGCTGCAAGGGCAGCCAAAGCAACTAGAGATTTTTTCATGCAAGTTTCTCCAAGGTTAAACATGAGGCGCCGGTGCG
>JBEEIS010000129.1:0-4291 GCA_041169755.1 Pseudomonadota bacterium | reverse complement strand
CGCTGGAGTTCGAGGCGGTGAAGCTCCTGGACGAACCGCTGTACCTGATCTGCCGCGCCGACGACCCACTGGCCGCGCGGCGCAAGGTGCGACTGTCCCACTTGCGCCAGCGGGCCTTCATCCACACCTTGCGTTCGGGCAGCATCTGGCAGTACTTGCAGCCCCTGCTGCGTGATCAGGACATCCAGGACACCGGTTTCGAGGTGGACCAACTGGGCACCTTGGCGGGGCTGGTGGCCCATGGCTTTGGCATCAGCATCGTGCCCCGGTCCTCGCTGCAACTGTGCCAGCGTGATTCGCTGGCGGCAGTGCCCCTGGAAGGCGCGCAGGCGTCGCGGCCGATCTACCTGGTACGCCCGCGGCATCGCAGCCTGTCGACTGCGGCGGCGGGCTTGTGGACGCTGTTGCTGCAGGGAGTGCCGCAGCTGCGGCGGGCCCCCACGGCGCTCACACCCCGATGACGCCCCCGTCGGTGCGGGTGACCACGATGGTCGCCGAGCGCGGGCGGCCGGCCTGACCATAGCCCTTGTTCCCAGGCCATTGGCTTTGCAGGAGGGTCACGCTCTTGCTCTCTTCGCCCGGGTGTTGGATGTTCACGAAGAGGGCGCGGCCACCAGGGGCCTCGGTCACGCCCGTGATCTCGCAGCCCTTGGGGCCGATCAGGAAGCGGCGCAGGCGCGCCTCGCCAAGGGTGGCGCCCACAAAGGTGTCCTGGGTGCCGGTCTGCTCCGTGCCGTTGACCACCATGCGGTTTTTCACCGTGACCTTGCCGCCGTCACCCACCTGGCCGGGCAGGGCCGCCAGCATCATGCAATGGGTCTCGTCGGTCATGGCACCGTCGTCGGTCTGGATCCAGCAGATGCCAGTGGTGGGGCTGAACCACAGTCCGTCCGGCGAGGAGAACGAGTTCTTCGCGCTCAGGCCGGACAGGTTGGCGTCGCCCGCATCTTCTTCTGCGCCGAACAGGAAGATGTCCCAGCGGAAGCCGGCGGCGGATGCCGTGTCGCCGTTCTCGCGGAATCGGATGATGTGGCCGTTGGGGTTGCCTGCACTGCGCTTGCCATCGGGGTCCATGTAGGCGCGCGGGTTCGCTGCGTCCACGCGGCCCGGCGTGCGGTTGGCGGCGCTGTTGTTGGTCAGGGTGACGTAGACCTCGCCGTTTCTCGGATTGACGGCCGCCCACTCCGGGCGGTCCATTTTGGTGGCGCCCACCGCGTCGGCCGCATGGCGGGTGTGGACGTAGATCTCGGCCTGGCTGGTGAACTTGAAGGCCGTGTAGTTGGCGATGCGCGAGTCGTTCAGGGTCAGCTCGATCCACTGGCCGCTGCCGTTGGCGTCAAAGCGGGCCACGTACAGCTTGCCTTCGTTGAGGTATTTGTCTCCGGCAGCCATGCCGCCACCCACGTCCTTGGGGTCCCAGACGGCCGCACTGACGAATTTGTAGATGTATTCGTTGCGCGAATCGCAGCCCATGTAGAAAGCCAGGGGCTGTCCCGCCTGGGGCAGGCTGCAGACCGCGCCTTCGTGGGCCATGCGTCCCATGGCCACACGTTTGGCCGGCGTGGCCGAGGGATTGAGCGGGTCGATCTCGACGTTGTAGCCGAAGGTGTTGGCCTCGTTGCGGAAGTCCTGGCTCGCACCGGCACCCAGCATGGCGAGGTTCCAGCGTGCGAAGCGGTCGTCGGTGGCGGAGACCGTATGCCAGCCCTGGCTGATCGAACGGGTCTGGTTGGCCGCCGGCGGCGCCGAGGCCAGGCCGTAGCGGCGGCGGGCGGCGAGTTGCTTGGCGTCCAGCGCAGCGCCGCCACCCGTCACCTGGAAATAGAACGCCCAGTTTTCCTCACAGGCCAGGTAGGTGCCCCAGGGCGTCTTGCCATGACCGCAGTTGTTCAAGGTGCCGCGCGCGTTGGCCCCGGTGGGGCCCCAGCGGGTGACCATCTGGGCCTGGATGTCTGCCAGGTGCGTCCGCGGACCGGCGATGCGCACCGGCGTCTGCGCGGTCACGCGGTGGTTCAGGGGCGAGTCCAGCTTCATGCGCCAGCCCTGGGGGCCGCGCTCGACCTCGACCACCGACACGCCGTGGTGGTTGATTTCCTTGAGTACTTCGAGTTCAGGTCGTGTGCCCAGGTCCCATTCGCCGAACTGGGAGAACTTCTTGCCGCCCACGCCGTTGGAGGTCTGGCCATTCGGGTGCATGAAGTGGGCGTCGGCCGAGCTTTCGTGGTTCACCACGATCACCGCGCGGCCTGTGTCGGTGGTGGTGTAGCGGCCGCTGGCGTCGATGAAATAGATTTCCAGCGCGTCGTGGTGGTCACCGATGCGGCGCGACCAGTCGTCGGCCTCGGCACCTACGTTGGAGTAGGCGGGCAGGCGCGAGTCCATGCGGTCGCCGGTGGCGTGCAGCACGGTGTACTGGTAGCCGGGGGGCAGGACCACGTCGTCCAGCAGGCTCTTGTCCAGAGAGGGAAAGCCCAGGGCGTTGGCCTTGGCAGCGCCCGGCTGCGTCGCGAGCGAGGCGCAACCCGGCAGGAGAGCCAGGCCCGCCAGACCCAGGCCCCCGCGCAGCACGCTGCGCCGGCTGGGGCTGGCCAGGGCGTCGGCGAGCACGCGCTCGAAGTGGGGGTTGTCGGAGGTGTTGCTGGCGATTTCGTGGTCGGGGTGGGACATGTGAAGCGTCGGAAGTGATCAGTGACCACAGTGGAAAGCCCGCTTGTGACAGCTTCGTGTCGCCCCTGGGAATTGAGGGGAAAAGTGGGCACGCTCGCCCTCGAGATGGCGTGTCGCCCGCGCAGACGCCGAGAGCTGGCTCGGCGACGACCCTGTACAGCCTGTGTGAAAAGCTGCGGGGCGCGCGAGGGGGTATCCGCTCGGGTTAGCGGCTGTGTGGTGTGGCGCTCACGAGGCGCAAGGTACGCACTGCGTGGCCCAGGGTTGGACCTGGAGACGGTCGAAGGGGATGTCGACACCACAGGTGCGACACACGCCGTAGTGGCCGCTGCGCATTCGCTCCAGGGCCTGGACCACGGCCTCGAGCTGGGCCTGCTCCTGGTTGGTCAGCGCGGCGGCCACGGCCAGTTCGGGTCGGCGTAGCGAGGCGTCGTCGTCATCCTGATGAAGCACCTCATGGGCGCGGTCCACGCGGGACTGGCCATGCAGGTGGGCTGCCAGCTGCGCGCGCAACTGGCGCTCATGCTGCTCGAGCTCGGCGGACAGCAGGGCCTTTTGGCCATCGGTGAGGTGTTGGGGCATGGCGATCTCCTGACGCACTTCATGCTAGGCCTCACACGGGGCGCAGGCGTTGATGTGGGTCAAGGCGAGAGCCAATGAAAAAGCCCCTGGCAGGGCTGCCAGGGGCTTGGATGGGGCGCTGCTGTCGGGGTTCGAGCTGCGGACCTCCGGCGCGCGATGATGCGAGCCGATGCCGGACCCTCACCCCTTGGCCGCTTCGCGTAGTTTTTCCGTCAGCCAGACCTTCATCAGGGACTGGTACGGAACGTCCAGCTTGTTGGCTTGTTGCCGGATGCCTTCGAGCAGGCTGTCGGAGAGCCGGATCGAGATGCTGGTGGTGGACGGCTTGAGGTTCTTGAACGTGACCGCTGTCATCTGGGTGGGTTCAAAGAACTGGGTCGCGTCGTTGTCCTTGGACTCCCAGAATTCACGCTCTTTGGCCTCAGAGCGGAACTTCGGCGGCGCCTTGCTTTTACGTGTGGGCTTGGTCATACAACTGCCTTTCCTTGCGATGCTGGTCGCGGGCGGAAATCACCCGGACTAGGGTTCCGTCCTGACGGAGCGTAAAGATCAGGGTCAGCGCCCTGGCCTGATTGGTCTTGCCCAGCGCCAGATAGCGTGGCTCCTGCGCGCTGTGCTTGCTATCAGCGCTGACCAGTAAGGGCTGATTGAAGAAGATTTCCTCAGCCTCAGCCTGAGTCACGCCGTGCTTGACCTCGCTCTTTCGCTGGTTGCCTGAGTCCCATTCAAAGCCGACAACGGAGTCGAAGTCAATCATTTTTGTATGTTATGGGCATATACAAGGATGCGTCAACCGGCCCGCGAGAGACGAAAAGAAAAAGCCCGCAGTCCAAGGGGACTGCGGGCTTTTGTTTGGTGGCGCTTCACGGATTCGAACCGCGGACCTGTGGATTATGATTCCATCGCTCTAACCGACTGAGCTAAAGCGCCGAGCCCGAAATTATAGCAAGGGCGCCAGCCGTCTTCAGCCCCGCCCAGCCCGGGCTTCAGCCAGGTCATTCCAGACCTCCTGGCGGCGGATCCGCCCGCCGGCCAGCTCGAA
>JBEEIS010000128.1:0-21756 GCA_041169755.1 Pseudomonadota bacterium | reverse complement strand
CATCCGCCGGGAACACCGCAGCAACGCGAAAACCCAAAATGTCGGTGAAGAACGCGAGGGTGGCGTCCAGGTCGGTGCAAGGCAGCACGACCTCGGCGGCCTCGATGCGAGCAGCGTCGGGGGAGGGCGTGCGGGAAGCGGGCGGGGTGGGCATGCTGAAAGGGCGCAGCGGCCTGGCGGTTGATGAGCTGAAAAAAATCATACCGCCAAAGCACTGCACCCCCTTCGGTGGGTGGGTCGCTCAGGAGGCGGCGGTCGATACGCTCGATGTCGGAACCCGTCTGCCGCAGCCACTTCGACCACGACCCGCGCTCGTCGATGCGCTTGCGCATCAACGCCTCGAGGGAAGGCCTTGTCGTATGTGCGTTTCGCTGACTGGAGTCAGACGAAACGGTTTTCGATCCGGCCGATGCCGTCGATCTCGATGCGGATCACATCGCCCGAGGCGATGTAGCGCGGCGGATTCAGGCCCATCCCTACGCCCGCCGGCGTGCCGGTGGCGATGATGTCGCCGGGATACAGCGTGATCCCGCGCGAGATGGTCTCGATCAGCGTGGGAATGTCGAAGATCATGTTCTCGGTGGGTCCGTCCTGACGCAGCTCGCCATTGACCCAGCACTGCACACGCGTCTTGCGTCCATCCATCTCGTCGGCGGTCACCAGCCAGGGGCCCATGGGGCAGAAGGTGTCGAACGACTTGCCCATGTCCCACTGCTGGTGGCGCATCTGCACATCGCGCGCGGTGACATCGTTCACGATGGTGTAGCCAAACACGTGTGCCATCGCGTCGGCCTGCGTGATGTTCTTGCCGCCCTTGCCGATCACCACGGCCAGTTCCGCCTCGTAGTCGATTTGATCGGAGATCGCTGCGCCGGGCAGGCGTACCTCGTCAGCTGGGCCGACCACGCACTCCGGGACTTTGGTAAAGACGATCGGCCAGGCCTGCGGGTCGGCGTTGCTGGCCTTGAACACGGAGGCGGCCAGTTCCTTGGCATGCGCGTGGTAGTTGCGTCCTACGCACCACACGTTGCGGCGCGGCACGGGCAGCGGGGCTTCCAGACGCACGGCGGAGACGGGCAGCGCCACGCCGACGGTGGGCGGAAGCGAACGACCGGCCACGCGGGCCTCGATCAGCGACTGGGCGCCCAGGCGGGCCTGGTCCGGGGTGAGGTCAAACGCAGTGACCTGTTGGCCATCAGCGCTGACCTGGCCGACATGGCGTTGTCCGTGATGTGAATACGTGGCGATACGCAAAGGGGTCTCTCCTGCGGGCGATGGTGGTTTTAAGTGGTCGCTTATCTTGACATGTTGGCTGACCACTGAGGGTAGGGGGTTGCGCTCATTCGCCGCGCCCAAGGCCGTCCACTGCCCAGGTCATGCCCAGGCACCCCCGATACACTCGCACGTTGCCCCACTGTCTCCTGTCCGCCCGCATGCGTCCGACCGCCCCCACGCCCCGCCCCGCCCCGCGCGCCCCGACGCGCCCCTGGGCCTGCACGGGCACCGTGGCCCGGACGGCCCGTACGGGTGCCACAGCCTGGGCGGTGCTGGCCTGCATCACCTTGAGCGCCTGCAGCAGCCTGGCCCCGCCAGACGGCCAGCCAGCCGCCGCCGCGGCAGCCAAACCCGCATCATCATCCGCCGTGCCTCCCCTGAAGGTGGGCATCGCCCTCGGGGGCGGTGCCGCCAAGGGTTTCGCACACATCGGCGTCATCAAGATGCTGGAGGCCAACGGCTTGGCGCCCGCCGTGGTGGCGGGCACCAGCGCGGGCAGCATCGTCGGGGCGCTGTATGCCAGCGGGATGACCGCCTTCGAGTTGCAGGAAAAGGCCGTCGCGCTTGACGAGACACGTATTCGCGACCTGCAACTTTCTTCCAATGGACTGCTGGTGGGGCAAAAGCTCGAGGACTACGTGAACGAGCAGGTGCGCCAGCAGCCGCTGGAGCGTCTGGCCAAACCGTTCGTGGCGGTGGCCACGCGCCTGGAAGACGGCGAGCGCACGTTCTTTGCCCGGGGCAATACCGGCCAGGCGGTTCGGGCCTCCAGCAGCGTACCGGGCGTGTTCCAGCCAACGACCATCGGCCGCTCCCGCTTCGTCGACGGCGGGGTGGTCAGCCCGGTGCCGGTGGATGCCGCCCGCGAACTGGGCGCGGACATCGTCATCGCGGTGGACATCTCGAACAAGGCGCGAGGCCCCGCACCCGGGGGGATGCTGGGCACGATCGGGCAGTCGATCACCATCATGGGCCAGCGCCTGGGCCAGGCCGAACTCGCCCGGGCAGACGTGGTGGTTCGGCCCCAGGTGCTGGACATCGCCGGCACCGACTTCAGCCAGCGCGCCAACGCCATCCTCGAGGGGGAACGCGCGGCGCTGGCCGCCATGCCGCAGATTCGCGAGCGCGTTGCGCAGTGGCAAGCGGCGCGCGAACAGGCCCGGCTTAAGGCGATCGAAGCACAACGCCTGGCCTGCCTGGCGCAACGATCGGGGTTGCAAAAGCTGGCCGGGTGGGACAAGGGCTGCCCCGCGCCTTAAGCCGCAACGCGCCGTGCGGGCTCAAAAGCCCATTTGCCTGGCCACGATCAGCCGCATGATGTCGCCCGTTCCGCCGCCAATCATCGGGAAATAGGAATCGCGCAAGAAGCGCTGCACCGGGAATTCATTCATCAAGCCCCATCCGCCGAACACCGCCATGGCCATTTCACAGACCTGGTGACAGTTCTCCGCCGCGATGATCTTGGCCAGGGCGGCCTCGGTCGTGATGGACTGCTTCGCGTCCGCCAGCGCACACGCGTGATAGGTGTAGAGCCGGGCTTGTTCGAGCTTGGCCAACATGTCGACCAGGCGGAACTGCACGGCCTGAAACTTTCCGATCGGCTGGCCGAATTGCTGCCGCTCCTTGGCGTACTTCAAGGCGACGTCATAGGCCGCCTGCCCGACGCCCAACGCAAGCGCCGCGGTAAAGATGCGATCGACCGTCAAGGCTTCATAGGCGTTCAGAAAGGAGGAGCCTCCTTCCTTTCCCTGCAACTTGCGGTTTTCCGGAACGAAGACATCCTTGAAAACCAGCTCGCCGGTGTCAGAGCAGTGAACCGAAAACTTGTCCAGACGACGTCCGACCGAGAACCCCGGCGTCTTCGTGTCGACCACGAACATCTCGAGACCCCGCGCCTTCTTTGACGGATCCACCGTGGCCACCACGGTGATGAAATCAGCCACGGTGCCGTTGGTGGTGAACACCTTGGTGCCATTGAGCAGCCACCCGCCTTCCACCGGGGTGGCGCGGGTTCGCAGCGACGCGGCATCCGAACCCGCATCCGGTTCGGTGATGGCAAAGGCCGCAATCTTTTCGCCGCGCAGCGCGGGTAGCAAGAACTCTTCCCGCAGCTCCGGTGCGCCCCACGCATACACCGTGTGGGTGGCCGTCGAGCCTTGCATGCAAACACCCGCAGCAAACCCCACCGAGCCCCGGGCCAGCTCCTCACACAGCACCGTGAAGCAGGTGTACGGATAGCTCAGGCCCGAACCGCCCACGTCCTCGGGGTACATCGTTCCGAGGTAGCCCAGATCAGCCAACTCGCGAAACAGTTCGTGCGGAAACTCGCCGCGCTTGTCCAGGGCTTCGGCCTGCGGCAGCAAGCGTTCATCGACCCAGCGCGCCAGATGCTGGCGATATTCCTGTGCTTGTGCGCGAATGGCATCCATGGCGAGCCTTTCAGGGGTTGGGGCTGAACTCGGCGCGCAATTGCTTGCGCAGCACCTTGCCTACCGCGCTCTTGGGAAGCGTGGTCACGAAATGAATCTGCTTGGGGCACTTGTAACTGGCCACCTTGGACTTGAGTCGCTCGATCAGGTCAGCCTCGCTGGCGGTGTGGCCTGGCTGGAGAACCACCGCCGCCACGACCCGCTCGACCCATTGGGGGTCGGGAACGCCGAACACGGCGGCCTCCTGGACATCGGGATCGGCGTACAGGTGCCCCTCCACTTCGGAGGGAAACACGTTTTCACCGCCGGTAATGATCATGTCGTTCTTGCGATCCGCAATGTAGATGCACCCTTCTCCATCGCGATAGCCCAGGTCACCGGTGGCGAGCCATCCGCCACGCAGCACCTTGCGTGTCGCGGCCGTATCGCCCCAGTAGCCGTCCATCAGATCCGGGCTGCGTACTTCGATCTCACCGATCGCCCCCAGGGGCGCAGGCTCGCCATCGCTGCGCATGATGCGCAGCTCGCGACCCCTCATGGGCCTGCCGCATGAAAGCAGCAGGTGCTCGCCGCTCTCGGTGCGGGCACGCTGATGGTCTTGCGGATCCAGAACCGTGATCACACCGCCCTCCGTCGACCCATAAGCCTGCGCGAATCCGCAGCGGGAAAACACGGTCATTGCCCTTCGCAGCAGATCCGGCGGCATCGAGGAAGCTGCATAGAACATCAATCGAACACCGCTGAGGTCCACATCATGGACGTCGGGCTGCTGCAAAAGCGCCGCGATCATGGTGGGCACCAGATGCACATTCGTGATCCGTCGCTCGGACAACGCCTTCAAGACACGCGCGGGATTGAATTCGGAAAGCACCAGCGTCGTGCACCCCGAGGCAAGACTGGGGAAGCAGTGGTACCACATGCCCCCCACATGGAACAGAGGCATGACCGCCAGGGTGCGATCGACCTCGGTCAGTCCAAGCATTTCTCGCGCAGCGATCCGGCTGTTGCCCAGCGCGCCTGCGTGGGTCAGTGTCACGCCCTTGGGTGCACCGGTCGTTCCACTCGTGTAGACAATGCAGACCGGGTCGCGTCCGCTCACAGGCACCTGCAGGTCGTTGGCATCGCCCTCCAGCAGCAGATCCTCATACGTGATCCAGCCCGGCGCTTCGTCGCCAATCAGCACCCAGTGCACAACGCCAGGCAGCTGCGGCTTGAGCGCCTCCAGCACCCGCCAGTGCGGCCGGTCGGCCACCACGATCTTGGGCTGGCAATGCGAGAGCAGACGCAGCACTTCATCGGCGGCCAGTCGCCAGTTCAAGGGAACGACAACCGCCCCCGCTTTGACCACCCCAAACACTTCGATGTATTGCGCACTGTTGTGGGCCAGGATGGCCACACGCTCACCTTTCGCCAACCCTCGAGCCCTCAGCGCATGGCTCAGACGATTGGTGCGCTCGTGAAGCGTCGCAAAGGTGCGTGCATCACCCTCCAGGGTTCCCAGTGCCGGCTTTTCAGGCCAGGCCTTGGCCATCAACCCAAAGAGCTCGGCGCAGTGGCGCGCGGCATCCAGCGGTTTCATCCCCGCGAGACCTTGTTCATCTTGCGTTCCAGAAAATCGCGAAGCCGGCGCTTGGCTTCGTCGTCGTCCTGCGCGATGCCCACCATCAGCATTTCCGTGAAGAGGCCCGCTTGCGGATCCTGTTCGACGATGCGGGGGATCGCTTGAATGATCGCAAAGTTCGCCAAGGGCGCATTCGTGGTCACCTTCTGCGCCAAGGCCAGGGCTTTGTCCAAACCCTCGCCCTCGCCCACCAGGTAGTGCGACAGCCGCAAGCGGTCATGCGCTTCCTGTGCATCAAAGACGCGGCCTGACAGCATCATTTCCATGACGGTGGAGGCGCCGATCAGGCGAGGCAAGCGCACAGACCCGCCCGACCCCAGGAAGATCCCCCGTGTGCCCTCGGGCAGCGCGTAGTAGGCGCTGGCCTCTGCGACACGGATATGGGCGGCCGCCGCGAGCTCCAGGCCCCCGCCGATCACCGCGCCCTTGAGCACGGCGATCACGGGCACCTTGCAAAACTGCACGGTGTCGTTCAAGCGTTGGCCGATCTGCGAGGTCTCGAAGCTTTCCGTGAGCGTCGTTTCCTGCAACTCATTGAGATCCAGGCCGGCACAGAAGTTGTCGCCAGCGCCTTGCATGACCACCGCCTGCACGTCGCCGGGCAGGCTGGAGAAGAACGCCTGAAGCGCCAACACCAGGGCATCGCTCAGGGCGTTGCGCTTGCTTTCTCGACTCAGGGTCAGAACGGCCACAGGACCGCGCCGCTCGGCACGGATGCAGTCTGGCAAGGGCACAGGCCAGTTCGTGGGGGGAGGAAGTGGGGTCACGGGGTTTCCTTGGCGCCAGGTTCATGGACCTGGCTGCGTTGCTGCAGGTTCAGGACATTGACGAGTTCTTCATCCCGCCAGCGAACCCAGTCGGCGATCGACGCACCGGCCGCGAGGTCGGCGCCGGCCTGCACCAGACGGGCCTTCACTTCAGGGTCGGACAGGCTGGGAACCTCGCTCGGCGTCCACCATTGCTCGATGGCCGCACCGGCATGGTCCAGGATGCCCTTCATGCCGCCCGGGCCGCCGGCCATGTTCAAGGTCATGAGCCCCCCCATCAGGCTCCAGCGCGGGGCCAGTCCATGGCGCACGGCGGTATCGATATCTTGCGCACTCGCCATGCCATCGAGCAGGCACGCCACCGCCTCACGCACCAGTGCGAACTGCAGCCGGTTCGTCATGTGGCCCATCGCTTCGGCGTTCAGGCGTATCGGCTTTTTCCCCATCCAGTGGCAAAACGCGAGCGCCGCGTCCACCGCCCCAGGCGCCGTCTGGCGCCCGCCCACCACTTCCACCAGCGGAATCAGGTGACTGGGGTTGAACGGGTGAACCACAACAAAGCGCTCGGGGTGCGGACAATGCGCCTGCAGCTGCGTCGGCGGTATCCCGCCGGTGCTCGAGATGATGAGTCGGTCGGCCGGCGTGACCTCGCCAATTTCACGCAGCACTGCCGCTTTCAGATCGAGCTTCTCGTAGACGTTTTCCTGCACCAGATCGGCCTCACGCGCAGCATCCGCGGCGGTGGTCGCAAAGCTCAGACGATCCAACGGCGGTGAATCGACGGTGGCCACACCCAGCGCCCGCAGCGCCGGCCAGGCGTTGTCAATGAATGTGCGCGCACGGGCCTGTGCCCCAGGCGCAGGGTCGTAGGCCTTGACGGTCAGACCCTTGGCCAGGAACAGGCTCGCCCAGCTCGCGCCCACGGAACCCATGCCAATGACCGCGACGCAGCGCAGCTGCGCTGGCGCTCGATAGGAATTGGAAGGCATTCGATCCCCTCTCATCGCAGCGGGCGCAGGCCCATGATCTCCCGCGCCTCGGCGGGCGTCGCGGGCTCGTATCCCATCTCACGCACCAGCCGCACAATCCGCTCCACCAATTGGACATTGGTGGCGAGTTGGCCAGGACCGTAATAGAGGTTGTCCTCAAGACCGACACGTACATGGCCACCGAGTAACAGGGCATTCAGTGCGGCGGGAAGCTGCGCGGCGCCAATAGCACTCACGTTGAACACCGTGTTTTTAGGCAGGTGGTCCACCATGGTCTGAAGGATGCGGGGGCTGTAGGGCAATGCGCCTTGAAAGGCGTTCACACCCAAGACCAGGTTGATGAAGTAGGGCGCGTCATCAAGGCCCTCGGCCAGGCAGCGACTCACGTCCTGCACGATGTCCGCCAGTCCGAAAACCTCCCACTCCGGCTTGATGCCGCGTTCCTTCATCATCGTGGCCAGCTGGCGAATGCGGGAGGGCGTGGTGGCCACCAGAATTTCCTTGCCCCCAAAACTGGCCACGATGGTCTGAGCGTCCAGAGTGCACATCTCGACGCCCTCGCCCTCCATGCCCTTGAGGCGTTCGGCCCAGCGAATCTCCCAGTATTCGCTGTTGCCCACGGGATGCACCATGTCGCCGTTGATGCCACCGCCGGTGGAGTTATTCAGCACGATGTCGCATCGGTCACGGATCAAGCGGTTGATTTGGGTGTAGACCGCCGGATCACAGGTTGCCTCGTCGTCACTGGCGCGGCGTGCATGCACGGCCACCACACTGGCCCCGGCGTTGTAGCAACGGTAGGTGTCGTCCGCAATTTCCTGGGGTTGGGTCGGCAGGTGCGGGTTCTGCTTCTTGCTGGCCATGCCACCCGTGGGGGCGATGGTGATGATGACTTTGGATTTGTTCATGGATCGGTCTCCTCAGGAAATGGGTGGGGCGGGCGCCGTCATTGAAAAGCTTGCGGATGCAGCGCCTCATACTGCGCCGCCAGGTTGGGGTCGCGTCGACGCACGTCCTCATGGGACACCCGCCCTGTTCGGGTCATGTAGCTGTAGGCAAACTCCACCGGCGACAGCTCCCGCACCAGGCGGTCCATGTCTTCGTACCAGCGGATGCTGACGTTCGCTGCATCCCAGATTTTTTTCATGGGTGGCAGTCGCAGCGCCTGAAAGCGCTGCAGGCCTGCACCGAGATCGCCCGGAAACTCGCGCAGGCTCTTGAACAGAGCCACCGCGTCTTCCATCGCCAGGCGTGTGCCCGACCCGATCGAGAAGTGCGCGGTGCGCAACGCATCACCCAGGAGCACGACATTGTCAAAGCTCCAGCGCTCATTCCACACCGCCGGAAATTGGCGCCACTGCGAATGGTTGGAGATGATCTTGTGACCCTCCAGGTCCTTCGCGAAAACTGCCTCGCAGTGGGCGATGGTCTCCTCGGGGGACATCCTGTCGAAGCCGACGCGGTGCCAGGTGTCGTCCTGAACCTCCACAAGAAAGGTGCTGCGATCGGGCTTGTAGCGATAGTGGTGCGCACAGAAAACACCCTGGGTCGTCTCGCGAAACGTCAGGGTCAGGCTGTTGAACGCCTTGGTCGTGCCGTACCAGATGAACCGATTGGGTCGCCAGTCCACCGTGGTGCCCAGCTTGTCCTCGTTTTCGGACCGCACCCACGAGAAGGCGCCGTTGGCACCCACGATCAGATCGGCCGGACCCAGCGCCGCCAGGCTGTTGATCTCCGACTCAAACTCGATGCGTACACCCAGGCGCTCCACATAGGCGTGCAGCAGATTCAGAAGCTCAAGCCGTCCGATGGACGAAAAGCCATTGCCTGCGACTGGAATGCGCGTGTCGTTGTGAACCACCGTGATTTCAGGCCAGGTCTCCAGGTGGGGGGCCAGGTAGTCGTGCAAGGCCTGGTCATCGGCCTTCAGGAATTCAAGCGCGCGATCGGAAAAGACCACGCCAAAACCCCAGGTGGCGTCGCGGGGGCTGCGCTCGTGGATCACGATGTCGCAGGAGGGATCGTGCCGCTTCATCAGCGCGGCAAAGTACATGCCGGCAGGCCCCGCGCCCAGAATTCGAATCTTCATGACGTGTCTCCCCGTCTCGTGGGCCTGAGTCCCATGCGACTGCCCCGTGAGCCGAATGCTAGGCAGTCGCCCATTCATCGAATAATGTTTTAAAGCTATAGTCGTTATTCATTTTTTGGAGAACGCAAGATGGACTCGCGCCTGCTGGATTACTTCCTGCGCGTGGTGGAGTTAGGCAGCATCAACCGAGCGGCGGGTGACCTGCATTTGTCACAGCCTTCTCTTTCGCGCCATATCGCGGCCCTCGAGCACGAGTTGGGCACCCAGCTTTTCATCCGCCACCAAGGCGGCGTGACACTCACAGAGGCCGGAAGACTCTTGGCAGACCGGGCGCGCCCCTTGCTGTCGCAGTTCGCCTTGCTCAAGGAACAACTGGGGCAGACGCAGGGCCCGTTGGCCATCGGCATTCCGCCGTCCTGGCACGACGTATTCACCTCGAACTTCATTCAACGCATGTTGACCGAGCGTCCTGAGGTGAACCTGCGTGTCCACGAAGGCGTGAGCCACGTGCTGCGTGACCACATGCTGGCGGGCCTGCTGGATCTATGCATCGTCCCCTTCACCACGACACCGGCACTGGGCTACAAGCAGACCTCCCTGGTGCGTGAGCCCCTGATCCTGGTGGGCCCCGCCAAGGCCAAGCTCACACCCGAGGAAACCGTTCCCTTGAAAAGGCTGGACGGCTTGCCGCTCGTCCTGCCGGGTCGCCCCAACATGATTCGCATGCTGACCGAGAACTCTTTGTCCCGGCTCGGTATGAGTTTCAAGATCGCCCTGCAGGTGGACACACTGGACCTGTGCCTGGACGTGGCAGAACGAGGACTTGCGTACACTGTGGTGCCCGCGTGCACCGTGGCGGGCCTGCGGGCGCGGCGGCGTTTGTCCTGGGCGCCCATCCAACGATTCTTCATGACCTGGGCCTTGAACGAAAACCAGGCGCGGTCGCATTCACCGGCCGTCGCAGAAGGCCGCGCGAGGGTTTTTTCAACCCTGCAAGCCGCACTCAGCGCCGGCAACTGGCTGGGCGCAGAGGGGACGAACAAGGCTGCCCACTAGGGCGCGTGCGGCGTATCAGAGACTGCAGTGGGCGCCGTCTGGCGCCCTGCTCACGCCGCCCCGAAGCCGCCGCCCCCCGGCGTCTGCACCTCGAACACGTCGCCAGCCTCCATCTGCGCCTGGCCGATGTGCCCGAGCACCTCCACGCGTCCGTCCGCGCGCAGCACCCGGTTGACGCCAGGGGTGCCGGGCTGCCCGCCGGCCATGCCGAAAGCCGGGTGCAGACGGCCGTTGGACAAGATGCCGGCGGTCATGGGCTCCAGAAACTCCACCTGCCGCACACCGCCATCGCCCCCGTACCAGCGACCTGCCCCCCCGGAGCCGGCACGGATCGCGTAACTGCGCAGGCGCACCGGAAAGCGGAACTCGAGCACCTCGGGATCGGTCAGGCGCGAATTGGTCATGTGCGTCTGCACGACGCTGGTGCCGTCAAAGCCGCCGACCTGTCGGCCCTGCGCGTCGTACACGCCGCCCGCACCACTGCCGCCAGAGATGGTCTCGTAGTACTGGTGACGCGCATTGCCGAAGGTGAAGTTGTTCATCGTCGGCTGGCTGCCCGCCATCACCCCCAGCGCGCCCAGGAGCGCGTTGGTGATGCAGCTGGACGTCTCGACGTTGCCCGCCACCACCGAGGCCGGCGCACGCGGATTGAGCATGCACCCCTCGGGCACGATCACCCGCAGCGGCTTCAGACACCCCGCATTGAGCGGGATGTCATCGTCCACGAGCGTACGAAACACATAGAGCACCGCCGCCATGCATACCGCCCGGGGCGCGTTGAAGTTGTTCGCCTGCTGGGGAGAGGTGCCGCTGAAGTCGATCACGGCGCTGCGCGCCGGCACATCGACCTGGATACGCACCGCAATCTGCGCGCCGTTGTCCAGGGGCAAGGTGAACGAACCGTCTTGCAGGCGCGTGATCACCCGCCGCACCGACTCCTCGGCGTTGTCCTGGACATGGCGCATATAGGCCTGCACCACGCCCAGGCCGAACTGATCGACCATGCGGCGCAGCTCCTGCACGCCTTTTTCATTCGCGGCGATCTGCGCCTTCAGGTCGGCGATGTTCTGCGCGGGGTTGCGACTGGGGTACTCGCCGCTTTGCAGGAGCGCCACCATCTCGGCTTCGCGCAGCACGCCGCGCTCGACCAGCTTGAAGTTGTCGATCTGAACGCCCTCCTCCTCGATGCGCGTCGAGAAAGGCGGCATAGAGCCCGGCGTCACGCCGCCGATATCGGCATGGTGGCCGCGCGAGCCGACATAGAAAAGGGGCGCGTCCTGCGTGCGCTCGCCCAGGAACACGGGCGTGATCACGGTCACGTCAGGCAGGTGGGTGCCGCCGTGGTAGGGGTCGTTGAGCGCATAGACATCGCCGGGCTGCATGTGGCCCGCGTTCTTGTCGATGACGGTCTTGATGCTTTCGCTCATGCTGCCCAGGTGCACCGGCATGTGCGGTGCATTGGCGATGAGGTTGCCGTCGGCATCAAACAGCGCGCAGGAGAAGTCCAGCCGCTCCTTGATGTTCACCGAGTACGCGGTGTTTTGCAGCTGCAGGCCCATCTGCTCGGCGATGTTCATGAACAGGTGGTTGAACACCTCCAGCAACACCGGGTCGGCCGTGGTCCCGGCCGCATGACGCGACTCGCGCGCCACGACGCGCTCGAGCACCAGGTGGTCCAGGCCGGTCAGCGTGGCCTCCCAGCCGGGCTCGATCACCGTGGTGGCGTTTTTCTCGGCAATGATGGCCGGCCCACGCAGGACATCGCCCGGGCGCATGTCCTCGCGCACCACCAGCGCCGCGTCGTTCCACTGGCTGCCGGAATACATGCGCACCGTCTCGCGCCGCGGCACCTCGCGGGCTGCGCCCACCGGCCGCTGCGGCTCGGCCGGCGCGTCGCCCGCCACCACCGCTTCCACCGAGACCGCCTCGACGATCAGCCGCTTGCCTGCCATGAGAAAGGCAAAGCGGGTACGGTAAGCCCCCTCGAAGCCTGCCTGCAGCGCCTGCACCGTGACCTCGGGGTCGGACTGCGCCAGCACCTCGTGCGACACCGGCACCATCAGGGCCGCGTCGCTGCCCTCGTAGCGCAGATGCACGCGCGGCTTGAGCCGTACCTCGGTGGCGCTCAATTGCTGGCGCGCCAGTTCGTCCCGCGCGGTCTCGCCCAGGGCTTGCAGGCGCTGGCGCAGGTCGGCGACGGCCGCCGGCTGCAGCGGCACCTCCACCGCCTGTTCACGGATCACGTTCTGGTCGGCCAGGCCCATGCCGTAGGCCGAGAGCACGCCGGCCAGCGGGTGAACAAAGACGCGTGTCATGCCCAAGGCGTCGGCCACCAGGCAGGCATGCTGGCCCCCGGCGCCGCCGAAGCACTGCAGGGTGTAGCGGGTGACGTCATAGCCGCGCGACACCGAGATCTTCTTGATCGCATTGGCCATCTGCTGCACCGCGATCGCGATGAAGCCCTCGGCCACTTCCTCGGCGCTGCGGCCGACACGCGCCGCCAGTTCATCAAAGCGCTGCACCACCGCCTCGCGGCTCAAAGGTTCATCGGCCCGAGGGCCGAACACGCGCGGAAACCACGCCGGCTGGATCTTGCCGACCATGACGTTCGCATCCGTCACCGCCAGTGGACCGCCGCGGCGGTAGCTCGCCGGGCCCGGGTTGGCGCCCGCGCTCTGCGGCCCGACGCGAAAGCGCGCGCCGTCGAAGCCCAGAAGGGAGCCGCCGCCCGCGGCCACGGTGTGAATGGACATCATCGGCGCGCGCATGCGTACGCCGGCCACCTGCGTCTCGAACTCGCGCTCGAACTCGCCGGCGTAGTGCGACACGTCGGTGGAGGTTCCGCCCATGTCAAAGCCGATGACACGCGCATGTCCGCCCAATTCGGCGGTGCGGGCCATGCCCACGATGCCGCCCGCCGGGCCGCTGAGGATGGCGTCCTTGCCCTGGAAGACGTTGGCGTCGGTCAGTCCGCCCGAGGACTGCATGAAGTACAGGCGCACGCCTGGCATCTCGCCCGCCACCTGCTCCACGTAGCGGCGCAGGATGGGGGAGAGGTAGGCGTCGACCACCGTGGTGTCGCCCCGACTGACAAATTTCATCATCGGGCTGACCTGGTGCGAGGCGCTGACCTGGGTGAATCCGATGTCACGCGCAAGGCGTGCGGCCACTACCTCATGGCCGGTATAGCGGTAACCGTGCAGGAAAACGATGGCCACGCTGCGCAGGCCGCGTCCGTGGGCCGCCTGCAACTGGGCGCGCAGGTGCGCCTCGTCCAGCGGCTGCAGTACCTCGCCGTGCGCGCCCATGCGCTCGTGCGCCTGCACCACCTCGGCATACAGCAGCTCGGGCAGCACGATGTGCCGGTCAAACAGGCGCGGTCGGTTTTGGTAGGCGATCCGCAGCGCGTCGCGAAACCCCTGGGTGGTCACCAGCAGCGTGGGCGCGCCCTTGCGTTCGAGCAGCGCGTTGGTGGCCACGGTGGTCCCCATCTTCACGCAAGCGACCTGCTGGGGCGTGATCGGCTCGCCCGGCGCCAGCCCCAGCAGATGGCGGATGCCGGCCACCGCAGCGTCGCGGTACTGCTCGGGGTTTTCGCTCAGGAGCTTGTGCGTGACCAGCGTGCCGTCGGGCCGCTTGCCCACGATGTCGGTGAAGGTGCCGCCGCGGTCGATCCAGAACTGCCAGCGTGCATCGGGGACGTGGGAAGCCATGAGGCTCTCTTTCAGAAGGAGGCGGCCGAACGGGCCGCCTGGTCGTACACGCCGGAGAGCATGCGCAGCAGCCGGGCCAGTTCGCCGATCTCGCGATTGAGGCCCTCGTCCGCCTTGAGGGCGTCGATCAGGCAGCTTTCGCGGATGTCCCGATAGCGGCGCACGTAGTCGGTACCGGCTTCGGTCGAGGCGTAGGTCACGTCCTTGCCGTTCTTGTGCGAGACCACCACACCCAGGGCCTGCAGCTTCTTGAGCGCGTAGTTCACCAGGTGGGTGTCCTCGATGTTCATGATGAAGCAGATGTCCGCCAGTCGCTTGTCCCGCGCGCGGTGGGTGACGTGGTGCAGCACCAGCACGTCCAGCGGGGTCAGGTCCTTCAGACCCGCAGCGGCCATGCAATGAATCACCCAGCGCTCAAAGGCGTTGCCCGCGACGATCAGGCCGAATTCGAACTCGCTCATTTCGGCGCTGCGCGGCGAGACGAGATGAGCCGACGAGACGATGGACGCCTTCTTGGGGCGGGGCGCGGCCCGACCGCTCGCTGGGCGGCCTGCGCGTGGGTTGGCCATCTTGCTTGCCATGGACGATGTCTCCTTGAGCGCGGCGCAGGGTTGCGGCGCAGACGGATTATAGAAATTGTCTCAGCGTTTTGTCGACAATTTATCGCCAACTTGGCGACATTCCCGCAGCAACGTATGATCTTTCTCCAATGAACGTCCGTTTTCTAGAGGCCTTCGTGTGGGTTGCGCGCCTGGGCAGCTTCCGCGCCGCTGCGGACAAGCTGCGCACCACGCAGGCCGGCATTTCCAGCCGCATTGCCACCCTGGAGGAGCAGTTCGGCGTGCGCCTGTTCGAGCGCGAGCACCGCTCGGTCCTTCTGACCTACCACGGCACGCAGCTGATGCCACACGCCGAGCGCATGATGGAAGTGCAGGCGCGCATGGTCGAGGCGATGGGCCAGGCGGACAGCTTCTCCGGCATGCTGCGCATCGGCGCCATCGAGACGGTGGCCCACACCTGGCTGCCGGGTCTGCTGTCCCGGTTCGCGGCGCGCTTTCCCAACGCCACCCTCGAACTGGACTCGGACATCACCCCGCGCCTGCGCGACCACCTTCTGCGCGGCACGCTGGACTGCGCCATCCTGTCCGAAGAAATCACCCCCGGCTTCATCGACAACCACCGCATCGCCAACTTCACCATGGCGTGGGTGACCGGCCCCAGCCTGGCGAGCAAGCTCCCGGTGCACCGGCCGCTGTCGCTGCCGGACATCGCCGAACACCCGATCATTTCCTTCCACCGCGAATCAGGCGTGTACCGCAACATCGCCCAGGGCGTGAGCCACTGCGCCAACCTGCGCGTGAGCTATTTCTCCTCCATGGGCGCCATGCTGGAACTGGCACGCGCGGGCTTCGGCAGCGCCTTGCTGCCCATCGCCGTGGTGCAGGGCGACCTCCAAAGCGGGCGCCTGGTGCTGCTTCCGATGGAGCCGCAACCGGCGCCGCTGCCGCTGGTGGCCAGCGTCCGCCTGGAGCCGGCCTCGCCCATGGCTGGCGCGCTGGTGCGCATGGCTCAAGAGGCCTGCGACGATTTCGTGGCGCATGCCGGCGCGGCGGTCACCACCGCCTGATCCAGACCGATCGGTGTCCGGCATGCGACACGCCTCCGTGTAAACCCGAACATGCCGAAGCGGTGCACCCGGCGCGAGGCTGGTGCATCACAAAATCTGATCGTCGGCCCCAAGTTTTTCCCGCTTGACCCACAAGGGCCCAGCGCGAACACTCGTGCGGATGCCTGATTCGCTGCCCAAGCGCCATCGCGAGTTCTTCGCGATCCGCCCCGACCATGCCGACACCCGCTGGACGCCATTGCCCGCAGACGCCGGCGTGGTCGAAGAACTGGTGCTCGCCGACAACTTCGACCCCGCCACCCGCACCGGCTCGCGCACGCGGCTGGCGCGCTGGCAACCGGGCACCCGGTTCGCCAAGCCGGTGATCCATGACTTCCACGAAGAAGTGTTCATCGTCGAGGGCGAATTCGTGGTCGGCTGCGACGCACACGGCCAGGGCGGCGAGACCTTCGGCGCCTACACCTTCGCCTGCCGCCCGCCGGGCGTGTGGCACGGTCCCTTCGCCTCGCCCAAGGGGTGCGTTCTGTTTGAGATCCAGTATTACGCGTCATGAACATCGCTGACCTGCCCGCCACCACCAGCGCGCGCGAGGCCCGCCTCCTCATTCGAAGCGGCCAGTACGACGGCCATACCTCGGGCATGGCGCGCGGCCATGTGCAAGGCAATCTGATGATCCTGCCGCAGGCCCATGCGGCGGACTTCCTGCGCTTTTGCCAGCGCAACGCGCAGTCCTGCCCGGTGCTGTCGGTGAGTGACCCGGGTGACCCGCTGCCACCCGGGCTGGGCGCCGACATCGACATCCGCACCGACGTACCGCGCTATCGCGTCTGGCGCGACGGCCGCATCGCCGACGAACCCACCGACCTGCGCGCCGTCTGGCGCGATGACCTGGTGACCTTCGTCATCGGCTGCTCTTTTTCGTTCGAGGCGGCGCTGCTGACCGCCGGCATTCCGCTGCGTCATGTGGCGCAGGGCCGCAATGTGGCGATGTACCGCACGTCCATCCCCACCGTCCCGGCGGGCCCCTTCCACGGCCCGATGGTGGTGTCGATGCGGCCGATGAAAGCCGCCCACGCGATCCGCGCGGTGCAGATCACTTCCCGCTTCCCCGGCGTGCACGGCGCGCCGGTGCATATCGGCCGGCCCGACCTGATTGGCATCGCCGACCTGTCCCGCCCCGACTTCGGAGACGCCGTCGAGGTCAAGGACGACGAGCTGCCCGTGTTCTGGGCCTGCGGCGTCACCCCGCAGTCGGTGGTGATGGCCGCCGGCTTGCCGTTTTGCATCACCCACTCGCCCGGCTGCATGCTGGTGACCGACCTGCTCAATGAGCAAGTGGCCAGCTTCTAGCCGCAAGCGACCGTCTACCCCTCGCACTCTGTTTCCCGTTCCCCTGTTCCCCTATCCCTAGACCTCAAGGAGATCCACCATGAAGATGCTTCGAACCGCCACCTACGCTGCCGCCCTGGCCGCGACCCTGCTGGCCGTCCCCGCGGTCCACGCCCAGAAAATCTCGGTGCAAGCCATCACCCAGGTTGCGCCCAACCTGCCCCAGTACACCAAGGTCGACCAGGTGCTGCTGCGTGACGGCATGGCCAAGGCCACCGGGGGCCGCGTCGAAGTGACGCTGGCCTCCTGGCCCGAGCGCAACGTGAACGGCCCCGAAGTGCTGCGCCTGGTGCGCTCTGGCCAGGTGGACATCGCCGCCGGCCCGCTGACCACTGTCTCGGGCGACGTGCCCATGCTCGATGGCATCGACCTGGCCGGCATGAACACCGACATCCGTCAGGCCCGCCGCGTGGCCGACGCGATGGTGCCTGTGGCCAACCGCGAACTCGAGCGCCTGGGCATCAAGCTCGTGGCCACCTATCCCTTCTCCGGCCAGATGCTGTTTTGCCGCAAGCCGATTGCCACCCTCACCGACATCAAGGGCCTGAAGATTCGCACCAACGGCCCTTCTGCCGCCGACCTGGTCAAGGCCTTGGGCGGCCAGCCGGTGTCGCTGGCTTTCGGCGAGGTCTACACCGCGCTCGAGCGCGGCACCGTGGACTGCGGCATCACCGGCTCCGGCTCCGGCAACGGCGTGAAGTGGCCCGAGGTCACCACCCACCTCTACACCCTGCCGCTGTCCTGGTCCACCGCCGGCTACTACGTGAACCTGGCCTGGTGGAACAAGCTCGAACCCGCCATCCGCGCCCAGTTCGAGAAGACCTTCTCCGAGATCCAGGAAGCCCAGTGGGCCCTGGGCGTCGAAGCCACGAATGACGGCATCGCCTGCAACGTCGGCCGCGGTGACGGCTGCAAGATGCACACCCTGATGAAGAAGCCGATGACGGAAGTCAAGCCCCAGGGCAATATGGTCGCCCTGCTGCAAAAAGAGCTGGCCGAAGACGTGCTCCCCGGCTGGATCAAGCGTTGCGGCGACCGCTGCGCCACGATCTACAACGACGTGATCGCCCCGATCACCGGCATCAAGTACACGGGCCGCTGATTTGTACCGCGTGCTCGCCTGGCTCAGTGGCCGCGCCCTGGTGGTGGCGGGATGGTGCTATCTCGCCATCGCCGCGCTGATCACCTTTGACATCATCGCCCGCCGGCTCCTAGGCGTCTCCACCGAGGCGACCACGGAGCTGACCGGCTACCTGATGGCCGTGGGCATGAGTTGGGGCCTGGCGGGCACCCTGGTCGATCGCGGGCATGTCCGCATCGACGTGCTGGTCCAGCGCATGCCCCTGGGCCTGCGCGTGTGGCTGCACATCGCCTCCCTCTTCGCCATGGTCGTGACCACCGGCTTCTTTCTCTATGGGGCCTGGACGCTGGCGCGTGACTCCTACGCGTTCGGCTCCACCGACCTGTCGTCCCTGCGGGTGCCGATGATGGTGCCGCAAGGCCTGTGGGCCGCCGGCTTCGCGCTGCTGCTGATCGCCGTCGTGGCCCTGGTGCTGCGCTCGTTGGCGGGCGTGCTGCGCGGGCAGGCCGACGACGTCGACCGCATGCTGATGTCCCGCACCTACGAAGACGAAGCAGCCGAGACCCTCGAGGCCGTGGGTGCGAAGCCGGGAGGCGCCCGATGATCGCCGTTGTCTTCATCGTCCTCATGGGTCTGGTGGTGGGCGGCATCACGCTGTTCGGGCCAGCCGGCAGCGCCGCGGCCACTGCCGCCGTGCCCTGGTGGGCCCTGGCCGGCGTGCTGGCCGCCTTCGTGGGCTTTTTTGCCGCCGGCATCTATGTCGGCGTGGCGCTGGGCCTGCTGGCCCTGCTGGCGGGCTTCGGTCTGTCGGACCGCCCGTTCTGGAACTTCATTGGCGAGATGCTGTGGGGGCCGTCCACCAACTTCGTGCTGGTGTCGGTGCCCCTCTTTCTGCTGATGGGGGAAATCATGTTGCGCGCCGGCCTGTCCGAGCGCCTGTACCGCAGCCTCAATGTATGGATGGGGCGCTTGCCGGGCGGCATGCTGCACACAAACATCGCGTCCAGCGCCGTGTTTTCGGCGGTGGCCGGCTCCAGCGTGGCGACCGCCGCCACCATGGGCTCGGTGGCCCTGCCCTATTTCGAGAAAAGCAAATACCCGCCCCAGCTGGTGCTCGGCTCCCTGGCCGCCGGCGGCGCGCTGGGCAACCTGATCCCACCGGGCATCACCTTCATCATCTATGGCCTGCTCACCGAGACCTCGGTGGGCGCGCTGTACCTGGCCGCGGTCGGCCCCAGCCTGCTGGTGGTGCTGATGTTCACTGCGGTGATCCTGTACTACAGCTGGAAACTCAAGCTGCAAGGCGAAGGCGGATCGCCAGGCTGGCGCGAACGCATCGCCAGCCTGTCGGACCTGGTGCCCACCGCACTCCTGATCGGCCTCGTGCTGGGCACCATCTACGCGGGCTGGGCCACGCCCACCGAATCGGCCGCCCTGGGCGTGGCCGGCGCCATCGTGCTGTCCATCGTGGACCGCAAACTGACCTGGAAGATGGTGGCTGACGCCATGACGGCCACGGCGCGCACCACCTCGATGATCGCGCTCATTCTTCTGGGCGCCTACATGCTCAATTACATCCTGTCGTCGCTGGGTATCCCGCAGATGCTGGCCAAATTCCTCACCGGCCTGCCGCTGGCCGACTGGGGGATCATGCTGGTGATCATCGGGTTCTACCTGGCGCTGGGCACCTTCATGGAAGGCATGTCGATGGTGATCACCACCGTCCCCTTGCTGTTCCCGGTGGTCACGGCGCTGGGCTACGACCCGATCTGGTTCGGCGTGGTCATCACCATGCTGGTGGAGATCGCGATGATCAGTCCGCCCGACGGCACCGTGCTGTATGTGCTGCAAGGCATGCGCAGGCAACCCGGGCCGATCACCGACGTCTTTCGCGGCGTTGTGCCGTTCATGCTCGTGTACATGCTGGCCATCCTTGTGCTGATGGTCTTCCCCGCCATCGCCCTGTGGCTGCCCAAAACCCTCATGTGAACCATGTCCACTCTCCTTCATTTCGCCTGTGAAACCCTGCGCGCTGGCGCACCGCGCCTGACCCAGGTGCATGCGGTCGCTGCACGCCGCCTGGTCATCGCGGGCTGGACCGGCCGCGACGCTGCGGCCATCCAGCACCACATTCACGAACTCGAGCTGCTCGGTGTGCCCGCACCGTCGGCCGTGCCCCTTTACTACCGCGCCTCGAGCAGTCTGCTGACGCAATCGCCCGACGTCGAGGTGCTCGGTGCCGAGAGCTCTGGCGAAGCCGAGCCGATGCTGTTCTTCGCGGCGGGCGAATGGTGGCTCACCGTGGGCTCGGACCACACCGACCGCAAGGTCGAGACCTATTCGGTGGCGGTCTCCAAGCAGATGTGCCCCAAACCCATCGCCGCCCAGGCCTGGCGCTGGACCGACGTGGTCGGCCACCAGGACGAGATCCGGCTGCGTTCGCGCATCCTGGAGGACGGCGCCTGGGTGACCTACCAGGAGGGCAGCTTCGCCGCCATCCGGCCGCTGGACTCCCTGCGCGAAGGCGCGTTCGGCTCGGCGGCGCAGGAGGGTTGCTTCGTCAGCTGCGGCACGCTCGGCGCCAAGCCCAATGCGCGCGGCGAGGGCATCCGCCCTGCGGCGCAGATGGAGCTGGAAATCCATGACCCGCGCCTGGACCGCACCATCGTGCACCGCTACGCGGCGCAGGTGCTGCCCGTGATCGCCTGAACCTCGTATTGCCATGACCGCAGCATCCCACCGGCCCGCCGGCCGCACCATCGCCGACCTGAACCTGCGCCTGTCCCGTGGCGAGACCACGCGCGAGGCCCTCGTGGCCGGGGCGCTCGAGGCCGCCGCGCGGCCCGAGGCCGCCCATGTCTTCACGCGCCTGTATGCGGACGCGGCGCTGGCCAGCGCCCGTGCGGCCGACGCACTGGCCCGCGCCGGGGTGCAGCAGCATCCCCTGGCGGGCCTGCCGGTCTCCATCAAAGACCTGTACGACGTCGGCGGCGAGACCACGCTGGCCGGCTCGGTGGTGTGCCAGGGCGAGCCCGCAGCCGCCTGCGACGCGCCCACCGTGGCGCGCATGCGCGCCAGCGGCGCGGCGCTTGTCGGCCGCACCAACATGACCGAGTTCGCCTTCTCCGGCGTCGGCATCAACCCGCACTACGGCACGCCGCGCAACCCGGCCGACGCGGCGGTCGCGCGCATCCCCGGCGGCTCGTCGTCGGGCGCTGCGGTGTCGGTGGCCCTGGGCCTGGCGGTGGCCGGCCTGGGCTCGGACACCGGCGGCTCCATCCGCATCCCGGCTGCCTTGTGCGGCCTGGTGGGCTTCAAGAACACCCAGTCGCGCGTGCCGCGCACCGGCCTGACCGAGTTGTCTCGCACGCTGGACACCGCCTGTGCGATGACGCGCAGCGTCGCCGACTGCCTGCTGGTCGACGGCGTGCTGTCCGGCGCGCCCCTGGCGGTGCGCCCTCGTCCGCTGTCGGCGATGCGCTTCGCGATTGCGCAAACCGTGGTGCTCGATGGCGTCGAGCCCCCGGTGGCCGCTGCCTTCTCGCGCGCGCTCACCCGCCTGTCGGCCGCTGGCGCGCAGCTGGTGGACGTGCCGATGGCGGCCTTCGCCGACATCCCGCGACTGAACGCGCCGGGCGGCTTCTCGCCGGTGGAGGCGTATGCGGTCCACCAGACGCGCCTGGCCCGTGCCCGCGAGCAATTCGATCCGCGCGTGGCAGC
>JBEEIS010000127.1:0-24486 GCA_041169755.1 Pseudomonadota bacterium | reverse complement strand
CACGCTGGTGACCCGTACCGGCGATGCTGCCTGGACCACCACGCAGCGCTGGGACACCCTGGCGCCGCGGCTGCAGCATTTCCCTGAGCCCTCGCGCTTCGCGTTCTGAACGCTTGCCCACGACGCATCGCCCATGATCGACCAAGTCCGCCCCTCGCAGCTGTCCGACTGGCTGCAGCAACACGCGGACTTGAGGCCGGTGGTGCTGGATGTTCGCGAGCCGATGGAGCTGGCCATCGCCCGCGTGCGGCCTGAGGGGTTCGAGCTGGTACACATCCCGATGTACGACATTCCCGGGCGCCAGGCAGAACTTGACCCCGAGCGCCCCCTGGCCTGTCTGTGCCACCATGGCGTGCGCAGTCAACAGGTGGCGATGTTCCTGGCGCGCCAGGGTTTCGAGCAGGTCGTCAACATCGCGGGCGGAATCGACGCCTGGTCGATCGAGCGGGACGACAGCGTCGCGCAGTACTAGAACAAGCACCCACGAATCAGGCTTACACGTAGAAAGACGGATCATGAACTCGTTGCTGCGCCCCACCTTGCGCCTGCTGCCCCTGTCGCTGGCCGCGGCCTTTGCCGCCCTGCCGGCGCAAGCCCAGAGCCTGCTCGAGCTCTATCAGGCGGCGCGCGACTACGACGCCGCCTTCCAGTCGGCGCGGGCGCAGTACGAGTCGGCCCGGCACCGCGCCGAGCAGGCGCGCGCGGGCCTGCTGCCGACGGCGAATGCCTCGGCGTCGCGCAGCGAGACGCAGCAGGGGTCGTCTTCCTCCGGACGCCGCGACTACGGCACGGCGGGCGGCTCGGTATCGGTCTCGCAGCCGCTGTACCGGCCCGCCAACCAGGCGACCTTCGAGCAGGGCCAGCGACAGGCCGAGGCCGCCCAGGCCCAGCTCACGGCGGCCAGCCAGGACCTGATCATCCGCGTGAGCCAGGCCTACTTCGACGTGCTCTCGGCGCAGGACACGCTGGCCTTCGTGCGTGCGCAGAAGGCCGCCGTGGGCGAGCAGCTCGCCTCGGCGCGGCGCAACTTCGAAGTGGGCACCGCCACCATCACCGACACCCGCGAGGCGCAAGCACGCTTTGACTTGGTACAAGCCCAGGAGATCGCCGCCGAGAACGACCTGCGCGTGCGCAAGCTGGCCCTGGACACCGTGACCGGTCGCACCGACGCCACGCCCCAGCCCCTGGCCACACCGCTGTCGCTGCCGACACCCCAGCCCGCCGATGTGAACACCTGGGTGCAGCAAGCCGAGGAGAGCAGCCCGTCGATCACACAGGCCCGCCTGGGCCTGGAGGTCGCACGCCTGGAGACTCGCAAGGCCCAGGCCGGCCACCTGCCCACGCTGGACGTGAGCGCCACGCGCAGCATTACGCACAACCTGCGCGGCTCCTCGACGGTCACGGGCAATTCGCAATCGGCCGCCACGCAGGTGGGGCTGACCCTGAACATTCCCCTGTTCGCTGGCTTTTCCACGCAAAACCGCATCCGCGAAACCCTGTCGCTGGAAGACAAGGCCCAGGCCGACCTGGATAACGCGCGCCGTACGGTGGCCCAGGCCACCCGCACCGCCTACTTCGGTCTCGTGTCGGGCGCGGGTCAGGTGCGCGCGCTGGAGGCCGCCGAGGCGTCCAGCCAGAGCGCGCTGGATGCCAACCGCCTGGGCTACCAGGTGGGCGTTCGCATCAACATCGACGTGCTGAACGCGAAAAGCCAGTTGTTCCAGACCAAACGCGACCTGGCCGTGGCCCGCTACAACGTGCTGCTGGGGCAATTGAAGCTGCGGCAAGCCAATGGCTCGCTCAAGCCCGAGGACGTGGCACAGATCAACGCGCTGTTGGCGCGTCGCTGAAAACCGGCGCCTCAGGCCCGATCAGCGGCCTGCGGCAAGCGCGCCATCAATTGGAAAATCGCCTGCGCGGTGCGGTCAGCCCCACCGCGATGCGCCTGCGCAAAACGCCGGGCGGCCTGGGACATGGCCGCATGGCGCGGCGCCTGCGACACCAGGTCCACGGCCTGCGAGATGGCCTCGGCCAGATTCGCGACGCGCAGGGCAGCGCCCTCCGCTAGCGCGTGTTCGCTGGCCCGCGCGAAATTGAACGTGTGCGGCCCCATGACGACCGGGCAGGCACAGGCGGCCGCCTCGATCAGGTTCTGCCCGCCCAGGGGCGCGAAACTACCCCCGAGCAGCGCCACGTCGGACAGGCCGTAGTACAGCGCCATGTCACCGAGCGTGTCGCCGAGCCAGAGGTCGGCCCGCATCGCCTGCGTATCAGGCCCGGCCTCGCCCCAGGCACTGCGCCGCGACACCGTGAGGCCCGCCTGGGCCGCCTGGGCCGCGACCTCGTCAAAGCGCTGCGGATGGCGCGGCACCAGCAGCCAACGCAGGCCCTGGCCCTGGCGCGCGGCAGCCTCGCGCAGGAACTGCGCTTCCTCGCCCTCGCGTGAACTGGCGAACATCAGCACCGGGCTGCCGCATCGCGCACGCCAGCCCTGACCCGTGGCCAGTTGCACAGGGTCGGGATCGGCATCGAACTTGAGGTTGCCCATGACGGCACTCACGCGCGCGCCGGCCTCGGTCAGGCGCTGCGCATCGTCCTCCGTCTGGGCCCAGACGGCCGCCAGCGAAGCATACGCGGGCCTGGCAAGTACGCGCAGACGCATGGCCTGCCGAAAGGATTTGTCTGACAGCCGGGCGTTGGCCAGTGCCAGCGGCATGCCACGCTGCGCGCACAAGGCCGTGAGGTTGGGCCAGACCTCGGTTTCCATGAGAACGCCGGCGCAGGGCTGGAAGTGATCGAGAAAGCGCGTCACTGCGCCCGGCGTGTCCCAGGGCAGCCATGCCTGCTGGTCGCCCGGCTGCAGCAGCCGCTCGCCCTCGGCGCGCCCGGTCGCCGTGCCGTGCGTGAGCAGCAGCCGAAGAGACGGATCGCGTGCCCGCAGGGCCTGCACCAGGATGGCCGCCGCGCGGGTCTCACCGAGCGAGACGGCATGAATCCAGAGGGCACCGGGCACAGCCGGTACCTCATAGCGACCGAAACGCTCGCCGATCGCTTGCAGGTAGCCCGGCTCGTCCCGGCCACGACGGCGTAGCTTGCGAAGCAGCAGGGGCTGAGCCGCGGCCAGGACCAGGCCGTACAGCGAACGCGCCAGTCCCGTCAATGCGCGGCCTCAGTGAACGACGCGTCGGGCTTGACGCTGCGAAGCAGGGCCAGCATCTCGGCCTCAATCCGGTGCAGGGCTTCAGGCGTGTGGCCCTCAAAGCGCAGCACCAGCACCGGGGTGGTGTTGGAGGCGCGGATCAGGCCGAAGCCGTCGGGCCAGTCCACGCGCACGCCATCGATGGTGGACACCTGCGCCGGCGCCGCAAAGCGGGCCGAGGCGACCAGACGTTCCACCAGCGCGTGGGGCTCGCCCTCGGCGCAACGCACATTGAGTTCGGGCGTGGAGTGGCTGGTGGGCAGACCCTCGAGCACCGCACCGGCATCGGCGTGGCTCGAGAGGATCTCGAGCAGGCGGGCGGCGGCATAGGTACCGTCGTCGAAGCCGTACCAACGCTCCTTGAAAAAGATATGGCCGCTCATCTCGCCGCCCAGGGGCGAGTCGACCTCTTTCATGCGGGCCTTGATCAGGGAGTGGCCGGTCTTGAACATCATCGGTACGCCGCCCGCTTCGCGGATGGCGGGGGCCAGGCGCTGCGAGCACTTGACGTCAAAGACAATGGTGCCGCCCGGCACGCGCGAGAGCACGTCACGCGCGAACAACATCATCTGGCGGTCGGGGTAGATGTTGTGGCCCGCCGGCGTGACCAACCCCAAGCGGTCGCCGTCGCCGTCGAAGGCCAGGCCCAGCTCGGCGCCCGTGGACTTCAGGGCGGCGATCAGGTCGCGCAGGTTCTCGGGCTTGCTCGGATCGGGGTGGTGGTTGGGGAAGTTGCCATCGACCTCGGAATAGAGCTCGGTGACCTCGCAACCCAGCGCACGCAGGATGGCGGGTGCCGAGGCGCCCGCCACGCCGTTGCCGCAGTCGACGACGATACGCAGGGGGCGCGCGAGCTTCACGTCCGAAACGATGCGGTCCCGATACGGCAGCAACACGTTGACATGGCGCACGCGCCCGGGTTCGGCTGCCGGTGCACCGCCCTGGATCATCGCGCGGTACAAAGCCTGGATCTCTTCGCCGTAGATGGCACGACCCGCCAGAACCATCTTGAAGCCGTTGTAGTCACGCGGGTTGTGGCTGCCCGTGACCTGGATGCCGCTGGTGCACAGGGTGCTGGCCGCGAAATACAGCATGGGGGTGGTGGCCAGGCCGATGTCGATCACGTCGACACCCGCGGACAGCAGGCCGCGCACCAGGGCGGCCGAGAGGGCCGGGCCGCTCAGGCGCCCGTCGCGCCCTACCGCCACCACGCGCTCGCCGGCGCGCAGGGCCGCTGCACCGAAGGCCAGGCCCAGGGCCTGGGCGACGTCGTCGTCGAGGGTGGACGGCACGATGCCGCGGATGTCGTAGGCCTTGAAGATGGAAGGAGAGAGGTTCATGGCGTGTCGGAGGCTGGTCGCCCTGCGCAGGGCGGGCCAGGCGCATTGTGGCAGGGACCGCACCGGTCTGCGGCCGGCGGAAACAGCTCGTCACCCCAGCCGGTCGTGCGTATGATCGAGACATGCCCCCTCCCCGCCATCTGCGCGAACTGGTGACCACCACGCACGAGAGCCCCCTGGGGCCGATCCTGCTGGCGGCCAGCGCGCAGGGCCTGGCGGGGCTGTGGTTCGAGGGGCAACGCCACGGCCCTCTGGACTTGGGCGCCTGGCCTGCGCAGCCCGCGCACCCGGTGCTGACGCAGGCCCGCCGCCAACTGGACGCCTACTTCGCGGGTACGCTGGCGGCCTTTGACCTGCCGCTCGATCTGTGCGCCGGCACCGATTTCCAGAACCGGGTTTGGCAGGCGCTGCGCGCCATCCCCGCCGGTCTCACGGAGAGCTACACGGCGCTGGCCACGCGCATCGGGGCACCGCGGGCGGTGCGTGCGGTGGGCGCGGCGGTGGGACGCAACCCGGTGAGCATCATCGTGCCCTGCCACCGGGTGGTGGGCGCGGGCGGCGCCCTCACCGGCTATGCGGGCGGGCTGGCGCGCAAGACGGCCTTGCTGCGCCTGGAAAGCGCACGGGTCTGAGTCCTGCATGCCCCTGAAGGACGCGATCGATTTCCTGGTCCTGACCGCCATCTGGGGCGCGTCGTTCCTGTTCATGCAGATGGCCGTGCCCGAGGTGGGTGTGATGCCGACCGCCGCTCTGCGTGTGGCCATTGCCGCCTTGTTCCTGCTGCCCCTGGTGGCGCGGCGCGGTCTGCTGGGGCAATTGCGCGAGCACTGGCGCGCGACCTTCCTGGTCGGCGTTTTCAATTCGGGTATCCCGTTTGCGCTGTACGCCTTCGCCTTGCAGCAGCTGGACACGGGCCTCGCATCCATCCTGAATGCGACCACACCGATGTTCGGCGCGATCGTGGCCTGGGCATGGCTGAAGGACAGACCCAACGGATCGCGCCTGGCGGGCCTGGTGATCGGCTTCGTGGGTGTGGCCTTGCTGGCAGGCCGGGGAGCCGGCATCCGCGCAGGGGCCGAAGCCCACCTGGCCGCATGGTCGGTCGCAGCCTGTCTGACGGCATGCCTGTGCTACGGCATTGCAGCGAGTTTCACCAAACGCCATCTCGGGGGCATCCCCTCGTTGGTGACCGCCACCGGCAGCCAGATCGGTGCAACGCTGGCCCTGGCCCTGCCCGCCTGGTGGGACCGTCCGGCGCAGATGCCCGGCCTGCAAGCCTGGGCCGCGGTGGCGGTGCTGGGTGTGGCCTGCAGCGGCGTGGCCTATGTGCTGTATTTCCGCCTGATCGAACGCTCGGGCCCCGCGCGCGCGCTGGCAGTGACCTTCGTGATTCCGGTGGCGGCCATGAGCTATGGCGTGATCTTCCTGTCCGAAGCCCTGACCGCTTGGATGGTGGGTAGCGGCGCGGTCATCCTGCTTGGTACCGCGCTGGCTACCGGGCTGCTGGTGCTGCCCCGGCGCGCACGCGAATCCACGCCGCGCTGAACACCACGCAAAACACCGCGCGTATTGCGCATGCGGGGTCGCCGCAAGCGGCCCTGGTCTGAAGGAGCCATCGCGAGGCGGCGTTATCCGACGCCCTAGCTCGAGCGCCACTTCCAGAATCCGCCCTGACTTCACTGCCAGGAGGACGGACGCCATGCAAGCTCGATTCGCCGCGACGCTGATCTGCCTGTGCGGCCAGGCGCTATCGGCCCCCGGGGGGGCCGGCGACGCGCCGCAGGGCACACGCGCCCCGGCGCCCACTGTGACCCAGGTGAGTGTGGCGCGCGAGACCCCTGGCCCGCCTGTCACGCCGGGGCAGGACCCGGAAGCTTCCAGGGAAGGCACGCGGCGCGCACCTGCAGCCTCCCCTGCAACCGCCGAGCCTGCGCAACGTGAGCGCGGACTGCTACTCGCGGGGATCGCCCTGATGATCGGCATCGCCCTGCGGCGCCTCGGTGCGGGAGCGCCATGAGCGACACGTCCGCCCTCTCCGCCCGCGCTCACCGCGCCGTGACCTGGAGCGCCCTCACGACCGCCGCGCGGTTCGTGTTGCAACTGGGCGCACAGGTCACGCTGGCGCGTCTGCTCGGGCCCGGTCCGTATGGCGTGTACGGCATCGGTATCGCGGTGCTGACCTTCGCGACCTTCCTGGCTGGCACCGGGTTCAGCTACAGCCTGATGCTGCAGGCGCAGGTCGGCACGGCAGACGTCCGCTTTGCCTTCACCTGGCAGCTGGTCGCCGGTGCGGCCTGTGCGCTGGGCATGCTGTTGATGGCGCCGGTGCTGGCCGAGTGGTTCCGCGAGCCAGACGTGGCCAGCATGCTGCGCTGGTTGGCGCTGGCCTGCGTGTTGACCGCCGCCAGCGGCACGGCGCTGTGCCTGCTGCAACGCGAACTGGACTTTCGCGCCCTGGGCCTGATCCAGCTGGCAGCCTATGGCGTCGGCTATCTCGGCGCCGGCGTGCCACTGGCCCTGGCCGGCTGGGGTGCGGACGCCCTGGCTCTGGCCTGCGTCGTGCAGGCCGCGGTGGTGCTCACCGCGTGCTGGTGGCGACACCCACACGCGGCACGTCCCCTGTGGCGCCAGCCCGCGAACAACCAGGCACTGGGCACCGGACGCACGGTATTCCTCACCAACCTCGTGAACTGGCTCCTGGGCAACCTGGATCGCCTGGTGATCGCACGGGTGCTGCACGCGCAGGCAGTGGGCCTGTACACGCTGGCCTGGAACCTGGCGCAGATCCCGGTGACCTTGCTGGTGGGCGCGCTGCAGCCCGCCTTCCTGTCGGCGGGTGCGCAACTGGCCGGCGAGAAGCCGCGCCTGGCGCAGGCCTGGCTGCGCGTGCTGGCCTGCGTGCTGGTGCTGGTGCTGCCCGCGGCCACGTCGATGGCTCTGGTGGCACCTGACCTGGTGGCCGTGATGTATGGCCCGCGCTGGGAAGCCGCAGGCCCCGTGCTGGCGCTGTTGTTCCTGTGCCTGCCGGCCTGGGCGGCCTGGGGCGTGTCCACACCCGTGCTGTGGAACACCGGGCGCAGGCAGCAAGAGGCAAGCCTTCAGGGACCCTTGCTGCTGGTCGTGGTGCCCGCCTGGTGGCTGCTGGCACCTGGCGGTCTGGAGTTTGCGGCGGGGGTGTCGCTGCTGGCAATCCATGCACGGACCGCCGTCATCGTCGGCGCCGGCCTGCGCGCACTCGACTTGAGCGCGCGCTGCCTGCTGCCGCTGGTCGCACGCGGAACGGTACTCGCCCTGGCTTGTGCAGTAGCCACCGGGTGCGCGCAAGCCGGGGCACGCTGGACCGCCGACCTGATGCTGTGGCCGCCGATCTGGCAGGCCGTAGCGTCGCTGACAGCGGGTAGTACCGCAGGCCTGGGCGCGGGCCTGCTCCTGGCCTGGACCGCGCCGAGCCTGCTGGGAGAGGACGCACGCGGCATGCTCGCGCGCGTGCTGCCTTTCATGGGGCAAGCCCGCTGCGTGCACCCCGCCACCGTCACGGGGGAGGCATGAAGGCGCCGGCGACCGGCCTGCTGCATTGGGCCTTTCCGGCCCTGCTGCTGGTGGGCGCGGCCAACGTCGCTACCAGCGGACGCGACCTCACGCAAAGTTATTCGGACCTTCAGGCCCTGGTCGAACCGATGCGGCTGCCCTGGGTGGTCTGGTTCCAGCGCGCGGTGTCGCTGCTGCTGCTGGTCGCAGCGCTGGAGCAGACGGTCAACCACATGGCCCTCAAGCGCCGCACGCCTTCGCTGGCCTTGCTCTCGGCCTTCCTGGTGTTCTGGGCAGGCACCATCGGCGCGTCGGCCCTCTTCGGCGCACATCCCCAAGTGAGTCACGATCTGCTCTATGCGTTGGCCATGGGAACGGCCTCCTGCCTGGTCAACCCAACGGAGCGCGATCGCATCCTGCGGGCTGCGCGGGATACGCTCCTGGCGCTGATGCTGGTGGGGCTGGCGATCATTGCACTGCGCCCGACGCTGGTTCTGGACCCCAGCTACAACGCGGGCCTGCTGCAGAACGTGCCCCGCTTCGCGGGCCTGACTTCGCACGCCGTCACGCAGGGCTCGTTGGCGCAGGTGGCCACCCTGCTGCTGTGGGCCCTTCCCTACCCGCGACCCTGGATGAACCGCACGGCCTGGGCATTGACCCTCGGCGTGCTGGTGATGGCGCAGTCCAAGGCGGCGTGGATCGCCTTTGCGGTCTGCCTTGGCGCGATGGCCGCGACGCGACACGGCGCGGCGCTGTGGCGACGCATCGGCGATCCGCGCAGTGGCGCCCTGGGCCTGGTGGTGCTGGCCAGCCTGGGCCTGGTGGTCTCGGCGATGGCCGTGGGCCTGATCGTGGGCGATGCGGCCGGGCGCATTGGCCTCTTCCTGGAAAGCCCGGAAGGCGCGCGCCTGGCAACGATGACCGGCCGTGACCGCATCTGGGCCATCGCCGCCGAGGAATGGCGTAACCACCCGGTCTTCGGCTATGGCCTGACGCTGTGGGACGCCCTGTACCGCGCCCGCGTCGACCTGCCCAATGCCACGCACGCGCACAACCAGTTCATGGACGACGCCGCGCGGTCCGGCACGGTGGGCGTCGTAGCCCTGGTGATCTACGCCACCACGCTGCTGGTGCTGTCGGTGCGCTATGCACGTGTTACTGCGGGCCTGTCCATCGCCCTGTTTCTGTCGCTGGCGCTGCGCGCGATCAGTGAAGTTCCGCTGACCCTGCTGGGATACGGATCCGAGCTGTTCGTGCACCTGGCGCTGCTGGTAACGCTGGCCGCTGCGGCCGCCAGCGAGCCAGCCCCTGCCCCGCGTACCGCCACGCTGCGCTACGGAGTTGTGCCATGAGCTTGCGGTTCTCCGTCGTCATCCCGCTGTACAACAAGGCGCGCTTCATTGCTGCGACGGTGGCCTCAGCACTGGAGCAGACCCTGCCGCCGCTGGAAGTGATCGTGATCGACGATGGCTCGAGCGATGGCAGCCTGAAGTCCCTGTCGGGCCTTCATGACCAGCGCCTGCGCCTGGTGCGCCAGTCCAATGCGGGCGTGTCGGCCGCCCGCAACCGCGGTATAGACCTCGCGAACGGCGACTGGGTGGCGCTGCTCGATGCCGATGACGCCTACCACCCGCAGTTTCTGCAGGCGCTGGCCCGAGCCCACACGCTGTGCCCCGAGGCGGACATGCTCGGCACGCGCTTTCGCATCGCGCGGGAGCTCACTGGCCGGTCCTTCGAGCCCTGGCCTGTGCCCCAGAATTTCTGCGAAGTGGAACTGATCGAGGACTTGCGCCTGCGCTGGATGAAGAACGCCCCGCTTTGCAGCAGCAGCGTCGCGATCCGCGCCACTCGGCTGCGCGCCATGCAGCCACGCTTCATCGAGGGCGAATCCTGGGGCGAGGACCTGGACATGTGGTTTCGCATCGCCGACCAGACCCCGGTGGCGCTGGTCAACGCGCCCTATGCCACGGTGCGCTGCGATGTGCCAGATAGCCTCACCTCCAACTACCGAAACTGCTTTGCCCCCTACCTGGCGCGCATGCAGGCGCAGGCGCTCGACGGGACGGTGCCGTCGCACCACCGTCATTCAGCGCTGTGGTTCGTGGCGCAGCAGCAGGTCACGCTGGCGCGCGAGTCACTGGCCGCTGGCGAACGCGCACAAGCCCTGTCCTGGCTGATGCAAGCCCGCCGCGGTGCCAGCAGCCGCCGCTGGCAGCTCACCCTGGCAATGGCCCTTTTCATGCCGGTGCAACTGGCGGACCGCTGGCAACGCTGGCGCCTGCGTAGCGCCGAGGCGTTCTCACAGGAGGCATGGCGATGACGATGGCGGACAGTCCCTCAACGGGCACGGCCGACAGAGGCTGCGGGTGCCCTGCAACCTGCAGGGTATCGGTGATCATCAAGGCGCTGAACGAGGAGTCGCGCATCGCCGCAGCGATCGAGAGCGCTTTGACGGCGGTGGCCAGCCTGACCGGCGAGGTGATCCTGGCAGATTCAGGCTCCAGCGACCGCACCCTCGCGATCGCCAGCACCTACCCGATTCGTATCGTGCAGCTGCTGGATCCACACGAACGTAGCTGCGGCATCGGTCCGCAACTGGGCTTTCAGCATTCGCAGGGCGAGTACCTGTACCTGATGGACGGCGACATGCAGCTGCAGGCCGGCTTCCTGCCGCAGGCCTTGTCGTTCCTCGCCCAGCATCCCGAGGTAGCCGGCGTGGGCGGCGGGCTGCTCGAATGCAACCAGGCCAGCCTGGAGTACCACGAGCGCACACTGCGCATGACGCACAGCGAAGCGCATCGTCTGCCCGGCCCGGTCGACCGGCTCGACGGCGGAGCGCTGTACCGACGCCGCGCCATCGCCGAGGTGGGCTACCTGTCGGACCGCAACCTGCACAGTTACGAGGAATTCGACCTGGCGGCCCGCCTGCGTGCGCAGGGTTGGAAGCTGTGGCGCCTGCCGGTGGATGCGGTGAGCCACCACGGACACACCGCCCCCGCCTTGCGCCTGATGTGGCGCCGCTGGCGGAGCGGCTATGCCTGCGGCACCGGCGAGCTGCTGCGGGCCGCCTTCGGGCAGCCCTGGTGGCGACTGGTGCTGCGGGACCTGCGCGAGCTACGCCTGTATGCGGCGGTGCTGGCGGGCTGGATCGTGCTGGCCTGTGCGGCAATGGTGCCCGGCCCCTGGCTGCAGCGCGTGAGCCTGGTCCTGGGGCTGATGCTCGTACCGGTGGCTGGCATGGCGGCGCGCAAGCGTTCCTTGCGGCGCGCCGCCTACGCGGTGCTGTCCTGGAACGTGCACGCCGCAGGCCTGCTGCGCGGACTGGTACGACAGCGGCGCCCGCCGCAACGCACGATCGCCAGCCGCATCCTGCGCGAGCCGTACGAGGCAGCTGCGCCCCGTACCGCCACGACTGCAGCCCCGGCCCGGCCGCAGCCGCCCTCGGCCCAGGCGCGTTGAGCGGAACCAGCATATGACCGCCCCCACCCCAGTGCGCCGCGCCCCCTACATCTATATCGCCTGCCCCTGGACGCCGGTCGGCGGCGGAATGTTCAAGGTGGCCGATTACCTGATCCAGTCGCAGTCATCAGGCCACGAGACCTCCCACCAGAGCGCGCAACTGCGGCCGCTGGACACGCGTGGCGCCCGAGGGGCCGCCTGGTCACTGGCGGTCCTGACCTCGGCCCTGTACCGTCTTGTGCGGGGGCGGCTGGACGGACGCCTGGCCGGCGTGCACGTGAACATGGCCGAGCGTCTGAGTCTGGTGCGCAAAAGCGTGGTGGTGGCCACCTGCCACGCGCTGGGCCTGCCGGTGACACTGCACCTGCATGCGGCGCAACTGCACCGCGCCTGGCCGGACCTGCCCGCGCCTGCGCGGGCGCTGGTGCGACGGGTGTTCGCCCTGCCCGCCTGCTGCATCGTGCTGGGGCGCGAGTCTGCCGACTTCGTGCAACGCGAACTGAAGGTACCCGCCAGCCGCATCGAAGTGGTGATCAACGGGGTGCCCGAGCCTTCGCACCGCGCGCCGGCGCCGCGCGAGGCTGGCAGCGATCCGCTGCGGCTGCTGTTCGTGGGCAACCTGTCGGCGCGCAAGGGCGTGCCCGAATTGCTGCGGGCCCTGGCCCTGTCGCCCCTGGCGGCGATGCCGCTGCAGCTGACGCTGGCCGGTGGCGGCGACTTGCAGACCTTTCGCGCGATCGCCACCGCCATGGGCCTGGGCGATCGTGTGCGCTTTGAGGGCTGGGCGCCGCAGGCACGGGTGGCGCAGCTGATGTCCGAGTCCGATCTGCTGGTACTGCCCTCGCACGACGAAGGCCTGCCCCTGGTGATTCTGGAGGCGCTGGCCTGCGGCGTGCCGGTGGTCTGCACGCCGGTGGGCGAGATCCCGCATGTGCTGCAGGACGGTGTGCACGCACGTTTCGTGGCGCCAGGCGATGTGACCGGCCTGGCGCGCACCCTGGCCAGCCTGCTGGCGGATCGTTCGCAGCGCGAGGCGCTGGCACACCACGGACGGGCGCTGTACCAGGCCACGTTCTCGCTGCCACGGTTCTTCGACCAGATCGCCGCCATCCACGCACGCCATTTCGGCGTCGCGGGCCGGCGCCTGCCAGCACCTGCGGCCACTTACGAGGCAGCCGCTCCCCAGGAGACCCCTGCATGATCGAGGATGCCGATCGCGTTGCGCGCTACACCGTCCTGCAGGCGGACGTGTGTGTGGTGGGCGCCGGGCCCGCCGGCATCGCCCTGGCCCTTTCGCTGGGCGAGCAAGGTTTGCGAGTGCTGCTGCTCGAGGCGGGACGCGAAACGCGCGACGTCGGTGCACAGGCCCTGTACCAGGGAGAACTGGCGAACGATCAACACAGCCCTCCACACCGCTATCGCGTGCGTGGTCTGGGCGGCTCCAGCGCGATCTGGGGTGGTCGCTGCATGCCCCTGGATCCGATCGACTTCGAGGCGCGGCCCTGGGTGCCCGATAGCGGCTGGCCCTTGACCTACGACGACCTGCGCCCCTACTACGTGGCCGCGAACGCACTGGCCGAAGCCGGGCGCTATGCCTATGACGCTCAGGAAGCCCTCCCCCATGCCCCCCCCCTGGTGCAGGGCTGGCACAACGACACGGTGGGTACGCAGGGGCTGGAGCGTTTTTCCTGCCCCACGGATTTTGGCCGGCGCTATGCGCGGCGCCTGCGCCTGTCGCCCCTGATCCGCGTACTGCGTGGCGCGGTGTGCACCCGCATTCGGCTGCAGCCCGGCGCACCCACCGACCGACCGGTGCCCGTGCGGGCCCTGGACCTCGCGACGCTCGCTGGCAACTGCCTGCAAGCCCAGGCCCATGCGGTGGTGCTGGCAGCGGGTGGCCTGGAGACGGCGCGCCTGCTCCTGTGCTCAGACGATGTGCACCCGCGCGGCGTCGGCAACCGCCATGACGTGGTGGGCCGCTACTACATGTGCCACCTGGCAGGCAACCTGGGCACGCTCACGCTGCAGGGTCCACCGGCTGGCGTGCGTCATGGCTACGAAATCGCGCCCGATGGTGTGTACTGCCGCAGGCGCTTCTCGGTCTCCGAGACCGTCCAGCGCCGCGAGCGCCTGCTCAATGCGGTGGCGCGCCTGCACTTTCCGCGCATCGCAGACCCGAGGCATCGCAGCGGCGTGCTCTCGGGCCTGTTCCTTGCGCGCCGCTTCATCCGCTATGAATACGGCCGGCGGCTGCATGACGGCAGCGCCCTGTCGGCGACGCTGCTGGCACGCCACGCACTCAATGTCGTGCGCGACGCCGGCCACACCGCCGCCTTCCTGCAGCACTGGCTGGTACGGCGCACACTGGCCCTGCGAAAATTCCCGTCGGTGATTCTGGCCAACACCACCAACCGGTTCAGCCTGGAGGTGCAAGGCGAGCAGCGGCCCCACCCGGACAGCCGGGTCACGCTCTCGACGCAACGCGACGCGCTGGGCCTGCGGCGCCTGCGGATCGACTGGCGCTACCAACCCGAGGACATCACTTCGCTGCGGCGCACGCTGGATTTGATCGCCGCCGAGGTCGCACGCAGTGGCACGGGCCACCTGCAGGTGGACACCGCGACCTTGGAGGAAGACCTGCTTCGGTATGGCGCCTACGGTGGCCACCATATCGGCACCACCCGCATGGGAAACGACCCGCGCACCAGCGTGGTCGATGCCAATGCCCGCGTGCACGACGCCGACAACCTCTATATCGCGGGCAGCGCGGTGTTTCCCACCAGTGGTCAGGCCAACCCCACGCTCACGCTGATCGCGTTGTCGCTGCGCCTGGCCGACCACCTGGTGCAGCGGCTGCGCCCGCGGACACGGACCGCTGCAGCGCCTCGCGCGGAGGCGTCTCCATGAACGTGCTGGTGATCGGCGGCAGCGGCTACATCGGCACGCGCCTGATGACCCTGATGCGGGCGAGCGGGCGTCATGCGCCGGTGTGCGCCTCGCGACATGCAGCACCGGGACAGCTGCAACTGGACAACCGCGACGAAGCTGCGCTCACGCAGGCCCTGCACGGAATGGACGCTGTGGTGAACTGCGTGGCCGGCAGCGCGCCAGCCATCGTGGACGGTGCGCGCGCCCTGGCCCGCGCTGCCCGCGCGGCGCGCGTACCGGCGCTGGTGCACCTGAGCAGCATGGCCGTGTATGGCGAGCTGGACCACTCCGTGAACGAGTCCACACCCCTGGGACCACCACGCGGCTGGTACGCGCGCGCCAAGCAGCAAGCAGAAGCGCAGATGCTGACCCTGGGCCGCGAGGTGCACGCACCGGGCGCAGCCCCACGCGTGACGGTGCTGCGCCCGGGCTGTGTCTGGGGGCCGGGCAGCGCCCTATGGGTGGAGCGGATCGTGCGCTGGCTGCACCAGGGGCGCCTGGGCGACCTGGGTGAGGACGGCGACGGCTGGACCCACGGGGTGACGGTGGACGATGTCTGCTCCGCGATCTTGCAGTCGCTGCAGCGGCCCGCTCCACCCGGTCTGCCCCGCGTACTCAATCTGGCCGCGCCCGACAGCCCGCGATGGAACACCTGGTTCACCGACCTCGCATTGACGGCGGGCGCGACGCCCCTGCGCCGCATCCATCCCCGCCAGCTGCGGGCCGATGCCTGGCTGCTGGGACCCCCGCTGTACCTCGCGCGCCGCCTGCTCGCCGCTGCAGGCCGTGATGCGCAGGCCCTGCCCGAGCCGCTCTCACCAGGGCTGTTGCGCCTGTGGCGGCGTCCCTTGCGGATGGAGGCCCACGCCGCCACGACGGCACTGGACCTCGTGTGGACACCCTACCCGCTCGCTCTGCGCCAATGCGTTGCGGCCCTCATGGCAGGCCACGCAAGGGCAACTGGCGCAGGCTGCGAGCCGCCAGGCGCAGCGCGCGCGCGATGAAGACCGGGTTGCCCACCACATAGCGCCGAAACAGGCGGCGCGGCTCGCGCAGGAGGCGCCACACCCATTCCAGGCCGAGGTGGCGAAGTACGCGCGGCGCACGGGACATGCGCCCTCCCAAGAAATCGAGAATGGCACCGCCGCACACAATCAGGGCGGGTCGGGTGAGCTGGGCGCGCAAGGCCTGGGCCACTTCCTCCTGGCGTGGCATGCCCATGCCCAGGATGATGAGCGCAGGCGCATGCGATCGCGCCAGCTGCACATAGTCCTGCGTCGGCAGGAAGCCGTGGGCGATCACGCAGGGCACGCGCGGCGCCAGCTCGCGTATGACCCTTTGCGCCGCGCACCCGAGCCAGGGCTGCTGCGTCCCGAACAGGGCCAAGGGCGCGCCCGCATGGCGCGCGAGGATGCGCGGGATCAGGTCGGTGCCGTTCAGGTTCAGGCCGGGCCGCTGATTGAGCAGCGTCATGAGCAGCGCCATCCCGATGCCATCGCGCAGCAGGATGTCGGCGCCGGACAGGGCCTCAAAGAATCGCGCGTCCTCCGCGGCGCAATTCATGGCGTGGGCGTTGACGAAGGCCAGCACCCGTGGCCGATCGGGCTGTGTCAGCCAATCGAGCAGTTGGTCCTGCCCACGCGGCCCATGGACCCGCACCACTGAACCCACCAGCGCCTGCCAGCGGGTCAGCCAGGCGGGCGCGTTCACTGCCGGCCCGTGCAATTGAGCACGGCGCCCACCACGGTGACGCCAAATTGCCGCAGGCCCGAGGCCACCGCCGTGAGGCCAGGTACCGAGCTGGCGTCGCGCGAGGCCACGACCATCGCGGCACCGGCGCGCGCAGCGACCGTAGCCGCGTCCGCTGTGCCGACATAGGGCGGTGTATCCACCAGAATCACCTCGTAGCTGGAACGCAGCGTTGACAGCAGACGCGAGAAGGCGTTGCGCGCCAGCAGCTCCTGCGGATTAGGCGGCAGCGTGCCCGCTGGCAACAGCGACAGACCGGGCAAGGTGTCGATTTCCACGGTCGCCTCGGTGCCGGCGCGGCCGGCCAACACACTGGACAGACCTACCCGCCCGGTCACACCGAAAAGGCGGTGCTGGCGCGGATGGCGCAGGTCGGCATCGATCACCAGCGTGCGCTTGCCCAGTTGGGACAGCAAGGCCGCCAGGTTGGCGGTGATGTAGCTGCGCCCCTCCGCACGTCCGGGGCTGACCACGGCGAGCGCCGCGTGGCGCGCATCGTTCTCGAACCACCGCAGCATCAGCTGGCTACGCAGGGCGCGCAGGTGTTCAACCGCGGGACTCTCGGGTTCCCAGGCCGCCACCAGCTCGCTGGCCAGGGCGCAGTCACGCGGCAGGGTCACATGGCCGAACTGCAGCGACAGGGCCAGTCGGATGTCCTGCGGGCCCAGCAGCCCCATCTCGAGGCCGGTCTCGCCATAGAGCTGGCCGGTCACCAGCTGGCGGGCGTGGATGCGGTCGGCGTCTTGCGGGGACAAGCGACCCAGGTCCACCAGCAGGGCGCCCATGGGCAGCATGGCCTGGCGGGCCAGCGCCAGCGGGGTCTCGGGCTCCAGCGCCTGGGGCAGTGCGGAACGGTTCATGCGACTGCCCCACCCGAAAAGCCCAGGCTGCGACGCGGGCCCGACAGCGCCACCAAGCCGGTGTAGACCGGGGGCAGGCTGGCCAGTACCGGCAGATCAACCCCCTGGATGATGTCGTCCACTGAACGCACACGGCGCTGCGCCAGTTCCAGCATCAGGGCGCCGAGCACCGCCAGCAGGGTACCGGCCACCGCCGCCACGGCCAGGCTATGCGCCAGGCTGGGGCCCGAGGGTTGAAGCGGCTCGGCGGCGGGTGCAAGCTGTGTGAGATACGTCTGGGTGGCCAGGCTCTCCAGCCGGGTCTTGCTGGCGTGGGTGCTCACGGTCTCGAAGGCGCGCTGCGCAGCGTCCACCTCCTGCTGCAGCAGGGCCAGCTGCCCGCGCTGGCGATTCAGAGCCAGCACCTGTTGGCGCTGCCCCTGCAGCGCCGCGTTCAGTTCCTGCTCACGGGTGCGACCCGCGCGGTAGCTGGCTTCGATGCCACTGGCGATGCGGCGGGTCTCGGCGGCCAGACGGCCCTGCAACGCGTCGCGCTCGGCCTGCAGTCGAAGCAGCTGCGGGTGGCGGGCGCCGAGCGTGGCAGCGCTTTCTTCCACGCGGGCCTGCGCCCGCGCAACGTCGGCCTTGAGCGCATTGACCAGGGGGCTTTGCATGACCTCGGCGACGGTATCGCTGGCGGCGCCACGCCGGCTTTGGCTGTCAGTGGTCTGTGCCTGCACCTGCGCCAGTTGGAGGGACAGCTCGCGCAGCCGCGCGATCTCGTGGTCCACCTGCTCGGTGCCGACGATGCCGGCGCGCTGCTGGAATTCGGACAGACGGGTCTGAGCCACCTCGAGCTGAAGGCGGCTGGCCTCGACCTGGGTGTCGTACCAGCTGGAGCCTTGCTTGGCGGGCGCGGTCTGGATCTCCAGGGCCACTTCGACGAAGGCACGCGCCAGCGCGTTGGCGCCCTGGACGGCCTCGGCGGGCGTGGGCGCGCTCCAGCCCACGTGAATGATGTTGCTCTCACGTGCAGGCCTCACCTGCATGCGCGCGCTGGCTTCCTGCAACCACTCGCGGCGCTGCGCGGTGTTGGCGAAGCCGGCGGCCTGCATCAGGTCCAGCGCACGTTGCGCCACCCGATGACTGCGCGCGATGTCGATCTGCGTGGCCATGTAGCTGGCTACCAGTGTGGGGGCAAAGCCGCCACCGACCTTTTCGGGTTGCACATCGACCAGCACCGGGGCGTCGGCGATATAGCGCTCTGGACGGACCAGCGCCCAGACCAGCGACAAGGCCAGTGTGGACAACAGGATCATGGCGGCCGTGACACGGCGCGCACGCAGGATGGACAAGAACTGCAGGAGGCTCATGACGGCACCGTGAAAGTGAGGGTTTCAGAACAGGCTCTCGCGTACGAACAGCACGTCGTTGGGCTGTACCGGATCGGTCAGCTGCGGTGTGGACTGCACGACGGCGCCATCGGGTCCGGCGCGATGCAGGCGCAGGCGGTTCTGGCTACCGCGCGGCGTGATGCCGCCGCCGGCAGCCAGCGCCTGCATCACCGTCATCCCCCGCTCAATGCGATAGGGGCCAGGACGCTGCGCCTCGCCCGAGAGGTAGTAGACCGGCGCGCGCGGGATGAACAGCGCGTCGCCGGCCTTGAGCACGATATCGTCCTGGCTGGCGTCACCCGTGAACAGGCGCGGAATGTCAATCACCCGGCGAAAGGGAACGCCGTCACGCACGCCGGTGACGACGACCGCGTCATCTCCCAGGGGCGTGACGCCACCGGCTGCGGCAATCATCTCGCTGGCGCGCACATTGGCGGTCTCCAGCGTGAATCGGCCTGGCCGCGCCACCTGACCCAACACCGCGACCTGGCTGCCGCGCACCTGCAGCAGGTTGATATTGACCTGCGGCGCCTTCAGAAAGCGGCCCTCGCGTAGCGCGGCAGCGATGCGCTGTTCGGCCTCGCCCAGCGACAGGCCCCCCAACGTGAGGCTGCCCACCAGGGGGTAGCTGATGGTGCCGGTCTCGGAGACGCGGGCTTCGACCGTGAGGTCCGGGCTCTGGAACACCTGGACGCGGATGGAGTCGCCAGGGCCCAGGCGGTATTCAGATCCCACCGCACTGGCACCAACACCTGCAGCGCCACGCACACCGGTCGCATCCGCGGGGCCAGCGGCCCCCACGGCAGCAACGGATCCGCCTGGGTCTGCGCCCCAGGCCGGCGCGCAGAACGTGCCAATCAATGCGACGGACAGCGCAACAATCACTGCGACACAAGCGGGCAGCGTGCGGGCGGCGGTGCCGTCACACCTGCGTGTAGAGGGTGGGACAGGGGTCATGGGTGCAAGCTCCGAAAAGGACGGGGGCGAAAAGCGCAATCAGAAATTCAGGCGGGCGCCCAGGGCCACCACGTTGGCGCGAAAGTCCAGCCCCGCGAGGTTCGACCGTCGCCGCTCCTGGCGCGCAGACACCGTCACTTCGAGCAGGCGGCGCGGCGTCCACTCGAAGGTCAGCGCACTCCAGTGGGTCCGGTCTTCGCGGCCCAGGTCGGGCGAGGCGAGCGACACCACCTGCCAGTCGCGCCGCTCCAGGGTGTGACGCAGGCGCAGCGTGGTTTTTTCAGAGGGCTTCCAGGCTGGCGCGATGGACAGGCGCCAGCCGCGAATACGGCCGCCGCCGTTGAATTCATAGCTGCCCAGATCGCGCGCCACGCCCGCCTCGACCGAGGTGCGCGGCGAATACGTCCAACGCACCGTGCCATTGGCGACCAGCCCCTGGAAGTCGCGTGCGGGCTCGGCGTCATGCGAGCGGTCCAGGTAGCCGATGCGCGCGTCCAGCGTGGTCTTGGCGCTTGCGGGCCAACGCAGCGTGAGCGAGGGCTCGGTCTCACGAAACTCGATGCCGCTCGAAACCGCACCATAGTCGCCCTCGCCACGGCGCACCTGCGCGGTCAGCAGCGTGCCGGACGGGAATTCGTAGCCGCCACCGATATGCACGCTGGAGACCGTGGGACTGGACTCCAGCGAGCGCGGGTCGTCGCTGCGACTGCGGGACTGCTCCAGGCCACCCAGGGTGCGCCAACCGCCACGCCCCAGCAGCGTGACCTCGGCCATCTCACGGCGCTCGGTGCGCAGGGTCACATCGCCGGAAGCGGCCGAGGCGTTGGTGATGTCGCGGTACTGGCGCCGGTCGGCACTCAGAACCCCGCGCAGCTGGGGCGTGAACTGCAGGTTCCAGGCGCCGTCGTAGGTGAGGGTGGAGTAGTCCAAGTTAGAGAAATCGCGAAAGCGAAAGCGGTTGGCCTGCGCCTGCAGGGTGAACCGCTGCAGGCTGTAGCGCTTGTCCAGCCGCAGGCCGGCACTGAAGACGCCGATCTCGTCGGAGACGGCATCCGGGGCGCGCAGGATGTTGGAGTCGCGCTCCACGGTCACCGCGGCGTGCAAGGCCAGTACAGGAGGAGGAACGTCCTCGAGTCCCTGAGCCCATACCGAGGTGGGCACCGATGACATCACCGCAGGCATCACTGCCAAGAAGGCGCTGGTGGAGAAGGTCTTCACGCCGGGTCCTTTTCGCTGTCCGTACCGGTGCATGGTGATTGATCAGGCACAACCCCAGCAATGGTCCATTCGGGCCAGGCGGAACCGCCTCTGGCGGACTCAGTAGGCCGCCGAATCGCGGAACACTAGACGCACGGTGCGCGCGATGATGGCCAGGTCCAGCGCCAACGACCAATGCCGCAGGTAATCGAGGTCCAGGCGCACGCGTGCTTCCATCAGGGCCAGCGACTGGGTCTCACCGCGCAGGCCGTGCACCTGCGCCCAGCCCGTGATGCCCGGTCGCACTTTGTGGCGCACCATGTAGCTTCGGATCTGCGACCGATACAGCTCGTTGTGGGCTACCGCATGCGGGCGCGGGCCGACGACGCTCATTCGCCCCTGAAGCACGTTGACGAACTGCGGCAGTTCGTCCAAAGAGGTACGTCGCATGAAGGCGCCCAGCGGCGTGATGCGTGCGTCCCCGCGTCGTGCCTGCACGATGCGGGAACCGTCCTCCGCCACGGTCATGGAGCGGAACTTGTAGACGACGATCTCCTGACCGTCCAGGCCGTAGCGGCGCTGACGGAAGATCACCGGGCCGGGCGACGTGAGCTTGATCGCCAGGGCCAGGGCCACCATCACCGGCGACACCAGCAGCAGGATGGCGCTGGCCAGCACCAGGTCCGAGGCCCGCTTGATCAGGCCGGCCGGCCCGCGAAACGGCGTGTCGCACACGCTGATCACCGGCAGCCCGCAGACCGAGTCCGCGCGGCCCTGGATCAAGTCGGTCACGAACAGATCGGGCACGAAATACACCGAGGCGGTGGTGTCCTGCAGGTCCTCCAGCAAGGCCCGGATACGCGGTTGCGAGGCCATGGGCAGGGACAGATACACCTGGTGCACGCGGTGGGTCTTGATGAAAGCAGCCACATCGGCCAGGGTGCCCAGGCACGCGCCGGCGCCTGGCGCCGCCAGACGGGTCGCGTCCCGGTCGTCGAAGCACCCCACCAGCGTGATGCCGGCCGGCGAGCTCTGGTGCAGGCGATGCGCCACCGCCAGACCCTGAGCGTTCAGGCCCACCACCACTGCCCGCAGGGGCGCTCCCTGCAGCCGCAGCAACCAGGGCGTCGCTTGCCGTAGCGCCGCATGCGCCGCCAGCTGCAGCACAGGCACCACCCACAGCCAATGCAGCAGCACGCGCGGCGACAGACGAGTCAACTGGCCGGTCACCTGGCCCGCCAGCAGCAGCACCAGCACCACCCACAGCCAGCTGGCGAGCAGGCTCATCGCCCATGGGCCCAGGCGCGCCGGCGTGTGTGCTGTTCCGGGAAAGGACAGCGCAAAGGCCAGCACCGAGACCAGCACCCATTCCGCACTGAGAGGGCCTTCAAAGGCCCACACCAGGACCCACAGCGAAACGGCGGCCACCACCGGATCGACCAGGCCCTGCGCGCGCCCCAAGAGTCGATCACCCCCCTGCGCAGCGATGGCTCCCTGCAGCCCCTGCGGCGGCGCCCCCGCTACGGAAGAAAGCGAGCTGACCTCAGGCATGAGCGGTCAGCCGCGTGAGCTTGGCCACTGCCTGTGCGCGATTGGTGACATCGAGCTTGCTGAAGATGCTTTTGAGGTGGTTCTTCACCGTGAACTCGCTGATGCACAGGATGCAGCCGATCTCCGGGTTGGTCTTGCCCATGGCGACCCAGGACATGATCTGGCGCTCGCGCTCGCTCAGGGCCGCGCCGGCACTGGCCGGCCCGCGTTCCGCCGCAAGCGGGCGCGGCGCCGGTACCTGCGCGCCGGGGGGTGCCGCGAGGGACAGTCGTCGCAACGCCGCGTCGATGAAGGGAACCAACAGGCGCAGGGCCAGGGCACGCGCCTCGCCGTCGTTCGGCGCAGCGGGCCGGGCGTGCAAGACGGCGACGATGCGCTCACCCGCCGGCACCGGGTCGCGCGTGCCATGCACCAGTGCAATGCGCAAGCCTGGCAGGATCACCGGCCCGGGGCCGGTGGCGAGATCGACCGGGCTCGGCGCATGCCGAGCAGCCACCCAGCAATCGTGCAAGGCATGCAACAGAGGCACCAGGCCCGCCGCCTGCGCAGTCCCTGGGGGCAGGCCCGCCGCGAGTTCAAGACGCGCCTGGCCTTTGCGGAAATCGCCGGAGGCAGCGAGCACCGCATCGTGCGGCAACAGGGCCTGCACCTCGCCGGCCAGCCAGTGCCGTAGGTCCTCGGCGCTGGCAAGTACCGCGCCCGATTGCGCGACCCGCAGGAACTGCGAGGCATGGACTTCGTGGGCGGTGAAAGTGAAGGGCATCGCGCAAGCCTTGCTCGGTCCGGGGGTGGCGAGGATCGTGCGCGAGCAGGACAGGAACGACCTGTAGGTGCCTGTCGTTCACCGCTGTCGGTGCTCGGCGTCGTGGCAGTCGCGCATGGCTGCACGGCGCGCTGGGCGACCCACAGCTAGGGCAAGGGCGGGCGGGTGCCCGGGTCTTCGGGTTCGGCGGGGCGCCACTCGGGCGCGAATTCGGGTTCGACCGGCAGGTGCGAGGGATTGGGTTGCTCGGGCTCGGGGGTGCCCGGCTCGGGGGTCTCGGGCTCGACGGGGTGCGTCGCCGAGCCCCGGCGCGCGGGGGGCCGAAAGCCGTCGTCCAGCCACGCAGACGCGGGCGGGCCGCTGTGCAGACTCGGGTCGACGGTGTAGGGGATCGGCATCGGGAGCAGGCAGGCGCCCTGGGGATGACCCGGGCCTTAGCGGTTTTCCTCGGCGATGCGCAGGGCCTCGCGCCGCACCACCGTGCTGGGCTCGTGGGTGAAGGGCAGTCGCGGCAGCCCCATCAGCGCCTGCAGGCGTGCGTGGGCGCGGTCCATGTCGGCGCCGATCATGGCCAGGGCCACCTCATGCCCGGGTTCGTTGCGGGCGATCTCCAGGTAGGCGGCCCGAAAACGCTGGTAATCGGCCTCCGCTCGGGTGATCTCCTGAGGGTGGGCCGTGGCCGCTCGGGCGTACTCGGTACGTACCGGCCGAGAGCGGGTATCTGGGGGGGCTGTAGTGACCACGATCCGTTCCCTGTCATTGAGCCAGCCACCATGCTAGGGAAGGTCCCGCCCGCGCCGGGGCGCAAAGTTGTGAGCCGCCTGCAACATCGGTCGCATGCGAGCAGGCGGGCAGGCGCAGCGCTGCTAGGATGCACCCCGGGCCCCCGGGCCAGACACAAGAACAACCCGCTGCGCGCCGCGCACGGCGCGCGCACAGGAGACACAGGCATGACCACAGACGCGAAGGCGTTTCCCGGCGAGCTGCGCTGGGAAAACGATGGCATCAGCCGCATTCCCTTCAAGACCTACACCGACGAGGCGCTGTACCGCAAGGAACTCGAGCGCTTCTTCTATCGTGGCCATTGGAACTACATCGGTCTGGAGGCCGAGGTGCCGAATGTGGGCGACTTCAAGCGCACGGTAGTGGGCGAACGCTCGGTCATCATGGTGCGCAGCGCGCCCGACGCGATCCACGTGATCGAAAACGTCTGCGCGCATCGCGGCATGCGTTTTTGCCGAGAGCGCCATGGCAATCGCAAGGAACTGGTCTGCCCTTATCACCAATGGAGCTACACCCTCGAAGGCAACCTGCAGGGCGTGCCCTTTCGCCGCGGCGTACGCCAGGATGGCAAGGTCAACGGCGGCATGCCGGCCGATTTCAAGACCGAGGACCACGGCCTCACCCGGCTGAAAGTGGCGCGACGGGGCGGCGTGGTGTTCGCCTCGTTCGACGAATCGGTCGAGTCCTTTGAAGATTACCTGGGCCCCGCCGTGCTGGGGCACTTCGACCGCGTGTTCAGTGGCCGCGAGCTGCAGATCCTGGGCTACAACCGCCAGCGCATTCCGGGCAACTGGAAGCT
>JBEEIS010000126.1:0-7129 GCA_041169755.1 Pseudomonadota bacterium | reverse complement strand
GCTCCGCCTGTACGGTGCTCCCCTGGACCGTGAGGTCGGACGCCGCCCCGGCGCCCGAGGCGCGGATCACGGCGCTGCCGCCGGCCACGACGGACGAGGCCACGGCCTGCTCAGTCACCTGAACGGTCTGGCTTTCACTGTGGCTGCGGCCCAGGCTGATGTTCACGTTCACACCGCCCGCCAGCGCCGGCTGCCCCTTGGGGTCGGCCAGGGCCTTGGCGGCGCTGCGAACGGCCAGCACCGTGCTGGCGGCCGCCAGGACCTGCATACGGCTGTCCTGGGTGTGGGAGGCCGCATCCGCCATCTGGCGGGCCGTCTGCGCCGCGCTGATCACTGGGTTGGAGACGGCCAGCGTCACCCCGCTTTGCCGTGACCGGGTCCGCACCTGCGTGCGGCTGGACTCGCGCCCTTCGACGATGTCGACCTGTCCGGCGCCGATGGCGATGTCGCCTTCCGGTGCAAGAACATCACTGCCCACCTGGCGGTAGGCCTGGCCCGCAGTGATGACGACCGATCCGTCCGTGCTGCCGACGGTGGTGGCGGCGACGGTGGTGGCGGCGTTGTCCTGTTCGGCGGTCTGCTGCCTCACGCCCAGCGTGACCCCCACACCGCCCGAGCTGAACACACCCGACTTGCGTTCATCGCGCAGGGACTGCGATACCCGCGACTGCGTCACAGCGTCGAGCGTCAGGTCACGGCCGGCGGCCAGGCGCGTGGCGTCGGTGCTGACCACCTGGCTGCCGGTGACCCGAAGGTCCTGGCCCGCCTGCACGGACACCGTACGACCCGACAGCACACCTGCCACAGCGGCCGTGTCATCCAGCGTGTGCCGGGTCGTGGTGGTGGTCCTGGACAAGGTGCCGCGCTGCGTGAGCTGGCGGGCCTCATCACGTTGCTCGCGTGCCCGCCCTGCAGCCCAGGCCAGGTCGCGACCCGCGAGGACCTTCACCTCGCCATCCTGGCTGGAGCCGGTCGCCGCCACCGCCCGGACATCACGCCCTGCGGCCAGGGTGAGGTCGCCCTGCGTGTCGATCCGCGATCCGGCATCCGACTGGCGGGCGTGGACACTGAAATTTCCTGCGTTCGCCACCGTGCGGGTGCTGCCGGACTCCTGAACCGACTCGAGCAGGAGGTCACGCCCCGCCACGATCACGGTGGCCCCGGCCAGTTGCACCGGGACACTCGGCCGGTTGACCACGTGCGCGCCTGCCATCCGCAGATCACGACCTGCACGGGCCAGGAGCGTGCCGCCAGGACCGGTCACGTACAGGCTTGCCAGCCGGTCGATGTGCGTGCGCTCGCCGCTGGACAGGCCATCCTGCGCCCGCTGGGTGTGCGTGGTGGATTCGATGACCAGGTCACGCCCAGCCTCGACACCCAGGACCCGGCCCGCCTGGATCACCCCTGCGCGATTCAACAGGTCGCCACGCGCCTGCGCAGCGACCGCATCGGCCTGCAGCTGTCCCCCGAGGTTGTGGATGTTGTCGGCCTCGATTGCCAGGTCGGCCCGCGCGGCGATCGTGCCCTCGTTGACCAGGTCACCAGACAGCCGCAAGTCCACCGAATGACCGACCAGCAGTGCGCCGGCAGCGTCCAGTCCAGGCCTATTCACCACATGGAGATGCGGCACCAAGGCCTGCACCGTGCGGCCATCGGGCAGGACCACATCGGTCAGCACCATCCAGACCACATCGGTGGTGAGCTGCGCCATCTGGGAGGCGGTGAGTGCAACGCCCGGACGCAGTCTGTGAGCCTGCGCCAAGGTCGTGCCGGCCTGCAGCAGGGCCTGGTACTGGGTCTCGTCGTCGGCATAGCCGGCCAGGAAACGCTGGCCCGTCAGGCGCAGCACCTGGTCGCGGATCAACTGCTGCTCGAAGAACGCGTCGCCCAAGCGCTTGTGCTGCGGGTCTGGGTCTATTTGGCCGCCACGCTGCGCCTGGATGATCTGCTGCCAAGGGTGTCGCTGGGTGAAGCGCGGATCCGTTTCGATGAAATATGGAGCGGCCGTGTCGGCCGTGGGCTGGAACAGGCCCGACAGAGCCCCCGCGGGATCGATGACTCCCGGGCGCGTCGCGAGGGTGGGCAGACTGGCGATGCCGGTCAGGCTGCCCGCGTGTTCCCGACGCTGCGCCACCGGGAGCACGAAGGACGTGACTTCGTCGGCCGGCGCATACGGCGCGACGAGACCCCAATCGCGCTGGTGATAGCGTCTGAAGCCCCCGCGCCAGCGACTGGCGGTGTACTGGCTGGTACCCGACTCGCTCACGATACGCAGCCCCGCAGCCTCGACCGTCCTCAGGTTCGCCAGGTCTCCTGTGAGGGCGCCTCCCGACACGATCTGGCTCTTGTCATTCACCAGTTCGCCTCCGGCCAGGTGCATGTCCCCGCCCGACAGGAGGCGGCCCGGATCCGAGTGAAGCACCCGGGTCTCACGCTCACTGCGCGTGACCTGGTACTGGGTCCAGTTCTGGATGTAACGGTGGGCGAAGCCGGCGTTGTAGGCCTCGATCAGCCCATCGAGCCGGGCGTAGCGTGCGTCGGTATCGGCCTGCCAGGCCTGGCGCTGGGCCGTGTGATCGGCCCATGCTTGGGTGTACACGGCGTGAGCCGCCTGGTAGGTTGCCAGGTCCGTGCGGTAGGCCTCGCAGGTGGTGGCGTCCTGCGGCGGCCCCCCCGAGCTGCAGGACGCCGCGCGGCTGGCGTCTGGCGGGACCGGCTCAGGCAGGGTCGGCGGCGCAGGTTCCGGCGCGGGAGCGGGCTGACCGAAGTAGGCCCATGCCGGATCACCCGCCGGGTAGTCGGCGCCCGGCAGGCGCGTGCACACCTCCTGGCCGTCTTCGCCCGTGCAGGCTTGCTCGCCCACGCGCGGGACCGGGCTCTGGCCGAGCACAGCCCCAGCGCCCGTCGGAGGATCGCTGCGGTAGCGGTAGCGCCCGGCCCGGCTCCAAGATTCCCAGTTGAACAGTTCGGCGGGCAGCATGGCCCCGCCCTCGGGCTGGATGTAGGCGCGCTGTGTAGGCTCCAGCGACTGGACGATGTGCGTGCCGAAGTGCGCGTTGGAGTTGTCCAGACGCCGAGCGTGCAGGGACAGGCCGCCCATCGACTCGATGGTGGCCGAGCGGTTGGTCACCTGCTCGGCCTGGCCGGTGGCCCGGCCTTGGGCATCCAGACTCCCACCGATCGTCATCGCGTCATCGGCGGTACCCGCGCTGAAAATCAGCGCATGTTCGCGATTGGTCAGCTCGCGAACGCCGATATCCAGACGTTCACGTGCCGCGATGACCGCATCGGCACGCACGCCACCGACCGTCTCGGTGTCGTTGGTGAGGGTGTCGGCGCCGATCGACAAGCGATCGCCGAACAGCCGGCCGGTGCCCAGGTTGTGGATCGAACCCGCGTCGATGCGCGTGTAGGCGCCATCAACGAGTCCCCGGTTGGTGAATCGATCTCGCGCCATGAGGCGAGTGCTCATGCCGGCGAAGGTGCCGCCGTCGGCGTTGTCGACCGATCCGGCGTTGACCGAGAGCCAACCTTTGGATTGCACCGAGCCCGCACGCCCCACGGACAGCTCCCGCGCATCGATCTGCAACGCGCGGCCCGCCGCCATCAGGCCACTGCCGTTGTCCACCTTCCCGCGACTGGCAATCCACAGGTCTTCATCGGACAGGATCACCCCCGCGTGGTTCCTCACCTTATCAGCCAGAACCTGGACCCGTGCGGCGGCGATGCCGCCGCGGTTGTTGTCCAGACCTCCCGCCTCGAGGTGCAGGGTCTTGCCCGCCTCCAGGCGGCCCGACTGCGTGAGCCAACCATCGGTACGGAGCACCAGGTCGTCGCTCGCCAGGATCCGTCCGGTCTGGACGACCCCCAGCCCGGCTTCGGTGCCCACGAGGTAGATCTTGCCGGCATACAACCCGCCCAGCGCCGACACGTCGATCAGCACCCGAGGCGCAGGACCTGTCCCCGGCAGGGGCGTCGAAGATGGAGGTGCGTCCGCCGCAACGGAGGCTGCCACCTCGTTCGCACCGGCCACCACCGCAAGGTGCCGGGCCCACACATTCGCATTGAACCGAACGGCTCGGGCGATCAGGGCGGCGTAGTCCGTACCGCGCGCGTCCAGCCCGGACCCGCCGATCTCCAGGTGCCCCCCCTGCACGCGATAGCCCTGCAACGCGCCATCCACCAGGACGGGGGTACCGGTGGTCAGTGTGGCGCGACTGGCGTTGAGAAAGCCGCAACCGCTGCAGGTGATGCCCGAGGGGTTGGCGATCACCACCTCGGCGCGCTGTCCCGCCACTTCGACGCGCCCGGCCAGCCGACTGGGGTCGGCGCTGACAACTTCGTTGAGAAGAATCCGCGCCGGCCCCCGCGCCAGCCAGGGGTTGCCCTGGACCCAGCCGCCGAGCTCGGTCGGCGTGTCGGTGCGGCTGTTGTTCAGGATGACCCCCTGGGCGGGAACGTCGAACTGGCGGTAGGTATTGCGTGAGACGCCTGCGGCACTGGGCGTCTGTACGTTGACCTGGGTGACGCCATTGGCCGACCGCAGCACGGTCGGCCGTTGGCCCGCAGGGGCCTGGGGATCGGCCACGACCTGAGCCTGCACCGCCAGGGAGGCCAGGCCGAACGAAAGGGCGGTGATCAGGAAACGCAGGGGCATGCTCGGACGCGCCTCGGGTCAGAACGAGAGATGAAAGCTGAAGCCCGCCGTGCGGTCCGCCGTACGGAACAGCCCGGGCTTGCGCAGAGGACGACCGGCGAACAGATCCCAGCTGGCCTGGCGGTAGCCCCCACGCCATCCCAAGACCGCCCCGGTCAGGCGCGTGCCGGCGAGGCTGTCGCTGCCCGCACCGCCGACCCGTCCATGGTCCAGGCCCACGAAGAGCTCCTGGCCGCTGGCGCCCAGCTGCCAGCCCAGCTCCTGACGCAGCCAGCGACCGCGCGCCGCGGACAGCGAGCTCTCGCCATCGAAGCCGCGCACCGTGTGGCGCCCCCCGATGGCGAACCGGTCCTGGGGCACCAGGGCCTGCGGGCTCCATTGCGCAGCGGCGGTCGCACCGTAGCGACCTCGCTGCGCACCCCACTCCAGCGGCAGGACGAACGACGCATCCGCAGTGAGGATGCGCGGACGGGAGGCGCCTTCGCCAAAGGCATCTTCGGGTGCCGACAGCGCCTGCAGGGCGCCCGTGCCGCGCCGATACGCCAGGCCCAGATCCAGGCTCGCCCGCCCCATCTGCCGGCGATGCTGCGCACCCAGCTCCCAGCCAGCGGTTCGACGCCTCTGGACCTCGACTTCGGTGTCGTCGATGAAGTTGTTCGACGCCCGGCGCCAGCCACGCAGGAAGACATGGCTCTTGGCGGTGGCGTCCCGGTGCACTAGGCGAGACAGCCGGGCATCCTGGGTGTGCGATTCGCCGCTGTAGACATAGTCCTGCGTGGCGCCCACCACGCGCTGGAAGAACCGGTTGCTGCTGGCATGGACGGCGAGCAACCAGCGCCCGAACGGGATCGAGTAGTGCGCCATGCGGGACCGCGTGCCCTGCCCGCCAGGACCGGCGGCTACGTCATCTCCCAGCGCCTGGAGGCTCTGGACGATACTCAGATAGAACAGGTCATTGAGGTCGAACGCGTTGTCATAGGAGAACGTCACAGCGCCCTGGATCCGGCCTGTGGCGCGCGAGCCGCTGTCGTCCACCGACAGGCCCAGGCGAAACGGCAGGCGCTGTTTCCATTGGATCGAGAGATCGCTCTCGCCAGGCCGCACCTCGGGACGGCCCGGCGCGGGTTCCGAAGGGGTGATCTGGATGTCGGCCTCGACGGTGGGTACCCGCTGGAAGTTCTCCAGGGCCTGCTCGATATCCCGCAGGTTCAGGAGTTGGCCGGTCGCCGCAGGCATGGCGTTCCAGAGCGTTCCCCGCCCCTGCGCATCGTGCTGGAGGTGGATCGCGCCGATGCGCCCGGGCAGGAGTGCCAGCCGCAGCGTGCCCTCCGAGAGGTCCTGCGCCGGGGTCAGGATGCGGGTGGTGACGAAGCCTCGCGCGAGGATGGCGCCCTGGACCCGCTGCATGACGAGGGCGATGGCCTGACGCCCCAGGCAGCGGCCGTGGGCGGGATCCCTGCGCCCGTCGTCCGTGTGATCGGCCGCCGGAAGCGCCCAGGAAAACTCGTCGGCTGCCTCGCCCTCGAGCACGATGCGCGTGACGATGAAGCACGGCGCTTCGTCCGTTGGCAGGCGCTGGCCGCCAATGGCCTGCGGCCCGGGCCCCAAGCGCACATCGGGCACTGTCCGCTGCTGCTGGCGCAGTTGCCGCTCGCGCTCCTGCTGGCGCAACCACTCATGCGAACCGGGGTCGCCTGTGGGGACCGGCTGCGCGTCGGCGATCAGCACGTGACCCGCCAGCAGGCAGGCGGCGACGCGGCGCGAAAGGATGAAGGCGAATCGGAGAGGCAACGAGCAGTCCCAGGGCAAATCGCCCGGGATGCTAGGGGACCTTCCTCAATTCATCTTCTCAACAGTTCTACGCTTCAGCTTTCAGAAATACAGGGTGCACCTCGCGCCGCCGGGCAGGCGCTGGCCGGCGCGCAGACCATCGGACACGTGCAGGCGTTCAGGCGCACAGCCGCGCCTTCGCCTCGCGGTACTCGCGCGCCAGACGTGCCACCAAATCGGCGGTGGACGTGACGGCATCCACGGCGCCAATGCCCTGGCCGCAACCCCAGATGTCCTTCCAGGCCTTCTTGGCATCGCCGCCGAAGTTCATCGCGCTGGGGTCGGACTCGGGCAGATTGTCGGGGTCCAGACCCGCGGCACGCACCGAGGGCTTGAGGTAGTTGCCATGCACGCCCGTGAACAGACTGGAGTAGACGATGTCGTCGCTGTTGCAATCGACGATGGCCTGCTTGTAGGCGTCGGAGGCCCGGGCCTCGTGCGTGGCGATGAAGGCGGATCCGATGTAAGCGAAGTCGGCGCCCATGGCCTGGGCCGCCAGCACCGCACCGCCGGTGGCAATGGAGCCCGAGAGCGCGATCGGCCCCTCGAACCACTGGCGGATCTCCTGCACCAGCGCGAAGGGGCTCTTGGTGCCGGCATGACCGCCTGCGCCCGCCGCCACCGCAATCAGGCCGTCGGCGC
>JBEEIS010000125.1:0-4013 GCA_041169755.1 Pseudomonadota bacterium | reverse complement strand
CGCCCTCGCCGCGCAGCAGCGCGAGAAGCAGGCCACGCTCACCGACGTGCTCGAGAAGGCCGGCGAGGCCTATCGCAAGCACCTGAAGAACTCGCCTCGCGCCATCGCCTACCTCAAGGGCCGCGGGCTCTCCGGCGAGATCGCCAAGCAGTTCGGCCTGGGCTATGCGCCCGAGGGCTGGCGCAGCCTGGCCAGCGTCTTTCCCGAATACGACGACCCGCTGCTGGCCGAGAGCGGCCTGGTCATCGTCCACGAAGAAGACGACAAGCGCTACGACCGCTTTCGTGATCGCGTCATGTTCCCGATCCGCAACGTCAAGGGCGAGTGCATCGGCTTTGGCGGGCGCGTGCTGGGCGACGAGAAGCCCAAGTACCTCAACTCCCCCGAGACCCCCGTCTTCAGCAAGGGGCGCGAGCTCTATGGCCTGTACGAGGCGCGCCAGGCGTTGCGGGACAAGGGCTTCGTGCTTGTCACCGAGGGCTATATGGACGTGGTGGCCTTGGCCCAGCTCGGGTTCCCGAACGCGGTGGCCACCCTGGGCACCGCCTGCACCACGGACCACGTGCAGAAGCTCTTTCGATTCACCGACAGCGTGGTCTTCAGCTTCGACGGCGACGCAGCGGGCCGGCGCGCGGCGCGCAAGGCCCTGGAAGGCGCCCTGCCCTATGCCACCGACGTGCGCTCGGTGAAGTTCCTGTTCCTGCCGCCCGAGCACGACCCCGACAGCTATATCCGCGCGCACGGTCCTGACGCCTTCTCGCGCTACATCGGCGATGCCACGCCCCTGTCCCGCTTCCTGGTGGACAGCGCGCGCGAGGGCTGTGACCTGTCCACCGCCGAAGGCCGGGCCCACATGATGGCCAACGCCAAGCCGCTGTGGAGCCTCCTGCCCGACGGCGCCCTCAAGCGCCAGCTGCTGGCCGAGCTGGCCGACCATGCCCAGCTCGACGCCCGTGAGCTGGCCAGCCTCTGGTCCGGACAACGACCGACGACCGGCCCTGGCGGGGCACCGACCCCGCGCCGGCGGCCCGACGCGACGACCGCCCCGCGGCGTACCCCGGGCCGAACCCTGCCGCCCGGCCGCGCCGACCGGGCCCTGCAGATCCTGTTGGCTGCCCCCGTCGCCTGGACGCGCCTGTCCAACGACGACCACCACCTGTTGTGCGAATTGGCTGCGCCCTACGGGCCCCTCTTCGTATGGCTGGACGCGCGCATGCAGGACCACGGCCCCCAACCCTGGGACACGCTGCGCCAGGCGCTGCAAGGCCACGAGCATGAGGCCTTCGCGCTGGGCCTGATGGCCCGCCTGCCGGCCGACATCGAGGCCGACCCAGGCGAGCTGGGCCACATCCTGGCCCTGGAGCACCAGCAGCGCCGGGCGCAGGAGATGAAAGCCCTGTCGGCGCGCGCTGCCACCGACCCGCAGGCCTACGAAAGGTTGCGAGAGCTGGTCGCGCGGACCCGGACCCCGGGTTAGCCCCTCTTGCAGCCAGAGGAAACCGGTATAATCCTCGGTTTGCTATCGGCAAGAGCGACAGCAGCACCTCCGGACCCGGCCAGCTGTGACACACAGCGCGCGTAGACCGCGCATCCTTGGCCACCCTCACCGCAAGGGCTGCACTCCAAATGTTCGCCCTCCCATCTTGCCTCTGAGTCGACTGCGGTGATGCCGCGGTCGCCTGTCTCTTGCGCCGGGTTTCTTGGCGCACCCGTGTTCCTTCTGATGTTGCAGTTCCGAGGTACTCGTCCATGCCAGCTCAAAAAAAGCCAGTCAAGTCCACTAAGACGGCTGTGAAACCCGTTGCGAAAAAAGTGATCAAACCCGCTTCGCCCGCCGCCAAGCCCGCGCCCAAGGCCGCCAAGCCTGCAGCGAAGGCCCAGGCGCCCGCCAAGCCCGCAACGAAAGCCAAGCCAGTGCCCGCCACCAAAGCCTCCGCCAAGACCAGCAAGACCGTCGCTGCCAAGGAAGAGACCAAGAAACCCGCCAAGGCCGTTGCGGCCGCGGCCGCCGAAGTGCTGAAGAAAAAGCCCGGCCGTCCGCCCAAGGCTGCCGCCGCTGAATCCGAAGCCCCGCCCAAGGCGCCCGCCAAGCGCGGACGCAAGCCCAAGGCCGCCGGCAAGCCGGCCGCCGAGGAAGACGACGTGCCCGACATGGAGGCCGAGTTCGCCGAAGAGGCCTCGACCGAGACCACCGAAAAGGTCAAGCCCCTGCGCATGAAGATCAGCAAGGCGAAGGAGCGCGCCTTGATGAAGGAATTCGGCCTGGACGAAACCGTCCTCACCGAAGAAGAGATGCTCAAGCGCCGCCAGCGCCTGAAGACCCTGATCACGCTGGGCAAGACCCGCGGCTACCTCACCCACTCCGAGATCACCGACCACCTGCCCGAGAAGCTGGTCGAGGCCGAGACCCTCGAGGTGGTGGTCACCATGCTGAACGACCTCGGTGTCGCCGTCTACGAACAGACGCCCGACGCCGAGATGCTGCTGCTCAATAACACCACGCCCACCGCAGCCACCGCCGAGGAAGCCGAGGAAGAAGCCGAAGCCGCCCTGTCCACCGTCGACAGTGAATTCGGCCGCACCACCGACCCGGTACGCATGTACATGCGCGAGATGGGCACGGTCGAACTGCTCACGCGCGAAGGCGAGATCGAGATCGCCAAGCGCATTGAAGGTGGCCTGCAGGCCATGATGGAAGCCATCTCGGCTTCGCCCGCCACGATCGCCGAGATCCTGCGCATGGCTGCCGAGATCCGCGAAGGCAAGGTGGTGATCTCCACCATCGTCGACGGCTTCTCCAACCCCAATGAGGCCGACGACTACGTGGCCGAGGAAGACTTCGACGAGTTCGACGCCGACGACGACGACGACGGCAACGGCGGTTCCAAGGCCCTGACCAAGAAGCTCGAAGAGCTCAAGACCCAGGCACTGGAGCGCTTCGACCGGATCGCCAGCCTGTTCGAGAAGGTGCACAAGGTCTACGACAAGGAAGGCTACGGCACCCCGGCCTACGCGAAGGCCCAAGCCGCCCTGTCCGAAGAGCTGATGACCATCCGATTCACGGCCAAGACCATCGAGAAGCTGTGCGACATGGTGCGCACCCAGGTCGCGGATGTGCGCAAAAAGGAAAGCGAACTGCGCCGCATCATCGTGGACAAGTGCGGCATGCCCCAGGAGACCTTCATCAAGGACTTCCCGCCCAACCTGCTCAATCCCAAGTGGGTTGAAAAACAGGCGACGGCTGGCAAGCCCTGGAGCACGGTGATCGCGCGCAACATCCCGCCGATCCAGGAGCTGCAGACGAAGCTGGCCGATATCCAGGCTCGCGTGGTCGTGCCGCTGATGGAGCTCAAGGAGATCAACAAGCGCATGAACGCTGGCGAGCGCGCGTCGCGCGACGCCAAGAAGGAGATGATCGAGGCCAACCTGCGCCTGGTGATCTCCATCGCCAAGAAGTACACCAACCGCGGCCTGCAGTTCCTGGACCTGATCCAAGAGGGCAACATCGGCCTGATGAAGGCGGTCGACAAGTTCGAATACCGCCGCGGCTACAAGTTCTCGACCTACGCCACCTGGTGGATCCGCCAGGCGATCACCCGCTCCATCGCGGACCAGGCGCGCACCATCCGCATTCCGGTGCACATGATCGAGACCATCAACAAGATGAACCGCATCTCGCGCCAGCACCTGCAGGAATTCGGCTTCGAGCCGGACGCCGGCATCCTGGCGGCCAAGATGGAGATCCCCGAGGACAAGATCCGCAAGATCATGAAGATCGCCAAGGAGCCGATCTCGATGGAAACCCCCATCGGAGATGATGACGACTCCCACCTGGGCGACTTCATCGAGGACACCAACAACACCGCGCCCATCGAGGCGGCCATGCAGGCGGGCCTGCGTGACGTGGTGAAGGACATCCTCGATTCGCTCACCCCGCGCGAAGCCAAGGTGCTGCGCATGCGCTTTGGCATCGAGATGTCCACCGACCACACGCTGGAAGAAGTGGGCAAGCA